>JAIESI010000099.1 GCA_019746135.1 Xanthobacteraceae bacterium
AACGCCGGATGATTCGAGGTTGAACATCTCGGAGACTACGCCACCCTCATTTCCAACCAACCCCGCGACGGCACCGGCGACCAAGCCGAAGGAACATTTTCAGTTTTTCACTATTCGGGCGGCAACCTGACCGCCATTGAATCGGTGAATAAGCCGGCAGACCACATGTTCGGGCGCCGCGCGCTGGGTGGTGGAGTAACGCCATCGGCTTTGCAGGCCGCCGATCCCTCATTCGATCTGAAGAAATTGCTTCGATAACAACCATTCCGTAGTAAAATGCTGAAGGTGAGACGAAATTCGTCCACGGACGGGCTCTTACGGGATAGTCCCGGAAAACAGCCGCAATATCGGATACACTTTTTACATCATGGCTTCACGCGGCTATCTGTCATCGGGAAGAGTAAATCAAAAACAGCGCACTCGTGAGGCCCTGATCAAGGCGGCAGCCGACTTGCTGGCGGAGAACCGTGAAGTATCGATCAGCGCCGTGTCGACTCTCACGAACGTTGGGCGGACGACGATCTATCGCTACTTTCCCACGACTGATGCGCTTATAGCAAACGCAGCTCTGTGGCGCGTCGCCGGCCCCGACCAGACGAAAATCGAAAATGCCGTTACCCTCGCCGCAACGCCCGAACAGAGGGTGGATGCTCTTGTCGTGGAAAGTGACCAGTCTACGAACAGCCATTCACGCGAATTCCGCGAGATGCTCAGAGTTTCTTTGGACTCAGGCAAAAAAGGCGAAAGACGGGCTGGTGTTCGCTACTTCGCCTTCAAGCGATCGTTGGAAGACCTCGAAGCACAACTGGGCAAGCACGACTTCCAACGCCTGATCTGCGCCCTAAGCCTGACCATGGGCATTGAAGCGCAGATCGTCCTGGAGGACATTTGCCTCCTTCCGCCACGTGAGGCATGCTCGGTTAAGCGGTGGGCGGCGGCGGCGCTACTCGATGCCGCGCTCCGCGGAAGGAAAAAACTCAAAAGAAACGAAAAGAAGCGCGTTTCGTAAGTAAGAGAGGAGAAAAAACCGCTTCAACACTACGATAGCGTGGAATCTGGGCGCGACGCACCACCATCGCGACGAGATAGATCACCGATAATTAGAGGACAAGCATCTGCCATCCGCACTGCGCAGGAATCTTCCAGCGATGTTCCTCGAAACTTCATTAGCAGCCCCGTCCAATAACGGGGCAGCATCATCGGTAGTGGGTCCCGCTTTCTCTCTATGAGAGGGGCACACCCCGCCCGCGTCACACTTCCGAGAAGAGCGAGAGAAGACTTCACGCAACAGCACGATGGCTTGCGTCGAAGCCGAGGTCCTTATCTCAGAACCCCTGATCCAGTAGCTTGTCGACCGTGATCGGCAGGCTCCGCACCCGCACGCCCGTTGCGTGATACACGGCGTTGGCGATCGCGGCGGCTGTTCCGACGAGGCCAATCTCGCCGACGCCCTTAATGCCGAGTGGGTTGACCTTGTCGTCGTGCTCGTTGACAAAAATGACGTCGATCTCGTGCACGTCGGCGTTTACCGGCACATGATAGTCGGCCAAGTGATGGGTCATGAATCGGCCGAGGACCGGGTCCATAACGGTCTCCTCCTCCAGCGCCATTCCGATTCCGAACACCACGCCGCCGATAATCTGGCTCCGCGCCGTTTTCGGGTTAAGGATTTTACCGGCCGCCACGGCATTCACGACGCGAGTAACGCGGATGATGCCCAGTTGCTCGTCAACCTTGACTTCGGCGAAGACCGCCGAATGCGAGTAGGACGAGTAACGCATCTCTGTCAGCATGCTTGGACGTGTCGTCTCCTCAGCCTCTATCCGGTTGACGCCGCCAGCCTTCATGGCTTGAGCGATCGTCACCGTGCGCGTTGGATCAGCCGCCAAAGCGATGCCGCCGCCGGCAAAGACGACATGATCGAGTGTCGCATTGGCGAGCGGAGAGTCGTCGACCCTGCGCGCATATCCAAAGAGTTGCTCGCGCACAGTCTGGCACGCCGCCTGCACCGCCGTGCCGTTCGAGGCGGCGGCCCAGGAGCCGCCTTCGACCGGTGATGTCGGCAGAGAGGAATCCCCGAGCTTCACGGTCACATCCTCCATCGAGAGGCCCAGCGCGTCGGCGGCGATCTGCGTCAGGATCGTATAGGTGCCGGTGCCGATGTCGGCGCTTGCGGTCGCCACCTCGAGTCTACCATCGTCGGTGAGGACTGCTCGGGCCGACGCCTTCAGCATAAACGCGTCCCAGGCTGCGCTCGCCATACCCCAGCCGACGAGTTGGCGGCCGTCCCGCATCGAACGCGGCTGGGGGTTGCGCTTGGACCAGCCGAAGCGCTCGGCGCCTATTTGGTAGGCGGCTCTCAGCTCCTTGCTCGTGAAATCCTTGTTCTCGTTTTCGTCCTTTTCAGCATAGTTTTTTAGCCTGAGTTCGAGCGGGTCGGTGCCCGTCGCATAGGCAAGTTCATCCATGGCGGATTCGATCGCGAAGGTGCCGAGCGGCGCGCCGGGCGCCCGCATATCCATGGGAGTGGGGGTGTCGATCTGTGTGAGCTTGTAGGAGAACTCGGCATTGTCGCAGTGGTAGAGCAGGCCGGACCAATTGACGACGACCTCCTGGTAGTCCTCGTAAGTGGAGGTGCCGGCCACTGCGTGGTGTTGCAGAGCTAAAAGCTTTCCGTCGGCGTTCGCGCCGAGTTTGACCTCATGCCACGTGTCGGGCCGATAGCCGAGGCTGAACATCTGATCGCGGGTAAGCGTCACGCGCACCGAGTGCTCAAGGTCGAGCGCCGCCATCACCGCCAGGAAGAGCTGGTGCTGCGGCCGCAGCCCCGACCCGAAAGCCCCGCCGACGAAGGGCGAGAGCACGCGCACGTCGCTCTCCGAGAGGCCGAACACGCTCGTGATGTAGCTTTGGACGTTCTGGACGCCCTGGGTTTTGTCGTAGACGGTAATCTTGCCGTCGCCCTCGAAGATTACCGTCGAGGCGTGCATCTCCATCGGGTTATGATGCTCGACGGCGACGTGGTACTCACTCTCGATGTGGACCGGGGCGCTCTGGAAAGCCTGCCCGGCATCGCCGCGCGGGCTGGGCGGTCCGCTTACCCCGGAACGCTTCTTTGGCGGTTTGTACGCGTCCTGCCGCTTGGCCTTCACCTCGACCGCGTGAAGCTCTGTTTCATATTCGATCCGCACGAGCGAAGCGGCATAACGCGCGATCTCGAACGTATCCGCTACGACGAGTGCGACCGGCTGCCCGCTAAACAGGATTTTCTCGTCGTAGAGCGGACGGAAAGGCGATCCCGGCTGCGCAACCTCATCCTTATAACTGGAATCGAACCAAGCCGTGCGCGGCCGGTCCTCGTGCGTGAAGACTTTGAGGACCCCTGGGATGGCAAGAGCCGCGTCTACAGCGATCGAGGTGATGCGACCCTTGGCGATGGCGCTCGACACTGCATAGCCACAGGCGAGATTCGGAGCGTTGAACTCGGCGGCGTATCGCGCGGCACCGGTGACTTTGGCGCGGCCATCGACGCGGCTGAGCGGGGCTCCAACATGAGTTTTGTTCTCAAGCATGGCGGCCAACCTCAATGAATGCGCTTGTCGGTCTGGGGCTGCGGCGTGCCGGCAGCCGCTTGGCTCAGCGCACGTACGATGCCGCGCCGGGCGAGCTCGATCTTGAATGCGTTATATTGATAGCCCTTGGCGTCCCTGAGGACATGGCCGGCTGCCGCTTGGAAGCTTTCTGCCGTTGCCGGACGCCCGCTGAGCAGTTCTTCAGCTTCCAGGTCACGCCACGGCTTATGCGCGACGCCACCGAGCGCCAGCCGCGCGCGTTTGACCCGGTCGCCGTCCATTGTGAGCCCGACAGCGATGGAGATGAGTGCAAATGCGTAGGAGTGGCGGTCACGCAGCTTCAGATACGTATGATGCTCGGCAAAACCTTCGGCAGGGAGGTCAACGCTGAGGATGATCTCGCCACGCCGGAGGTTGGTGTCGACGTTCGGCATATCGCCTGGCAGGCGGTGGAAGTCGACGAATGGGATAGTGCGCTCTCCGTCCGAGCCTGCCACGCGCACCTTCGCCTCCAGCGCCGCAAGCGCGACGCACATATCGGACGGATGTGTCGCGATACAATGCGTACTGGCGCCCAAGAGGGCGTGATAGCGGTTGAAACCGAGAAGCGCTTGGCAGCCAGTGCCCGGTTCACGCTTGTTGCAGGGCGTATCGACGTCATAGAAGTAGGAGCAGCGCGTGCGCTGGAGGAGGTTGCCGCCGGTTGATGCGGCGTTCCTGAGCTGTTGTGAGGCACCCGCCAGTATGGCGCTCGACAGCATCGGATAGCGGGCTTCCACCCGCGCGTCATAGGCGAGGTCGGTGTTGGTGACCAGCGCGCCGATGCGCAAGCCGCCGTCCTTAGTCTCCTCGATCGTGTTCAGGGGCAGATGCGTGATGTCGATGAGCCGCATCGGCCGCTCGACATCGTACTTCATCAGGTCGATAAGATTAGTGCCGCCGGCGATGAATTTGGCGGACGGATCGGCCGCGATCTCGCGCCTTGCCTGGTCAATGTCGGCGGCGCGCACATAAGAAAAAGGCCTCATTCTGCTGCCTCCCGATGCACGCCGCGGCCCTCGGCTAGCACCTGCTGGATCGCTTCAACGATATTGGGATAGGCGCCACAACGGCAGATGTTGCCGCTCATGTATTCGCGTATCTCGTCACGCGTCCGCGCTCGCCCCTCCTCGATGAGGGCGAGCGCGGACATGATTTGCCCGGGCGTGCAATAGCCGCACTGGAAGGCGTCGTGCTCGATGAAAGCGGCCTGAAGTGAATGGAGCGATCCGTCCGCAGCAAGCCCCTCGATTGTGGTGATGCTCGAGCCATCCTTCATGATCGCGAGCGTCAAGCACGAGTTGACCCGTTTGCCATTGACGAGCACGGTGCAGGCGCCGCACTGGCCATGGTCGCACCCCTTCTTCGTGCCGGTCAGATCGAGATCCTCGCGCAGGAGGTCAAGCAGCACGGTCCAGGGCCGGATTTCCAGTTGGCGGACTTCGCCATTGATGGTGAGCGAAACCGCGGCGCGATCCGGCAACTCGGTCGTTACGGTGCGGGCCGTGTCGTTCTGATTTGTGATCATACCAATCTCCCTCTGGCTTGAGCCGTCGGCGATTCGGGCAGGGCGGCCCGCCGGTGACCGCCGTGCTGGATAGTTGTGTCTGATCGCACCATCGAAGGACGTGGCGGAGGAGTGTTCGGTGTCCGTTGGCCCGGTATCATCCACCTCCGTTCCCGGGGAGCTTGGCGGCGAGCACGTCGATCTTTTCGAGCGTCGGTGGCCCTGTCAGCAACGCGGCAGTCTCATCCGACATCAGCGCCGCTGCCACTTTCCCCGAAAGGTGGGCGTTGCGTCCGGCGTCGTTCGGAAAGGCATCGAAGATACCAAAGGTCGACGGTCCGAGCCGTAGCCCGAACCAGGCGACGGTTGCCGGCTCGCCTTCAACAATCGGCAACCCGCTCTTCAGGAACTTCTCGACGGCGGCTTCACTGCCGGGCTTTGCCTCGACACGAACAAACAGTGCTACGGTGACCATGGTTTCTTCCTTTCATTGCGGCGCCGCCTTTCGGCAGGGTATCCGCGACGGGTAATCGACTAGAGCATCGGCAACCCACGCTGACGCGGATTTCGGGGAAAGGCGGCATCGATCCGATCAATCTCGAGATCCGACAGATGCACATCGGCTGCTCCGGCATTCTCTTCAACATGGTCAGCGGTAGACGCCTTGGGAATCGCGAAGATCGACGGGTGCAGCGCGAGAAATGCGAGCGCGATTTGGCGCGGCGTCGCATCATGCGCACGCGCGACGTCCGCAAGTACGCGACCTCCGGCCGAATGCAGATTCGGAAAGCCGCCATGTCCGAACGGGCTGTACGCCGTGACAGCGATGCCGTGCTGTTCGCACCACGGCAGCACAGCATGCTCGACGGCGCGCTCCTGCAAATTATAGAGGACTTGATCGCAGGCCAGGCGGCCGGGCCCCGTTATTTCCCAGGCCTCTTCGAGATCCGGCACAGCGAAATTGCTTACGCCATAGGAAAGAATCTTGCCCTCGCGGCGAAGTGCCTCGAAAGCTGAAATCGTTTCCTCCAGTGGGTGGACGCCACGCCAGTGCAGCAGATAGCAATCGAGCCGGTCGGTTTTGAGGCGAGTGAGAGATCGTTCGCACGCCGCCTGCGTCCCCGACAGTGACGCATTCTGCGGAAGCACCTTGGAGACCAGGAACACTTCGTCGCGGCGGCCCGCGATGGCCTCGCCGACAACCTCCTCGGATGCACCTTGGCCGTACATCTCCGCCGTGTCGATGTGGTTCATTCCAAGATCGAGGCCACGGCGCAGGGCCGCAATCGAAGAATTCCGGTCGCCCTCGTCGATATACCAAGTTCCCTGGCCGATCGCCGCGACCTCGCGTCGGAGGGAACCAAAAAAACGCCGGCGCGCGAGGCCCATAAGCTCGCTCCGCGTGGCGTCACGCAGCATGACGGCGTCCTCGCGCTTCGGCAAAGAGCTTGATCATCTCCTTGTTGAATGCCGTGGGGATATCATCGGGCTTGCGGCTCGTGACCAGGCCTCGGTCCACAACCGCTTCTTGATCCACCCAATCCGCGCCGGCATTTTTCAGGTCGGTCCTGAGCGAAGGCCACGATGTCATGCGGCGTCCCCGTGCTGCGCCGGTCTCGATGATGGTCCAGGGCCCGTGGCAGATCGAGGCGACCGGTTTGCCGGCATCGAAGAAGGCTTTCGCGAAGGCGACCGCCTTAGGCTCGATGCGAAGGGCGTCGGGATTGATGACGCCACCCGGCAGCAACAGCGCGTCGAAGTCCTCTGGCTTGGCTTGATTGAGGGGAACGTCCACCGGAAACTCGTCGCCCCATTCCGTGAATTTCCAAGCACGGACGCGCTGGTCTTTCGGCGACACGATGCTGGTTTTGGCGCCGGCTTGGTCGAGCGCCTTGCGCGGCTCCACCATTTCGACCTGCTCGAATCCATCCTCGATCAGGATCGCCACCTTCAGGCCGTCGAGTGTCTCACGTGCCATGATCCAACTCCTATGATCCAACTCCTAGCGTGCACAGGCGTAGTGCTCGGCGTGTGCTATCGCGACGCTCGCCGACCTTTAGAGCGGGTGCCCGATATCCGGTCCCTCCCTCGTCGATGTTGCTTCGCGTCGCGCATTCATGCAGCCTTTTTCAGCATGTTGTGCGGATCGATGACGAACTTCTTGGGCGAACCGTCGCTGAAGGTCTTGTAGGCCGCCGGAGCGTCTTCCAGCGAAATAATCTCGGTGTTTGCCACTTTGCGCAGATAGGGCATGCGGTCCCACAGGATCGCCATCATGAGATCGCGATTGTAGTGCATCACTGGCGCTTGGCCGCCGGTGAGTTTCGGTGACTTGATCCAGGCCTTGCTGAAGGCGAGCGGAAGTTCGCCTTTCTTCGCCATGGCGGTCTTCGGCGCGCCGGGATCCAAATTGGTATAGATGCCCGGGATACCCATCGCGCCGCCGGCGCGGACGATGTCAAACAAGACATTGATGATCGCTTCCGAGTGCTCGTCCCGGTCATCCTCGCCGTAACCGTGAGCTTCCAGGCCGACGCAATCGACGCCCGCATCAACTTCACGTTCTCCGAGTATCGCCTCGATCTGATCGGGAACCGGCGTGGCGCTCGTCGTGTCGACGATCTCGTATCCGCATTCCTTCACGAGGTTCAGCCGCTCCCGGAACCTGTCCGCTACGATGATGCACGACGCTCCGAGAAGACGGGCGCTGGCAGCGGCGCAACGGCCGACCGGCCCGGCGCCCGCGATGTAGACGGTCGAGCCGGTCCTGACGCCGGCCTCGATGCAGCCATGATATCCGGTCGGCAAGATGTCGGAGAGCAAAGTGAGATCCAGGATCTTCGCCATCGCTTGGTCTCTGTCGGGAAATTTCAGCAAATTCCAGTCGGCATAGGGGACCAGCATGTAATCGGCCTGTCCGCCTTGCCACCCGCCGAGATTGAACCCATAGGCGCCGCAATCGACGATGTCGTTGACGTACGCATTTTCACAAACATCGGTATGCCGCTCCTTGCAATTGCGGCAGCGGCCGCAGGAGACGTTGAAGGGAACTGATACCAGGTCTCCTCTCTTGATGAGTTCCACGTCGCGGCCGACCTCGACGACTTCACCGGTATTCTCATGGCCCATGACCATGCCTTTCGGGGCCTCAAAGCGACCGTGATAGATGTGCTGATCGCTTCCGCAGATATTGGTCGACACCAGCTTGACGATCACGCCGTGTTCGATCTTTCTGCCGTGCGGATCCTCAAGCTTCGGATAGTCGATGGTTTTGACTTCGAGCTTCATGGGCCCCTGAAATGTCAGAACGCGATTGCCGGCCATGGTTTGAGTCCTTTCCGTTGACGTTAGATTTGCAGCAGGTCTGCGCGCTTGCCCGCTTCA
The DNA here is from genome assembly GCA_019746135.1 of Xanthobacteraceae bacterium. Lineage (GTDB taxonomy): Bacteria > Pseudomonadota > Alphaproteobacteria > Rhizobiales > Xanthobacteraceae > Z2-YC6860. The sequence continues at coordinate 8,503 of JAIESI010000099.1, forward strand.
GGCGAGCAACCGTTCTTTGCGGGTCGTTCCTGTGCGATTCTAAAGAAGTCCTGCCCTCGCACATGTGCAGGTCGAAGCCACAATGTTGGTGCTCGTTATCCGCACCAGCACGTCGGTCGGCTTCTCGATCTTCGCGTCCGGCGCGTCCTGCACCGCCAGGTCGCGAGGTCCGTTGTAGACGACTGCTCTCATGATGCGGTCCTTGCGTTGATCACCTATCGCAGGCGGCCGAAGTGGATTGCGTCACGGCGGCTGCGTCCCGGTCCCCTCGATGCGCCACAGTTGCGTCGTGAGGCGCGCGCCGTTCTCGGGCTTGAACCAGCTCATGTCCTGGATGCGCGAGCTCGTGACATAGATGGTGCCATCGGGTCCCTCGGAGAACGTGTCGGGCCAGCGCAAGCGGTCGTCCTGGACGAGGATTGTGTCGCGACCGCCATCGCGGACCTTCACGGCGTTGCTCTCGATGGCGCTGAGGTAGAGCCGCCCATGCTTGTCGATCCACAAGCCGTCCGTGGGCTCGCTCTCGCCGACCCGCTCGACGCGGGATTCCAGCTCCTTCGCGGAGAGACGAGAATTGCTCAGCGCTTCGGTCGCGATGCGATACAGCGTCCTGCCCGTCAGCGCCTTCCAGTAGAGCTGACGACCATCAGGAGAGAGTGCGATGCTGTCAGCGGCAAATTCGACCCCCCGCCCGTCAGGCCGGCGCAACTCCTGCCCATCGGTCTTCACCACCACATCCTTTTCCGGCTGGGTGCTGGGGTGGCCGTGCAGGACGCGTCGAGCCTTGCCGTTCTGTAGATCCACCACAACGAGAGCACCCATGGCCCCGGCATCGGTCAGGTAGGCATGTCGCCCGTCGGGCGAAAACCGCACATCGTTCAGGTAGCTGCCCTGAGGTGCGACCGTCTCATCGAAGCGGATCACCTGCGCAACCTTGTTCGCCTTCAAGTCGATCCTGACGAGCTTGGGCCCACCCGGCACAACGGGTGCTGTGCCTGGCGCGGCCGGATCGACGACCCAGAGATTGCCGTGCGCATCGGCTACGACGCTCTGGACGCACACGAAGTGATCTCCGGCTGACATCTGGTTCTTCTTGGCATTACGCCAGGAATTCCACTCGTCATTCGGGTAGGGTTTGATCCGGCCGTCGCGCGTCACCTCGGCAACCGAGATCGGCGCATCCTCCGTCCACCGCGGGAAGTTGACGAAGATGCGACCGTCCGGGGCCACAGTGACTCCGGTCACCTGGTGGTCGAAGGTGGCAACCTGCTGCAGCCGGACGCCGCTTTGCGTTGGCGCCTGCTGAGCAAAGGCCGCGCTGCACAAGAGCGCCGCAGCGAAGGCAGGTGCAATGATATGCCTCATCGTCATCTCGTTAATGCCGTCAGGTCTTTTCCGCCGGGCAGACAATCGGGCGTCGGCGCGTCAGGGCGCAAACACCGATCGCACTCGGGCCGCCTTCATAATCGGAATATTGGCCGGGCATATCTGTGAGCGTCGAGCCGAGAACACTGGACCAGCCAGCGCCGTGCCAGACCAAGATTCGCGTCGCCACTCCTGTCTCCATGAGTGGAAGTCCCGCCGTCGACACACGTTCCGAAGGAAAAAAAACAAATTAGAGCTGCGCTGCTTGCTTCACGCTCGTCGTCTGTGCGCCACCTGACATTTGTAGATGCGGCCGGGATAATTACCGCACTGTTCTTTGAACACAGACTTTGGGCGCGCTCGTCATGGCCGCGTCTCCCCTTTAAACGGGATCGACGAAGCTCGCGGCCCCTGTCGAATCGTGATTCAAGCTCCGTAGAGGGCTCGGACCATGCGCTACGAACTCACCGATCATGAATGGTCGGCTATCAGGCCGATGCTGCTGAGCAAGCCGCCCGGCTTCCCACGGGTTAACGACCGGCCTGTTCTCAATGGTATCTTCTGAGTATTGCGATCCGGGGCCCTATGGCGCGACCTGCCCAATGACTTCGGTCCGCAGGCCACATGTTACAACCGTTTCGTTCACTGGCGACGGGCCGGTGTCTGGGCCGCATCGGGGACGCGCTGGCCACCCCATGATGCCTCGGTGCAGATGATCGAAACTTCGATTGTTTGGGTCCATCAGCACGGGGCCTGCATAACCAAGAATCGACAGCAGTCCATGGGACGATCACGCGGGCTGACCAGCAAGATACATGCGTTAGTCGATGCCAACGGTCTGCCTGTTCGGCTCGCGCTGACCGCCGGCGAGGCGCATGACAACCGGCTCGCGGATAAATTGCTGTCACGCTTGGAGTCGGATTCAATGCTGCTGGCTTACCGCCGCTATGATGCCGACTGGATTAGAGCCCTTGCTGCGCGGAAGGGCGCGTTCGCCAACATTCCACCGCGATGCAATCGCAAGGAGTGCTTCAGCCCGTATCTATATCGAGCCCGCAATTGGTCGAACGATTCTTCAACAAGATCAAACACTGTCGTCGGGTCGCAACGCGCTACGACAAACTGGCAGCAAACTATCTCGCCTTCGTTAAGCGTGCGGGGATTAGACTATGGCCGCGTTAATGAGTCCACATCCTAGCTGAGCGACTATTGCTTTTGCCGTAATCCAGCGCTCTCAACGATCTTCGTCATCGCTTCAATCTCCAACTGAATCATCTTTTTAAACGTCGCTGAGTCTCCAGGTGCAGGCTCCATGCCCAAAGCGGCAAGAGGTGCCTCCATGTCTGGATTCTTCATGATCGCAGACGCATCCGACGATATTCGATGCACAAGTGCTTCAGGCATATCGTGGCGGCCGTACAAGCCGATCGGCGTCACCAGGTCGAAGCCTGGAATGATGTCCGCCAGCGGGGGCAATTCCGGCAACAAGGGCGATCTGCCGCTTCCATTGTTCGCAAGAAGCCTAATTCTTCCGCTTTCCACCCCAGCCTTAAGACTGGGATAAGCTGCCCAAAGCACTTGGATGTGTCCGCCCAGAAGCGCGGGTACCGCCTGACCGGTTCCGCGGTACGGGATATGAGTGATCTTCAGACCCAATGCGGATTTCATTGCCTCCATCGTCAACTGATGCGTGCTGCCCACGCCCGCCGAACCGTAGTTCAGTTCGTTTGGGTGCGCTTTCGCATAATTGATGAATTCCTGCAGCGTCTTGACCGGCGTGTCTGCACTCACCGCCAGAAACAGTGGTGCGCGGGCCAGTGCGGCAATGGGGACCAAATCTTTTTGAGGATCGTAAGGCAGCTGGCTGATGAACAAGGGACTGACGGTAAGAAGCGTGGAATCAGTAACGAGAAGCGTGCTGCCGTCTGCAGGCTGCGACGTGATGAACGCAACAGCAACCGCGCCGTTGCCGCCTGCCCTATTTTCAACGACCACAGCCTGACCGATACGATCCTGAAGCTTCTGCGCAAGCAATCGGGCCGTCGTGTCCGGCACGCCTCCCGCGGCAAATGGCACCGTAAGTTTGACACCCGTATTCGGATATGGAGCTTGCGCATAGACCACTTCTGAAAGCTGTACTCCCAGCCCAAGAAAAATCAGAGCCAAATACCGAAGCGCCTGTGTCATTGGATCCTCATGGGGAGACTTTGCAGACGTAGCTCTCCGACCGCACCGATGTATGTCGGTTTAAAGTTTGGATCGGCGAGATGAGCTTTCGGAAATCGTGCCAACAATCGCTGAATCGCAATCGTGATTGTGGTTCTGCCAAGTATATTGCCAACGCAGTGATGCGGACCAACCGCAAACGACATGATGCGCTTGGGCTTGCGATAAATGTCAAAACGAAGGGGGTCTGGAAAAACCGCAGGATCGTAGTTGGCAGCGAGAGGTGACGGCCTCACGATCATTCCCTTTTTAATCGCGGTACCGCCGACTTCTGTGTCCCTGGTCGCTACTCTTGCAAATGTAAAGTAGCCGTTGTTAGCAATCCTGAGACATTCTTCGACGGCATCGGGAATAAGCCCGTGGTTTGCGATCATCTGGCTGAGCGCTTCAGGATGCGCATAGATCGTGTAAAGAGCACCTCCAGCCGATCGACTTGTTGCGGCGATCGCGCCGAACAGACCAAAAATCATCCCGAAAAGCTCTTCATCGCTGAGCTTGTCGCCTTGATCGCGCGCATTGACGAGATCAGCGAGAAAATCTGACCGTAGCCCTGCTCGCCGCTCGGTTATCACTTGATGGGCAAGATCCGTGGCGCGCTTCGTTGCCGCTTGGCATTCTGCAGGATACGGCTGGCCTGGCTTGATCGTGATCGCGATGGGCAGAATATCCTGATAGTCGAGCAATATCTGTCTGCGTTCCTCGTTAAGGCCCATCATTGTTGCGACGAGCGCGCCAACAACGAGCTTGGCGCCGTACTGTTCCATACCATCGAACTCAGGTCCGGCCCGCTCGATATCATCGAGCATCTTGTCGATGACGCCGGTGATATCTGTTTCCAACTGCTGCATCCGCCGCGACGAAAAGGCAGGCATGAGCAAGCGCCGCAGCCGCGCATGTTGATCGCCGTCCATTTGCGTCATGAACTGCGTTCCAATGAACTTATCGTATTGCTCGTAGCCAGGCCCCTTGGGAAGCTGCGAGGCGAACCGCTGAGCGTCGAGAAATACTTCATTCACTTCGGGGTAGCGGCCAACAATGACCTGCGGCGGGCCATCCTTCACGACATAGAATGGCGGATTCTTCGCCCACTCAGCCACCAATTTGTGCGCGTTTTTTCTGAACTCCGCGCTGGTAAAATCAAGGTCAACGACCTTGCTAGAATCCGGCACTTCAGGAAATGCGATCGATACCATTGCCATCCCTTCGCTATGCGATCGGCTCCATCCGATAATATTTGGAGAATCGTAGAAGCGGCTCGTCCGACATCGCGAACAGCTGAGCGTCTGATTGGGCTTTGTGAGAAATCGCATTCCAACAGGGAGCCACAAACGTGTCTCCACGCTGCCATGCGAATTCCTGTCCCCCGATTTGGCTCTCTCCCGTACCCTCCATGACGTGGAAAACGGTGTTGGCGGTCGTTCGATAGGCTCTGGTCTGTACGCCTCCATCAAGTCGCTCCACAACAAGACCTATGGTTGGCATGCTGGCGGCTTCTAATGTGACGCGACGACCGTAGAAGCCGTCAACTTCGGGCTTCACAGCGTCCAAACGCTGCGCAATAGCGTCGCGCTTGAACCGATACGGCGACGTTTCCACGACGCGCTCAACCTTCTGGTATTTGTCTGGATGCTCGTCAAAAAACACTGGTTCGAGGAGTTGAGTCAAAGGCACGTCGAGACCGTCGAACCAATAAGCAGGCTGATCGCCATCATGCCCGTGGCCGTGCCAGCACCCACCAGGCGTCAGGACGACATCTCCCGTCTCCATCGGCATCTTCTGACCATCAACCGTGGAGAACGATCCCTTACCCTCGATAATCACCCGTAATGCGTGGGACGAGTGACGATGAGACGGCGCTTTCTCGCCAGGCAGGATCATCTGGTAGGCGCACACGAGAGTTCGACTGGTCTCAAAATCCGCTGAGGGCGAGGGATTTCGCATGATGAGATTGCGCCGTTCAGCCAATGCAACGTCGACCAAAGTCCCTGCGGCGTCGAGACCGGCTTTCGCGTTATCATATCGCCAGTGTGCCGGAGCGAATTCCGGCCGCGGCTCGCGATAGAGCACTGGCTTCTTACGCGGAACCCAACCGGGCGTGAAGTTCACTGCTTCAGTTTCGGCATAGAGTTCCTCGAGCGTCGACATACTCCGCTCGGACAGTCGCTCTTGTGGGGAAGCTACAGCGATCGACATCCGGACCTCCTTACATCGAGAAGTGTGGCATGACCTGCTGCGCGAACAGCTCAAGCGACCGTTGGGCGTCTGCCTCACCGATCATTCCGAAGTTGACCTGCATGGATGCAGACTCGAATCCACCCACTGCCTCGTTGTAGGAGGCAATCGATTTCCGAATATCGGCGGGAGTACCGACCCAGGCAGCGCCTTTTTCAACCTGGGTTTCGAACGTCTCCTTTGACAACCCCTCAATCATCTTCTTGTAGTTGGGGTAGTCTTTGGACGCGACGCCTGCCATCCAGTCTGACGCGGCATCGACAATAGACTTCAGGTAGATGTTCAGCGGTTCGCGAGCGACTTCCGCCGCGGTTTCGCGGCTTTCCGCACAGAACATATGGAACGCCATCATGACGCGGCCGCGGCCGGCATGCCCCGCATCGACCCACGCCTGCCGATATGTCTTGATCAGGTCTGTCATCTGGCTTCCGACCAGCGGGATGCACATAAGGTAGTGACCAAGCCTGCCAGCGTTCTCGAAGGAGTCTTTTGTCGTTGTGGCAGCGATCCAAAACGGAGGCCGCGGCTTTTGGGTCGGGCGCGGCAGGGACGTTACGTTCTCGAAACTATGAAAACGCCCCACGGTGCTCACGACGTCCTCTTCCAGTAGGCGTCGAATCTGCTCCAGCCCTTCGTCGAACCGTGCGCGGCTTTCGTCGATCGAAATTCCAAAACGGGCAAACTCGTGCGGAAGAAACGCTCGCGCGACGCCAATCTCCAATCGACCATTCGAGATTGCATCGACCATCCCGATCTGACCGGCAAGCTTCAGTGGATTGTTAAATACAGGCAGGACTGCGCCCGTGATAAGCCGCATCCGTTTCGTCACAGCAGCAGCGGCGCTGAGAAAGATCAATGGATCCGGGCTGTATCCGCCATATGGATGAAAATAGTGCTCGACCGTCCGCACATTCGAGAAGCCGAGACGCTCAGCGACTTGAGTGAGGTTCAGAGCCTCGTTCCAGTATTGTCGCGCCGGCTTTTGGGTCGGACCGACAGACGGGAAAAACTGGATGCCAAATTCCATGATCAATCTCGACTTGCGATACGTCAGGCAGCCGGCCGTGATGACGCATCAGGCCACCTCTATTTGAATTCCGCCTCGCAATTTGCTGAGATGTCCGCCTGGCGGACAAACCATGGTGCAACGCAAAATCGTTCCACGAAAACGAGGCCGGCGTCCGGGATCTCCCAAACGGGCCAAAGCCATTCGTGGTTTGTCGCGTGGGCTATCCGTTTTACGCGCGCTGAATCAATCTGACTCAGGTTCAGTGCTTAATTTGAGCGCTGTCACGGGTATTTCTCGCCCTGCCCTCTATCGCGTGCTGGAAACACTGGAACGCGAAGGATACGTGGCATCCATTCGCGACGGGCATGCTTTCGCGCTAACCAGCAAGATCAGGGAACTAAGCTTAGGATTTCGCGACCAGGATGCCTTCACCGAAGCTGCGGCACCAGTCCTGGATCACCTGCAGCAAGAGATCATGTGGCCCACCGATCTAGCCGTCTATGAGGACGGCAAGATGGTGATACGCGAGACCACACGCCGGAACAGCCCGCTGGTGTTCGATAGGGCGGCAGTCGGATGGCGCCTCCCAGTTCTGCATACTTCGTTGGGTATCGCGTATCTTTCAGGGCTAGACACCGCCGCACTTGGCGGCGTTCTTCAGAGACTGAAGCGGTCGAAGGACCCTCTCGACGCCATCGCGCACGAATGGAAAGTCGTCGAGCGGTATCTTCTCCGCGCACGGGCGCAAGGATACGCAAGCCGGCCTCGCGGCTTCTTTCCGGCGACGGACTCAATCGCTGTGTGCTTACAAGGACGACTGTCCCCGATCGGTGCCATCGGGATAACGTTCGTGGCCAGCGCAATGACATCTCGAGAAGCTGCAAAACGATTCTTGCCCTCGCTGCAGACCGCAGCAAAGGAGCTCATGCTAAAAGCAAAGGCAATTGAGACGTGAGATACCGTGAAACTGACGCAAACGATTAACCACGACTCTCATCACTTCTTTTTTGACAGACCGAATCAGATGAAAGCGCAGCCACACTAGGAAATCACTTCAACGCTATCGAATTCCCAATCGTCGTACGACGAGTGGAAAGCAGTACATTTGCTCGAACGCACATAGCCATAGCTATTGGCCCGCTCCACCCGCTCGAGAAGAACGTAGCGCTGTGTTTCGTTTAGCTTGTACCACCAATTGCGGTTCATATAGGTGTGTTCTGCGTATTCGAACGCCGCCTGGATCGCGAACGTTGTCATGTGCTTGCCTGGCTGCGCGGCAAAAGATTTTGCAAATCGTTAGGCGGCCTTTTGGCCGCGCAGCCATGTGAATACCACAGCTGGCTTATTTTCGGCCGTTAGGATGTGCATGGCGAGATAGGCGCTATCCGGCTCCAAATCTTGGAGCTGCTGCCCCATGAGATCATAGAGCGCCCAGAACGCACCCACCGACAGCAGTACCGGCGCCGCCTTGAATCGTACGATTAGCGCCCGAATCCTTTCGTACCGCTTGGTTTCAACCATGCGCTCGATTTTTTTGAGCGCATCTTCGGCTGTTTCCGCAGCGAGCGCGTTCATTTGAAAGATCGAATAAAATATTTCGCGCCGCGGATCATCATACGGCACCGTGCGCGCCTCCACTGCAGCCCCGTCTTCCTGATTTCCGCGCTGATACGCTTCGGCAGCGATTGCTGCGATAATGTATGCCTTTCAATCTGACGAAGATTGTGGACGACGTTTCCGCTCGAAAGCACAAGAACGCCCTTGTCGCGGAGCGATGAGAGCCGGGCTCCTAAAGCGGTATTCGAACGGCTTGAGTGCGTTGACCGAGAGCTGCACGACCGGAATGTTGGCGTTGGGACAGAGGTGAGCGAGGACGCTCCACGTTTCGTGATCGAGCTCCCACTGATCCTGATCGAGACCGACCCAATCGGGCTTCACCGCCTCCACCACCTCGTGCGCTACCTCAGGTGAGCCTTCAGCAGAATATCGGCCTCATGGAGGGGACATTCTCCCATCCGATGCAAACGCCGAACGGACCAATCGCGCCGACAGGCAAGAAGTTCAGACTTCTGATGTCGACAGTCGCACATTGGAAAAACGGCGTGATGAATGAGGAGTATCCTGTTTCGGGATATCCTGCGAAGTTGACGTGCTTTCGCGCGTCGGTTGAAGCGAACTCGGTCGATTCCTTGGCACCGCTTAGAACCGGCGGGCCGGACGACCCGGCCCTTTGCATCCCCGCATTATGGAGCGGTCCTGCAAAAAACCAGGGAATCCAGAGATTCATATCGCAAAACAGGAGACTTGCCGTTTGTCCAGATTTGGACTATATACAAATCTGTACGGAGCGGATCATGTCTCCACCCAGACGGATGACGTCGGCAGCAGAGGCCAAGTCCCAGTGGCTCGATAAGACCCGGTTTGCGCCGGCCAATCGGCGGCGTCTTAGCCCGGCTGCGCTGCGAACGTTTCTCGCTATTGCAGATTTGTGGGGCCTGACGGAGGAGCAGCGCCTCCTGGTGCTCGGCTATCCGTCCAGATCGACCTACCACAATTGGGCCAAGCAGGCGCGCGAGCACGGGAGCTTCACGCTCGACGTCGATATTTTGACCCGCATTTCTGCGATGCTCGGCATTCATCAGGCGCTCGGGATTCTGTTTCCGACGGAACGTCTCGGGGTGGAATGGCTACGGACCCCGCACGATGCGATCGTCTTCGGCGGGCAGCCGCCGCTCGCTCTCGTGACCAGCGGTTCTCAGGACGGTTTGCTCGCCGTCCGCCGTTTTTTGGACGGCGCGCGTGGCGGCACCTACATGCAGCCCAACGAGGTCGATCGGGCGTTCGTGCCCTACGGCGATTCCGAACTCGTCTTCCGGTGACACTCTTTGGCTTTCGCACCGCGACCGGCCTATCGTCTTATTCCCTCGCGATTCCCGCCGATTGGGCTGTTCGATTCGGTTGCGACCGCCGCCGACTTGGCGGCCGTGTTGGAGCTTGTCGGCTGGACCAATGACCGGCTGGTAGCGGAGCGCGTCGCGCGGCTGCCGCAAAACGAATGGGTCTATGGCACGCCGAACGCCAGCATCGTGATGGCCGCGTTTCTTCATGTCGCGCCTGGAGGGATGAGGTTCAACGGTCCCGAACTTGGCGCCTGGTACGCAGCCGACGACATCCGCACCGCCGCCGCAGAAGTAGGTCATCATCTTCGACGTGAAGCCAGTGCACGGAGCGTCGCCACAATGAGCCGCACCTACCGCACCTATACGTCGACGCTGCTTGGCGATTACCTCGACATCCGCGGTCAGCAGTCCGCCTATCCGGACGTTTACGCAAGTGACCGTTATGATGCATCGCAACGATTCGGCGAGGAAGTGCGCGCGTCCGGCGGCGCGGGAATTCTCTACACAAGTCTTCGGCGGCGATCGGGAAATAATATCGTCGCGTTCCGCACGCGCAACATCACCGAAATCGTGCAAGAGGACCATTTCGAGATAACTGCCTCAGCGACGGATCGGACAATCGGTGTCCGCAAGCTGTCGCGATAGTCTGCGAGTGACAATATCGCATCATCGACTGCTACGCTGCGTTCAGTGTGAGGACGCCATAGCAATCGAAAAGAGGTCGACGATAGAGAGTCGACAAACATGCGATTCAGGGGCGGAATCGAACAACCTCGGGAAGCCGCATATCCACTAGGTTTGCGCGGTTGCTGCTAGAACGATACCAACAGAAATACCAACAAATTCGAAATTCTGAAACGGATTAGATCTCAGCTCACGTTCGTGTGAGCTGGCCGATTTCCGCCCGGCGCGGCGCGAAAGCCAACTGCTTCGTGGGCGGCAAAGCGGACGGGGAACAGAGGTGTCGACCCGGGTCCGCCGCGTACCGATAGCTGTTCGCCATCAAATGAGGCCCTCGTTCCGGGTGACGGCCGATGCCGCTGCCAGGCCCGACTGCAACGCGCCTTCCATGTAGCCGAAGAACGGCAGACAGCAGTGTTCGCCGGCGAATACAAGCCGTTCGTTGAACGGTCGATTAAGGAACGGTCCGATGCGAGTGACTTCGCCGGGAGCGGGGCAGGAATATCCGGCCTTCGTCCAACGCTCGCCGGGCCAGCTGATGAACTTGGGATCGCCGGCCCGATTCCCGGAATACCCGGCAAAGATCTTGTCCAACTCTCGCGCGTAGTGCGCGTTCAGTCCGTCCTGGCCCGATCGGTCGAGCAGTTCTATCGCTTCTTTGGCGGCATCTCCTCCGGCGAACAGACTGAGCGCCACGGTCTGACCCGTCATCTGAATCTGATTGTCGGTGCCGTCCCAGGTCATCCCGATAGCGTCCGACATGCCGTTCGGGGAGAGGCCCGCGCCGAACCAGAAGCGGCCCTTGAGTTCGCTTAAATACTTGATAGCGACGCCCATCGACATGCGGAACTCGGAAGGAATGGCAGGAACGATCGTGATGTCCGAACTGGACGATGCGCTTGGCCACAAGCTCGGCGGAATGGCGAATACGACGTGGTCGAACTCGAACTCTTCGCCGGCTGCGGACTTGAGAACGACTTTGTCCGCGCGAATTTCTATCGATGATATCGGAGTGTTCGTCGCGACCTTGCCGCCTGCCGCTTCGATGCTCTCCGCCAGCTTGAATGCGAGCGTCTGATTGCCTTGTTCGCATTTTACGGTTTCGGACTGGGTGAAGTAGTCGTCGGGCTTGCCGTGAAGCCCACCACCGCGAATGACGGCCAGATTGGCCAGCAGACTCTGCCTACTGGTGGGCGCGCCGTTCGTGTTGGCGAACTGGGTTTCGAGCGCCCTCTTCGCCAGCCTGCTGCAATCCTGCTTGTCGATCCAATCCGCCAAGCTCGTTCTGTCGAGATCGCGCGCGTGCGGCGCATCCCAGCATTTGTAGGGGTCCGGCAGCGTTCTCGCTTCCGCGCAGATCTTTGCGACCACCGGCTCCATCTCGTCGTAGATTCGCTTGGTGTGCTTTGACGACAGCACCTGCCCATCCAGCAGCAGGGGCATCTCCAGATTCAGGGATGTAAATGCTTCCTCCGTCGTGAGCACGCTCAATCCAAGACCAAACTGCTTCGCGAGCGTCAGCCAAGTGAGATGGTTGTAGCCGATTAGCTCCGCGCCGGCTTCGATGGCACGGTGCGATGATGCTTGAAATTGAGTCCACACTCTGCCGCCGACGCGATCGCGCGCCTCGAAGACTTGGACTTTGCATGTCCGCGACAAGGTGTGACCAGCCATGAGTCCCGCGAACCCAGCGCCGACGACGGCCACGCGCGTCTTCTTGTCTGCCCTTGCGGGGGCGAACATGATGCTCGCGTCGAATGTCTGCGAGAAGTTGTCGATCCTGTTCTGCAGGTCGCGTTGGCGTTGGAATGCCGGCGGCCTGGTGCCGAACCGTTGGTCAAGCCGCGCGTAGAGAGAACGAGCCATGATGACTCCGTCACGAAAGATGTCGGTTCGCCTCACCCGGAAAGCCGAAATGCTCCCGCGGCGAGAATGGAAGGATGCCATCGCCGATATCAACCCGCGCGGCCGGGGATCCGGGGATCACGAGCGGCAGCGCGATTGTCAAAGGCAACGATATGTGCAACTTATAGTTGATCCGTTGGGCTGGCCCAAGTGGCTGGGAGGGGTGGCGTGAGCATCATCTGGCGGCCTTCCTAAAGCACCGAAACGAAATCCGTAATTTTGCCAACGGCGATCCGACCCTTGGGCGGGCGGCGCGCCGGGCTGCGGAATGATTTGTCGAGGCTGCTGACAGAGTTCGAAGGACTACGCCGGCGAAGCTGCATCACCGTATCTCAGGGGCAAGGTCACGCGGACAGCGGAGGAGCACTCATGCCGATATTGCGCAGGTTCGACCCGCCGGCATTCATGACCGATCTCGATCACGTCCCCGGCGGCCGGCAGCAATGGGACGAATTCGTCAGCCTCTGTTTCAAATGGGCGATCGACTTCCAGCAGACGATCCTTCCATCGGACGGCGGGAAACCCGGGGTCGTGCAGTTCTTCGATCCGAAGCAATACGATGCCAAGACGACGCTTGTTGAGCAGCCGATCGTCTGGAACGCCTTTCCCAAGACTCTGGCTTTGAAACACGGACGCGACCGCGCGCTGCAGGAGGCCGACAGCCTCTGGCCGCTATCGCCCTACAATGCGTATCGCAAACCGTATGACTCATCGCTGCCGGCCCAGCGGCTGATGCTTGCGAACACCAAGGTCTGGTTCCGTCCGCTCGATGAATATTGCGAGTGGTTCGTCGAACGGGATCCAGCCACCGGACGAATCGTTCGCGTCACCTTCACGTCGGAACCGCCCGAATACTGGACCGCGATCTTTGGTGGGCTCGTCACTGTCGACGACGGCGTCTCATATCGCTTCTCGGGCAACCCCGAATACGCCGCGCAACTCTACCGCGATCTGACCGGCAAGCCCGTCGAAGTCGACGACCTCAGGGTGAAGGTCCCGTTCCAGGGCATGTTGGTGGGCGACTACAATCCCTACAACAAATGGAACACGACCCACGGCATCGCTCATCTCAACTGCCCGCCGAATTCGATCTCTGCCGAGATCAGGCTGGGCGCGGACAGTACGATCCTGCGCAAGCGGCGTGATGGCACGCCGGTGACGTCGCCGGACGAGCTTATCTGCTGTTCTCTCTACGGTGGCGCCAACCGCAACAGCGATCCCACCATCGGAGCCACGGTAAATGCGCTCGCGCGGCTGAAAGCGATGGTGACGCTCGTCAACCCAGTCGGTCTTTACATGGATGATATCGACTACACGGGTTGGGAGCTTCCCGACAGCATTGCGCCAGCCGAATGCGTCCGCATCGTGCGTGGCGAACCCGGTCGCATCGAGCGGCTGGTCGTCGAGGTGCCGCCCGAAACGGGTCGCACGCTGAGCGATCTCATGATCGGCGGCATACCGCTCCGGTGGGGGGGGCAGATCGCCGAATGCATTACCGTCAAGCTCGTCGGCGGCGCGACCGACATCGGGACCGCGGCGAACGACACTGTCGAGTGCATCGGCCAGGCTTGCGTGCTGAGTTCCGATTCCCGCTATCCGCAAGGTCAACACGCGCGATGGCGCTTCCGACATGGGAGGCGCCAACGCTTCCCAGACTCGGCGGTTGTTGCGGGTCGGAGTGTCTTTCGGCGAAAGCCTCGCGGATCGGTACGGCGAGAGCGGGCCCGATCCGCTCGAAGGAGACCGCGGCCTGCTGTTCCTCTCGATCCAATCATCGATCGAGGAGCAATTCGAGTTCCTTCAGGCGCGTTGGATCAACAACGGATCGCGTCCGCGCGGTCCCGGCGGACATGACATGATCGTTGGTCAGAATGCCGCCTCGCCCGACGGGATCAGACGCTGCCATGTCTTCGGGGCGCAGCTCCAGTCCAGAGAGGTCACGGCGCAGAAGGCATTCGTGGCACCCAGCGGAGGTGGATACTTTTTTCTGCCATCCCTGTCGGCGCTGCGTAGCGTAGTGCTCTCGTCTTCGTAAGCAAGTTCCGTCAGACCCAACCGTGCGCTCGGCTCCAAGTTAGGACGCGGCGACGGACATCCCGACGAGCTTGGTGACGCGCGCCTTCTTCAGTTCGTACGTTGCCGTAGCCTCGTTGAACGCCTTCACCTCCTCCATGCTGGCCATGGTGCCGCGCTTGGGCCGGGCCGCGTTCATGTCGGCGAAAGCCTGGCTGGCCTCCGCCTGCGCGTCCTTGACGACGCGGTCCCAGTCGCCGACCGCGGCCGGCGGAGCAAAGAGAGGACACCTGTCCGGAAGAATCCACTCGCCGCCCAACCACAGGCGCGCCGCCGCCTCGTTGGGGGCCACGATGTCCGCGAGTTCGCCCGACTCGTCGTCGATGAAGGTGAAGAGAAGCGCGGTCGTGTTCACTCGAATTTCCTCCAGATGTTCAGATCTGGCATCCGGATCGCAGGCATCAAGAGGCCGACGGGTACGCCGGCAGAAATTCCTCGACGCCGCCATGATGGGAGCAGGTGCCGCGCCGCCGGATGCTGAACGAAAGCGAGCCGTCTCGGCAGCGCGCCGAAGGGTGGCCGATCAGTGCGCACAACAAACAGGGCCACCTAACGATGCAGATCAGCGCGATGACGATCGCAGCGGTCAACAGCAACAGCTTGTGCTCTTCGGTCACCGGTTGCTCCTAGGTTTGGGTTGCAAGCACGCCGGCGCGGAGCAAGCGCGCATCCTCCGTCGCGGCGTCCTCGGTGGTGTAGAGCGGGACGAAACGCTCGGCCGGAGCATGGAAGAACTCGCGCCTCAGCTCGGGAAGCTGCTCGCGCGCCTCCGCAAATGCGCGGTCGCGCATCTCCGAAATACGCCCTGCGTTGTCCAGCGTGTACCGACCTTCCGGCGCGGTCTGATCGATACGCCAGATCGCCTTTCGGTGGTGCACGTCGCCGGTGATTATCTTGGCGGCGCCGAGCGCGCTGTGCGCCTGCCCTGCCATGAAGAGTCTCGTAACCGATGCCGCCATCGGAATCTTGCCGCGGAGCCTGGGCAACCGCCCAGGCTCGTTGATGGTGCCGATCGAAAGGATCTTCAGCCGGTCGCCCGGCCATCCGAGCATGCCAATCGCCTCGATGGCAGCGACGCCGATCGGGTTGTTGGCCCACACGCCGCGTCGACGAGTTCCACGGCGGACTCGGTCATGTGCGGCTTCAGGAACGTCGGCGCCGCGGCCGTCGCCATCGCCGCGTCGATCGCTGGCTGCTTGTAGTCGGATTCGAGTCTGGGATGATGGGCGGTCTTGTAGATGTAGACCCGCTCCAGCACCGGGTGCCACGCCGGGATCACCAGCCGCGTCTGGCTTTCGCCGAGCTTCCTGCGCCCGAGGACCCCTTCAAGCGCGCGGCGCAGCGGTTCCGACGAATGCTTCGTGACAACGAGATGCGCCATGCCGCGCAGCTTCTGACTGATCCAGTTCTGCACCAGACCGTGTTCTTGGCCGAAGATCGCGGGCCCCTGCTCGACGTAGAGCTTCAGAATGTCGCCGGCGGACAGGCCGAGCCCGAGGCCGATCGCGATGATGCCACCGGTCGACGTGCCGGCGATGAGGTTGAAGTAGCGGCCGATCGGTTGTTGGAGATACTCTTCGAGACGGGCGAGGAACGCGGCCGGAAAGACGCCGCGGATTCCGCCACCGTCGAGCGAGAGGATGCGGTAGGTGCGTGCTTCCGTCATGCTGCGTTCCTGCGTCGGGGGTTGTAGTCGCCGGGGTGCATTCCACCGCCCTTCCACTCGTCGGAAAGCAGCCACTCCTCGAAATAGAACAGCCACAGCACCGACCATGGCACGATGGTCTGATCGATTCTCATTTGCGGCTGCCACTCGTAGATCCTCGGCAGGTAGAGGCACAGCTGCGGCGGATTGCGGCTATAGAGGTGCGGGATCGGCCGCTCGCCCGCTAGCGCTTGCAGGTCCGGCGCGTCGACGTATGTTTTCGGAACGCCGCCCTGCGCGAACTCGATCCGCATGCCGTACTCGCGGCTGAGCGTCGAAGGCGTCGCCAGGTATCTCCACGTCAGCCTGCCGGCCCGCAGGCTGCCCTGCCCGAGGCTGATCGGATTCGCTCTGAGGTTCAGATACTGCTGCGCCGCCGTGAGCGGCTTCGGTCGGCCATACAGCAAGTCTTCTGTCCTCCTAGCTTCCGAAGAAGGTGTTCGAGCGCACCGGCGTCGACGCCGCGGCGACGGCGGCCGCGGACGAGAACGTCAGGCCGACGTTTGGCGCGACGCGGAGATTGTTGGTCGAGCGCGCCGCCGTCACGCGTTCGGTGATGGTGGCGATCGCGTCGTTTGCGGGCTTCTGGCCGAACAGCCCCTTGAGCCTGTCGCCCAGCAGATCGATACCGCGGACCGTCGAGAGCGCCGCGACGTCGTTGCGGAAGCGCGCGTGCCAGCTGAAGAAGGCCCGCGCCCTCTCCGGGTGTCGGTTCCACTTCTCTGCGAAGTTCTCGCCCAGCGTGGTTTCGTTCCAGATGAACCAATGCACGGTGCCGTTGACCTCGCGCCTCTCGATGGTGTCCGGGATGTGCGCGATCACGTCCAGCACCAGTTCGAGCTCGTTGTCGTATTCCCGGCTCCTGACGCACCACTCGTAGCTGCGCGACGCCAGCGTCGTGATGATCACCGACAGCGGTGCGACGTCCATGTTGTCGATGAAGAAGATGTCGCGGTGGCGCTTCGCGATCTGGACGATGCGGCGCAGGATGCCCTTGAACGAGACGGTCCCAGGATAGGGCTCGACGTTGGCGCCCAGACTATCGGCCGCGATCTGCTTGCGGAAGCGGATCATCGGCACGAGCTTCGCGCGTCCGTCGAACATGCGGCGGTAGCCCTTGGGATTCGAGGCCTTCCAGACCTTGAGGCTCTTGTCGGGCACCAATTCGCCGCCATACGGACAGTTCGGATTCGGGATCGAGGGCGTGATGTCCATGTGGAACTCGCCCGCGTAGTTCAGCCGCCAGCAGCGGGCCATCTCCTCAACCAGCGCGGCGTAGTTGCCGTTGGCCTTGAGCCGGTCGCCGATCGCCCTCTTCTGAGCCGCGGGCGACAACGCGACGTCGAGGTCTGGCACGTGGGCGACGAGATCGACATCGAACTCGTTGAAGCCGATCGGACGGACGACGGTGCCGATGGCGGTCGAGCCCTGCAGGTAGATCGTGATCGAGCGCAGGAGCGGATCGTCGGACTTCGCGAGCCATCCGCCGACGCCCTCGTAGCGCTGCTTGGCCAGATCCGTCTGCGACTGGGTCGGTTCAAGCGATTGGCAGACCGCCTCCAAGAGGCCGACGATCTGCAGTTCCCGCGCTTGCCGAGCATGGTCGACAAAGTTCATGGATTTTGACCCTCCTGTTCCGGGCCGTTCAGGCCCCGGGACTCGTTCGCCAGCCAGTTAGGGGCATCCCGTCGGGCTTGTCCAGCGTTTTATTGACACAATTTACCAGTTCTTCTTTTTTGTTTGTATTGCAAACATTCGACGGTGTACAGGAATGTTTGCCCGATTGACAGATTCAGCCACCTCGATTCTTGTGCGCCAATGAGCGACATGGACGTCTACAAGCTGCTCGGGGCCCGCGCCGCCACGCGGCGGAAGCAGCTTGGCCTCAAGCAGGAGGAAGTCGCGAAGCAGATCGGGCTGAGCCGCGCGTCTCTGGCGAACCTCGAAACTGGTCGGCAAAAGATCCTGCTCCACCACGTCTACAAGCTGGCGGCGGCCCTCGAACTGCGTACGATCACTGATCTGATCCCGAACGCTCTCATCGAGATAGAGCCGGTCGATTTTGCGGGCGATGCCGTGAGCGATCAGCAGAAGACTGCGCTCGAAGACTTCGTTCGGCGCATAGGAAAGAAAAAATCATGAGCAACAAGGACGATGCAAGGCGCAAGGCGCGCGAGCTCATACAGCAGTTCGGCATCAAATCGCTTCCGGTCAACGTCGAACGCATTGCCCGGTCGCTTGGGGTTAAAGTGGAGTACGCGCCATTCGATGACGAGCTCTCCGGCATGGCGTTCATCAAGGACGGCGTTCCGGCGATCGGTATCAACTCCTTGCACCACCCGAACCGGCAGCGCTTCACGATGGCCCACGAACTAGCCCACATCGTGCTCCACCCGACGGAGCTGAAGAAGGCCGTGCACGTCGACAAGGGCTCGCTGCGGCGAGACCGCGTTTCCGCCACGGGAACGGACATGCTCGAAATCGAAGCCAACGCTTTCGCCGCGGAGCTATTGATGCCGGAAGAGCTTCTTTCGGCGGCCCTCGACGAAAGGCTCGACCTTGAGGATCCGCAGGTGCTGGAGAAGCTCGCGAACAAATTCCGCGTCAGTATGACGGCCCTCCAGCACAGGCTCCACATCTAGAGCGAAATCGAGGGCGCGTTGAGCTTCGTCATCTACGATGTGGAAACGACGGGCCTCAACAGGCGTTTCGATCAGATTCTGCATTTCGCCGCCGTCCGCACAGACGACACTCTGGCGCCGACGGCGACGATCGAGGTGCGGTCGAGGCTGCTGCCCTACGTCGTACCATCGCCCAAGGCACTCCTGCTGACGGGAACGTCGCTTCGGGACATAACCGATCCCCGCCGGCCCTCGCATTACGAAATGGTCTGCGAGATCCAGAGAACGCTGGCGGGTTGGTCGCCCGCGCTCTTTCTCGGGTACAACTCGATACGCTTCGATGAGGAATTTCTCCGTCAAGCCTTCTATCAGTGTCTTCATCCGACGTTTCTGACGAACACGAACAACAACGCGCGTGCGGATGTCCTCAACATGATGCGCGCGGTCGCGTGCCTACGCCCCGGCGTCCTTCAGGTGCCACGCGACCCAGAAGGGCGTCAGGTATTCCGTCTTGCCGATCTCGCGGCCGCGAATGGGTTCGAGTCGACAGGCGCGCACGACGCGATGCGCGACGTTGAACTTACGCTGCAGCTCTGTCAGCGAGTGCGAGCGGGCGCACCGGAAATCTGGTCGAGCTTCACGCGCTTCGCTTCGAAGCAGTCGGTTATAGCATTCATCCGCGAGGAACCGGCCTTCGGCTACTTCGACAACTTCGAGGGTACGCGCAGCGTGCGGCCCCTCACCCGAATCGGTGTTAGTTCGATCGACGCAAACGTGCACTACTGCCTCGACCTCACGCATGACATCGGGGCTCTTCGGAAGCTCACCGACGAAGAGCTTGGCGAGGCCGTTCGAGAGAGATTTACGTCTCCGATCCGACGACTGAAAGTGAACGCCTCTCCGTTCGTCGCGCCGCTATGGGAGATCGGCGCCGCCGACTTGGAGCCCGCCGACGAGGACGAACTCATGAGGTCGGCGCAGGCTGTTCAATCCGACGAGGAGTTCATCGCAAGGCTGGCGGCAGCAGCACGCACGACCGATAGGATTTATCCGCCGTCGGAGCACGTCGAACTCCAGATTTATCGCGCCGGGTGGCCATCGGACGATGATATCGCCGCCTGCAGACGTTTCCATGAATCCCCGTGGGAGACGAGGCTCGACATCGCCTTGGGGCTTGCCGACACGCGCTACCGTCGCCTCGGCCGACGGCTCGTCTACTTCGAACGGCCCGACCTTCTCAGGCCGGCCGACCGATCGGCCTTCGACGCCGAAGTGGCGCGCCGGGTGCGCGGCGGCGACGGTGCCTTCGATTGGATGACTCTTCCGCATGCCATCGCGGAAATCGAGGAATTGATTGCCGCCTCTCCGAAACATGAGCATGAGCAGCTGCTAACGCTAAGGCACGAGCTTTCGAACTTGGCACGCTGCTGAATCGGCACCAATTGTTTTTGCAGAATCTGTCGTCAGAATGCTTGCCAGATCCACCATCACCTGCTGCCGTGCGCTTCGATCCGCCCTTTGTAGTCGAGCGGCGGTTGCCCTAATCTTGAGAAGGCGCATTCCGGCGCGAGCAGCATCAAGGGGGAATGCATGCCGGTAACTGCCTCGGTCTTGTACAACTTCGTGCACTGTCCCAAGCGCGTGGCCCTCGATGATTTCGGGGATCAGTCACGGCGCGATCCTCTCAACCCATTCGTGCGCTTGCTTTGGGAAAGAGGGACTCTGTACGAGCGTGAAGTAATTGCCGACGTCGATCGGCCCTACCTCGATCTATCCGCGCATGAACGCCGCGACCGAGAGCGCCTCACGTTAGAGGCCATGCGGCGCGGCGAGCCTCTGATCTATTCCGGATTCATAGCCGTTGACGACCTTGTGGGCGCGCCCGACCTTCTCCGCAAGGAGGTCGGCGGCTACGTGCCGGGCGACATCAAATCGGGCGCCGGCGAGGAAGGCGGTGGAGATGATACGGATGGCAAGCCCAAGCTGCACTATGCGGTACAATTGGCACTGTACGTCGACATTCTCGAACGACTCGGATTGTCGGCAGGCCGTCGTGCGTTCGTTTGGGACATCCACGGAGATGAAGTCCCCTATGACTTCACCTCTCCGCAGGGACCGAAGAAGCCCGAAACCCTTTGGGACGAATATCAGTCTGCCCTAGCCGATACGCGCGCAATCCTGGACCGCACGCTGACGCCGCAGGGCGCCTCATCCAGCACCTGCAAACTTTGTCACTGGCATAACTTCTGCTCGGACGACCTTGCGAAGGCCGACGACCTCACGCTCATTCCCTTTTTGGGGCGGAGCGTTCGGGATTCGATGCAAACATCGATCGCGACCATCGCCGAGTTAGCCGCGATCGACCCGGAAGGTTTCATCGACGGAAAAAAGACAGTATTCAAGGGATTGGGTCCCGACCGGCTCAGGTTGTTTCACGACCGCGCGGTCCTGCTGAAGTCCGCAGACCCTAGACCGTACCTGCGCGCACCGGTCGCGCTCCGAATGCCGCACATCGAGCTGTTCTTCGACATCGAGGTCGATCCGATGCGCGACCTCTGCTACCTGCATGGAGTTGTCGAGCGGCAAGGCGGCTCGAACGAGAGCGAGCGCTTCGTGCATTTCTTCGCGGAGGACGTGTCTCCCGATGCTGAGCGCGCAGCGTTCGCATCCGCCGTAGCTTACTTCGCGGCGCGGCCCGATGCAGCGATCTACTACTATTCAAAGTACGAGCGGACCATCTACCGCAAGCTTCAGGCCAAATACGATGACGTCTGCAGTGCGGAAGACATCGAACGCCTGTTCGACCCCTCACGCGCGATCGATCTGTACGGGGACGTCGTCCTGAAGGCCACTGAATGGCCGACCCGCGATCACTCGATCAAGACCTTGGCGAAGTACCTCGGATTCAAATGGCGCGACACCCATCCCTCCGGAGCAGCTTCGATCGAGTGGTTCGACCGCTGGTGCCGCGACCGGTCGACCGAAACGAAACAACGCATTCTCGACTACAACGAAGATGACTGTCGGGCGACCCGCGTCTTGTTGGACGGCATCCGGGCATTGGCCTGACGCTCGCATATCACATCAGCGGCACGTGATTTCTGGCCTTCCAGAGTACAGCGCTCGCTAGACGCGCCGCTTTCGTCATACACTCGTTGCGGTGGGTGTAGCGTTGTCGGGGTAAGGGGTGACACAAAAATCAGTCGAAAAACCTAGATGGTTGAGAGACTTGCTGCGGTTTCTACCGCTCAGGAGCCAGTTCGTACTTTCCGGAAACGTCCGCGATCTGCACGTTCACGAGCCGTCGCCGGGAAGCATCACGGCCGCCGGTCTTACGACCGTCCTCATCGACCAGCTGAAAAAGGCAGGATATCAGCGGATCGCGACGTTCGATCTCGCTTCGGGATTCCGTGGCGTCGCCGCGGGCAACAATGCGTCCGACGCTGACGAAACTCTGAAGTCGGTTGGTCTGACGCCCACAAACGGAGTTGCGGCTGCAGGAATCGACCTTCTCGCGCAAACTCTCGACCGCTTCGTACCATTGGACGGAACGCCAGCCGTGTTGGTGGTGGACTTCGCTTCCCGTTTGATCGTCAGGCATGAGGCCCTTTCCGCCGCCGAACATCAGCTCTTCTCCAGAGCTCTGATCCTTTCCCATTCGGCCCGCGTACGGCCTGCGGGTCCCGATCGGCAGCCGTTCTTCAACACCGTCATATGGATCGTCGACAAGGAGGGCGACCTTCCCGATTGGTTCCTCGTCGGCAATCCCCGAATCCGACACATCCCTGTCGCCAAACCGGACCACCCGGCGCGGAAGAGTCTCGTGCCGTTCCTCGTCAAAAGCCTGCCGGGCGCCCGCGAGGTGCCGTCGCGGGGTTGGTTGGAAATGAGGGTGGCGTAGTCTCCGAGATGTTCAACCTCGAATCATCCGGC
>JAIESI010000173.1 GCA_019746135.1 Xanthobacteraceae bacterium
TTTCGCTTCTCGGTGCCCACCCGCCGCGCCCGCCCCCGCCCCGGGGGGGGGGGGTGGGGGGGGGTGGGGCGCCGACTCTCAACGAGTCAGTTCGCGGAGAGCCCCCCTCACCCGGATCGCTTCGCGATCCGACCTCTCCCCGCAAGCGGGGAGAGGTAAACGGCGGCACGAGACTAGAAGTACGGAGACACAAATGGCCGATGTGAACTTCAAGGTCGACGTCGATGCCGACGGCATCGCCACCATCATCTGGGATATGCCGGGGAAGTCGATGAACGTCATCGATCTCACGGTGATCGAGGAGCTCGGCAGGATCGTCGAGAAAATCGCGACCGACGCCGCGATCAAGGGCGCGGTCATCACCTCCGGCAAGGACACGTTCTGCGCCGGTGCCGACCTGACGCTGCTCGAATCGCTGACCCGCATGTTCGCCGAGATGGCGAAGCGCGAGGGCGAGGAGGCTGCGGCGACGCTCCTGTTCAACGAGAGCCGCAAGCTTTCGCAGCTCTACCGGCGCATCGAGACCTGCGGCAAGCCGTTTGCCGTGGCGATCAACGGCACCGCGCTCGGCGGCGGCTTCGAGCTGTGCCTCGCCTGCCACCAGCGGATCGCCGCCGACAACGACAAGACGCGGCTCGGCTTGCCCGAGGTGAAGATCGGCCTGTTCCCCGGGGCCGGCGGCACCACGCGGGTGACGCGGATGATGCCCGCGTCCGACGCGCTGCAATTCCTGCTCAAGGGCGACCAGCTCAGGCTCAACCGCGCCAAGGCGATGAAGCTCGTCGATGCGGTGCTGCCGGCGGGCGATATCATCAAGGCCGCGAAAGACTGGGTGAAGGCGAACCCCAAGGCCAAGGCGCCGTGGGACCTGGACGGCTTCCGCCTGCCGGGCGGGCAGGTCTATTCCAAGGCCGGGATGATGACGTGGCCGGCCGCGAACGCGATCTACCGCCGCGAGACCTACGACAACTATCCGGCCGCCCGCGCCATCCTCCAGGTGGCCTATGAGGGCCTTTTGCTGCCGATCGACCGGGCGCTGACCGTCGAGTCGCGCCACTTCACCAAGATCCTCCGCTCGCCGGAAGCCGCGGCGATGATCCGCTCGTTGTTCGTGTCGATGCAGGAGCTGAACAAGGGGGCGCGCCGGCCCGCCGGCGTTCCGGCCACGTCGCTCAGGAAGGTCGGCATCCTCGGCGCAGGCTTCATGGGCGCGGGCATTGCCTCGGTCAGCGCGCAGTCGGGCCTCGACGTGGTGCTGATCGACCGCGATCAGGAAAGCGCCGACAAGGGCAAGGCGCTGATCCAGAAGAGCCTGACCGATCAGGTCAACAAGGGGCGTGCGACCGCCGCGCAACGCGACGCGGTGCTGTCCAGGATCACCGCCATCGCCGATTACAACGCGCTCAAGGGCGTCGACCTCATCGTCGAGGCGGTATTCGAGGACCGCAAGGTGAAGGCCGAGGCGACGGCGAAAGCGCAGGCGGTCATGCCGGACATCGTGTTCGGCTCCAACACCTCGACGCTTCCGATCACCTCGCTCGCCGAGACCGCGAAGGACCCGGCGAAGTTCATCGGCATTCACTTCTTCTCGCCGGTCGAGCGGATGATGCTGGTCGAGATCATCGTCGGCAAGAAGACCGGCGATGCGGCGCTTGCGGCCGCGCTCGATTTCGTCCGCGCGTTGCGCAAGACGCCGATTGTCGTCAACGACACGCGCGGCTTCTACGCCAACCGCTGCGTGCTCAACTACATCCAGGAAGGCCATCTGATGCTGCTGGAGGGCATCCCGGCGGCGATGGTCGAGAACACCGCGCGCATGGCCGGAATGCCGGTCGGCCCGCTGTCGCTCAACGACGAGACCGCGCTCGACCTCGGCCTCAAGATCGTCCGCGCCGCGGAGGCCGATCTCGGGCCCACGGCGATCAATCCGGCGCAGAAGAAGCTCCTGGAGGACATGGTCGAGAAGAACGGCCGGCTCGGCCGCAAGAACGGCAAGGGCTTCTACGACTATCCGCAGGGACAGCCGAAGCGGCTCTGGCCGGGCGTCGAAGACCTGCTGCCGAAGCAGCTCAGCCGCGAAGCGATCGAGAAGCTCGATGTCGAGGAGCTGAAGCAGCGCTTTCTCGTGGTGCAGGCGGTGGAGGCCGCGCGCACCTTCGAGGAGGGCGTGGTCACCGACGTGCGCGAGGCCGACGTCGGCTCGATCCTCGGCTTCGGCTTCGCGCCGTTCTCCGGCGGCACGCTGTCCTATATCGACATGATGGGCGTGAAGAACTTCGTGGATTTGTGCAAACGACTTGAAACCAAATACGGTGCGCGCTTTGCCCCGCCCAAGCTCCTGCTCGACATGGCGAAGAACGGCGACAGCTTCTACAGCCGCTTCGCGCCGGGCAAGAAGGCGGCGTAGCGAATCGGAGTTTTATTGTCCGCGTCTCAGGCAGTCTCGTGTCCCGGATGCGATGCAGCGTGAGCGCGACAGCGCGAAACGGTGCATCGCTGATCCGGGACCGTTCCACACGCCGCCTTTGGAACGGTCCCGGGTCTGCGGCGCACCACTTCGCGCTGCGCCGCGCCCGGGACACGAACGTCGCCGAACCAATGGACGAAATGTGAGCTTACGCCGCCTTCAGCAGCCCCTCCGCGCTCATCGCCGCCTGCACCGCGGGCCGCGCCGCGACGCGTTGCATGTACGCGACGATGTTCGGAAACGCCGACAGGTCGATCTTGTGGAGCTTGGTCCAGTTCAGCACCGTGAACGCGTAGCCGTCGGCGATGGTGAAGTCGCCCAGGAGGTACTCCCGGCCGGCCAGCGCCTTCTCCAGATAGGCGAACTGCCGCGCGGCGAGCCCTTTCTTTACGGCATCCTTGTACTCGTCCGGCATCGCCGGATTGAAAAGCTGGCCGATGCCCTTGTGCAGCTCGCTGGCGATGTAGTTGAGCCACTCCTGCAGCCGGTAGCGTTCCGGCGTGCCCGCCGCCGGTGCGAGCTTCTTGTCCGGAGCCTTGTCGGCGATGTATTGCTGGATCACCGCGGCCTCGGTCAGCACCTGCCCATTGTCGAGCCGGACCGCCGGCACCGCGCCCTTGGGGTTGATCGCCAGGTAGTCGTCACCACTTTTGGTTTTCTTGGAGCGGTCCACGAGCTCCAGCTCGTGGGGCAGCCCGGCTTCGCGGAGCGCGATATGCGGGGCGAGCGAGCAGGCTCCCGGCATGTAGAACAGCTTCATCGATGATCCTCCGGTTGGCAGATGTGGCGTTGCAGGTTTCGTGCAGTTCATGCACTTGCATCCATCTAGATGCATTTGCATTCATCTGTCAAGGTTGATGCAAGTGCATGAAAATGCTAGATTTCCGGTCAGGGATAAGGGACGATGAGCCGTAAACCGTCGCAGGAAGCCACCTCGGCCTGGGCGCGCCTCGTGCGCGTGCAGCAGGGCTTGCTGGCGTCGGTCGAGAGCGATCTGAAGAAAGCGGGCTTTCCGCCCCTGGCCTGGTATGACGCGCTGCTGGAGCTGTCGCGTTCGCAGCACGGCGCCCTGCGTCCGGTCGAACTGGAGAAGCAGATGTTGTTGCCGCAATACTCCACCTCGCGGTTGATCGAGCGGCTGGTCGAGGCGGGGCTTGCCGAGCGCCGGGTCTGTCCGGTCGACGGGCGCGGGCAATTCGTCGCGATCACGCAGGCCGGCCGCACCATGCAGAAGAAGATGTGGGAGGCTTATTCGGCCGCGATCGAGCGTCACGTCGGTTCCAAACTCTCCAACAAAGAGGCCGCCACGCTTTGCGACCTGTTGGGACGGCTGAACTGACGTGCGTGCCGCACCGATTGCCCTTTCCTGCGGCCCGTGATTAAGGTCGCGACCTTTTCTCTCCGGAACCCTGCATGGCTCGCGACCAGGTGGATATGACGCCGATCGAATCGCGCGACGAGCTCGTCGCGTGGTTCGAGGCGGGCTGCAAGCCGAAGTCGAAATTCCGCGTCGGCACGGAGCACGAGAAGTTTCCGTTTCGCGTCTATGACCATGCGCCCGTGCCCTATGGCGGGCCGCGCGGCATCCGCGCGCTGCTCGAGGGCATGCACGAGCTGCTCGGCTGGGAGCCGATCATGGAGGGCGAGAACATCATCGGGCTTGCCGACGTGACCGGCGGCGGCGCGATCTCGCTCGAGCCGGGCGGGCAGTTCGAGCTCTCCGGCGCGCCGGTCGACAACGTGCATCAGACCGCGAGCGAGCTCTTTGCCCACCTGGCGCAAGTGCGTGAGGTGGCGCGGCCGCTCGACATCGGTTTTCTCGGCCTCGGCATGACGCCGCGCTGGAGCCGCGCGCAAATCCCGGTGATGCCGAAGGGCCGCTACAAGATCATGACCGCCTACATGCCGAAGGTGGGCAAGCTCGGCCTCGACATGATGTACCGCACCTGCACGGTGCAGACGAACCACGACTTCTCCTCCGAAGCCGACATGGTTCTGAAGATGCGCGTGGCGCTGGCGCTGCAGCCGGTCGCGACCGCGCTGTTTGCCAACTCGCCGTTCACCGAAGGCAAGCCGAACGGTTTTCTTTCGTTCCGCTCCGAGATCTGGCGCGACACCGACAACGCCCGCGCCGGCATGCTGCCGTGGGTGTTCGAGGACGGCATGGGCTTCGAGCGCTACGCCGATTACGCGCTCGACGTGCCGATGTATTTCATCAAGCGCGGCGACAAGTACATCGACGTGTCGGGCAAGTCGTTCCGCGATCATCTCGAAGGCAAGCTGGTGCCGGGCGAGATCGCGACCATCTCCGACTGGGCCAATCACGTCTCGACGATTTTCCCCGAGGTGCGGCTGAAGCGCTACATCGAGATGCGCGGCTCCGACGGCGGGCCGTGGCGGCGGCTGCCGTCGCTGCCGGCCTACTGGGTCGGGCTGATCTATGACGACGCCAACCTCGACGCCTGCTGGGAGATCGTGAAGGACTGGACCGCGCCGGAGCGGCAGAAGCTTCGCGACGATGTGCCAAGGCTCGGTTTCAAGGCGACGATCCGCAACCGCACGCTGCTCGACCTCGCCGGCGAGACGCTCGCGCTTGCCGAGAAGGGCCTGGTGCGCCGCAAGCGGCTCGACCGCAACGGCCGCGACGAGACGCGCTATCTGCGCCCGCTGCAGGAAAGCGTCGCTCGTGGTATCACGCCCGCGGAAGAGCTGCTGGACGATTTCAACGGACCGTGGAACGGATCGGTCGATCCGGTCTTCTTCGAGCTGGCCTATTGAGCGTTTGGGACCATCTTCGCCGACTGACCAGGGCGCTGACCCCGCCGGTGCCGCTGTCCGCCCGTGCCGAGGCCCAGCACAAGCTGGATGAGCTTCGAGCCGAGTCGCTCCGGTACAACGCAATCGTCCACCACGCGACCGGCCGGGCGATCTTGTTTGCGCCGGAAGAGATGCCGCACATTCGCGACCGCAACCTGGGCGCAAGCTACGGCCTTGGCGAATTGTATTGCTGCTTCGTCTTTGAAACCGACGCCGACATGGCCTTCGCCAAGGAGCACAGGCTGACGGATTGGCTCGAGGAGCGGACCCGCAAGGAGCTTGTCTTGACCGGCGTTCCCGAACACATCGCCAACAGGTTTCGCGCCTCGTACACGACGCATGAGGACATCGTGCGCAAGACCGGCGGCGACTACCGGATCTATTTCAGCTAGCGCATGTCCCGGAAAAGTGGGCACCGGTTTTCCGAAAAGGACATGCGCAAACGCAGGAAGCTGTGACTGCGATGGCGAAGGGCACGCCTGCGACCGTGGCGCTGGAGAAGGCGGGGATCGCCTTCAAGCTGCACGAGTACGACTACGATCCGAACGCCGAGCGCATCGGCATGCAGGCGGCCGAGGCGCTCGGCGTCTCGCCGCAACGGCTTCTGAAAACGCTGATGGCCAAGGCCGGCGGACAGCCGGTCTGCGTGGTGATCGCCAGCGACCGCGAGGTGAGCCTGAAGAAGCTCGCGGCCGCGGCGGGGACCAAGGACGCGGCGATGCTGGCTGCGGCCGAGGCCGAGCGCATCACCGGTTATCATGTCGGCGGCATCTCGCCGCTCGGCCAGAAAAAGCGGGTGAAGGTGTTCATCGACGCGGCGGCGATGGCGCATCCAACGATCGTCTTCAACGGCGGCCGCAGAGGTTTGCAGATTGAAATTGCGCCGGCGGAGTTGCTGAAGCTGCTCGGCGCGAGCGCGGTAGACCTGTAAGGCGCGAAGCGGGCGATTCCCGGTTGAGCTTGCGCGGCCGGTGAACAGAGGAAGCACGCGATGATCGATCGCCGCACGATTCTGGCCGGCATCGGTGGTTCGGTTCTGAGCAGGGCCGCGTGGGCGCAGGCGCCCGCATGCGCATCGCCGCAGCGGTTCATCGACGTGCATTGCCACGTCTTCAACGCGGGCGATCTGCCGATCGAGGGCTTTCTGAATAACGTGGTGATTCGTGGCAGCCACGAGCTGAACGCGCAGTTCGTCCGCTACCCGGAAGCGTTCAACATCCTGGTGCACGGCATGACCAACCTGCTGCAGCGGGAATCGCCGTCGCCCGCGGCCGAGATCGCCCTGGTCGATGCCGTCGACCGTGGCACCCGCGCCGCGCCGACCAAGTCCGAGCGCGACCGGCGCAATCTTGCGCTCCTGGCGCAGCTCATCGACGACATCTGGACCAAGAAGATCGTCCGCGGCCTGCGGGTCGGGAACGCGACGGTCATCAATGCCGCGCTCGACCAGCTGCAGCGCCTGTTGATCACCCAGGTCTACCCGGAGTTCTTCTGCTGCGGCGGCGATCAGGAGCAGATCAACCGTCTCGATCGCACCGATCTTGCAGCCCGGATCCTCCTCACCAACAAGGTGATCGGCCGCTACATCCGCTGGGCGCTGCTGTACACGCGCTACCGCTTCGAGATTGCCGACGACCTCGACAAGTTCCATCGCGGCCGCGTCGCGCTCATGACGCCGGCGCTGGTCGATTTCTCCAAGTGGGTGGAGGACGACCGGCACAATCTCGCGGCCCGCAAGTCCTACCCGGACCAGGTCGCGGAAGCGCTCTGTGAGGTCGGCTACAGCGCAGACGAGATCGATGCGATCATGTATCGCAACGCGGTTCGTTTCCTCGGGCTTGGCACGGACCAGCGGGAGCGCGGCACCCGCGGGCGGCTGGAAAAGTTCTACAGCGACGCGGGCCTGCCGACCGACTGGCTCGACAAGTTCAACGGCGTGAGCTGATCGCCGGTGCTACTCTGCCGCCTGCGCCGCTTCCGACAGGTTGTCGAGCGACGAGATGATGTGTTCGGCGAGCGCATCGGCCAGCGCCGAGCTTTCGTGCGGGTTGCGGATCAGGCCGACGCGGCAGGGCGGCAATTCGGGGAAGCCGTCCGCCGGGCTCAGCACGCGCATGCCGGGCCGCAAGCCGGATTCCGGGAAAATCGAGATCGCAAGGCCCGAAAGCACCGCGGAGGCAACCGCGCTCGCGTTCGCGCTGGTGTAGGCAACGTGATGCGGCCGCCCGATCGTCTCGAGGCACTCGATCGCCGCGCGCCGCCAGACGCAGCTCGGCCGGCCGAGCGCGAGCGGCAACGGCTCCTCGAGATGGGTCGAATGCCGGTTCGACGTCACCCACAAGAGCCGCTCGCGGCGGAACACCTCCGAGGCGCGCGACGAGCCGCAGTCGGTGATGATCGCAAGATCGAGCTCGTTGCCGTCGATCAGTTCGACGAGATTGACCGACGGCTGGCACAACACGGTCAGCTCGACGCTCGGATAGGCGCGCGAGAACCGCGCCATGATCTCGGGCAGGTAGCGGTCCGCGTAATCGTCCGGCAGCCCGAGCCGCACGCGGCCGGCCAGTTCCTTGTCGTCGAACGCGGCCAGCGCCTCGACGTTGAGCTTGATGATGCGGCGCGCGTAGTCGAGCAGCCGCTCGCCGTCCTCGGTGAGCTTGGAGGCGCGGCCGTCGCGGGCGAAGATCGGCTTGCCGAGCCGCTCCTCGAGCCGCTTCATCTGCATCGAGACGGCTGACTGGGTTTTGTGCACGACCTCGGCGGCTTTGGTGAAGCTGCCGGTCTCGACGATAGCGATGAAAGTCCGCAACTGGTCGACGTCGATCAGGGCGCTCATGGCCGCCTCCTGCGCCGGCCTTCCGGCCCGGCAATCCATCACCCCCGCTGATTATTCAGATTAAAAACATTCGTTTCACTTATCAATAGGACGGTGCCAAATATCGCTCGTTCCAAGGGGAAATGGGTGTTGGTCCGGGCGGCTCCGCAAGCGTTTGCGGCGGCCAGCGCGGGCGCCTTCGCCTCTTTCCGGTCCTACCCTGAGCCTTGGAGCCAAACGGAGACTTTGGAGAACTGCGGAGACTGCCATGCCTGCGATCACATCCCTGACCATTTCCGCCGCAAGCCCGTTCGCGCGGGCGCTGGCCGCGCTGGCCGGCCGGGCTGGTCGTGGCCTGAAGCGGATCGCCGAGCGCATCAAGAACCGTCGGGACGCGATGCGTCTGGTTGACCTCGACGACCGCATGCTCGCCGACATCGGCATCACGCGGAGCGACCTGCGCGACGCCTATTCCGGCGCGCCGTGGCACGATCCGAGCGAGCTTCTGGCGCGCCGCGCGACCGAACGTCGCGTGCGTCGCCGGCGCGTCGAGCTGACCTGCGCCGTGCAGCACCGCAAGCAGACGGCGCTGTTCGGCGCGCCGCAAGTGATTTGCTACCCGCCGGCCAACCGTCCGGCGCGCTACCTGATCTGAATTCGTTTTGAGGCAATTCGTCCATTCGCATGCACTTTGGCCGATCCTCCCATCGGCCACCGTCCGGACCAGCGGTTTTCCCCTCCCGCCCCGGATGCTGCGCCCGCCGCCCCCCGGCGGGCGCATTCTTTTTTGGCGTCGTGGGCAAACCGCTGTCCCCAACCGCGCTCGCAACGGCGTGACGCCTTCACTAACATGTGCGATCAGGTTGCGCGGGGCGCGCGTTTTTGGATCGGAAGGCGGCGGCGTTGGCGCGATTGCTTTGCAGCGGTCTGCTGGGATGGGCGCTCGCCATCTTCGCGATGATATCGGCGGCGGCGACGTCCGCCGTTGCGCAACAGGGATTTGACCGGCCGGGCGGCGACTATCTGCGCTTCGTGGTGCCGTCGGCCGATCCCGCGGTGTGCGCCGCGCGCTGCGACCGCGACAACCGGTGCCGCGCCTGGACCTTCGCCTATCCGAACACCGCGTCGAGCGGCGGCGCCAATGCCGCAACCTGCTGGCTCAAGAACCAGGTCCCGCCGGCGAAGGAGAACAATTGCTGCGTGTCCGGCGTGAAGGGCGGCGGGCTCGGCGAAAATCGTCCCGGCCCGCTCGAGCATTCGATCGACCGCTACGGCGGCGATCTCAGAAGCTTCGACATCACCAGCAATCCTGCCCCCGAAGCCTGCCGGAAGGCCTGCGAGGAGGAGAACCGCTGCCGTGCCTGGACCTACGCGCGGCCGGGTTACGTGGGCGCTGCCGCGCGCTGCTATCTCAAGGACAAGATCACGCGGCCGCGGCGCAAGCCGTGCTGCGTGTCCGGTGTGGTGCGGTAGCGTGTGTCAGTAGCCCGAGAACACGAAGTCGATCGCCTTGATGATGGCGTCGCGCTCGTCCGCCAAACTGCCCACCGCACTGCGGAGCACGCGCCGATCGACGGCAAACAATTCATGCGCAGCAAGCCAGAATTCTTGGCCCTCAATTCGCAGGATCGGATTCATCCGCGTAGCTCCGCTCATCCGGTCGAGAACAACCAGCGGCGCAACCACTGTCGACGACAGCCCTGAAACCAGATCCGATTGCAGGATCACCAAATAGGGGCGGAATTCACGTTCGTCGGCATCGGGGTTTGCGACGACGTCGAACTGCCGCATCACTCGCGCTCCGGCCGATAGCGAAGCTTGCTTGCCAGCAGTCCGTGCTTGTCGATGAAGTCGTTGATCGAATTGATCGCGGCGCGGTTTTCTTCAAGCCAGCGCTTTTCCTGCTCGGCCTTGACGATGGCACGGAGCCGCCGGTCGAGCGTGTCGGAAATGTTGATGTCCAGCCGCTTGGCTTCGTCGAGGAGATCGGCATCGACAAACAGATTGACCGCCCGCTTGCGCACCTGGCGTTCGCGCATCATCGGC
This sequence comes from Xanthobacteraceae bacterium, assembly GCA_019746135.1. GTDB lineage: Bacteria > Pseudomonadota > Alphaproteobacteria > Rhizobiales > Xanthobacteraceae > Z2-YC6860. The sequence goes on from JAIESI010000173.1 coordinate 10,146, forward strand.
GCCTCCGTCTCTGCGCATAGACTATGCGCAGAAACCGCGGTTGGCAAGGCTGGCGGGAAATCGGCGAAGGCTGTGATGCGATTGGATTAATGGATCGCGCTGAAAAACCGCGACAGCCGCAGGCCGCTCGGCCAGGTCCAGAGCGGCTGGCTCTTGATGCCGAGGTCCCAGGAGCCGACCAGCCGGTCGGCGCGGCCGATCAGATTCGCAACCGGCAGCATGCCGATGCCGCCGGCCTGCACCGGGAAGCGGCTGTCGGCAGAGTTGTCGCGATTGTCGCCCATGACAAAGAGATGGTCCGGCGGCACCTCGACCTCGGACAGATCGTCGCCGTGACCGGGCGCCCGCATCCGCAGAATGGCGTGCTCGCGTGAGCCGGGCAGCGTCTCGATGAAGCGGGCGGCGGGCATCTGCCTGCCGGTATCAGTCTCGGCCTCGCCGACGCCGTCGGCGCGAAGCCCGACCGGTTGGCCGTTGATCCACAAGCGTCCCGAGCGCAACGCAATGCGGTCGCCCGGCAGGCCGATCACGCGCTTGACCCAGACCTGCGAGCCGTCGCCCGGCCAGCGAAACACCACGACGTCTCCGCGTTCCGGAAGCGCGCCGAACAGCCGCGACGTGCCGGGCAACACGATCGACGCCGGCAACGAAGCGGTGCTGTAGCCGTAGGGATACTTGGTCGCGAGCAGCTCGTCGCCGATCAGCAGCGTCGGCTGCATCGAGCCCGAGGGAACATAGTAGGGTTCGGCGATGGCGATCTTCGCGGCGGTGATCATCAGGACGACGCAGCCGAACGAAATCAGCGAGTCCGTCCACGCCCGCACGCGCGACACCTTGGCCGTCATTTTTGGGCCGTCATTTCTTGGGCCGTCATTTTTGAGCCTCGCGCCGTTCAGCCGGTCCCGCCGACGGTGATTCGCTCCATCCGCAGCGTCGGCTGGCCGACGCCGACCGGCACGCCCTGGCCGTTCTTGCCGCAGGTGCCGACGCCGGTGTCGAGCTTCATGTCGTTGCCGACCATCGCCACCCGTTTGAGGTCGGTCGGCCCGTTGCCGATCAGCATCGCGCCCTTGAGCGGCGCGCCGATCTTGCCGTTCTCGATCTTGTAGGCCTCGGTGACGTTGAACACGTACTTGCCCGAGGTGATATCGACCTGTCCGCCGCCGAGGTTGACGGCGTAGAAGCCGTTCTTCACCGAAGCAATGATCTCGGCCGGGTCCTTGTCGCCGGCGGTCATGTAGGTGTTGGTCATGCGCGGCATCGGCACATGCGCGTGGCTTTCGCGCCGGCCGTTGCCGGTCGGCTTCATGCCCATCAGCCGGGCGTTCTGCCGGTCCTGCATGTAGCCCACGAGAATGCCATCCTCGATCAGCACCGTGCGGTTGGTCGGCGTGCCTTCGTCGTCGATCGAGAGCGAGCCGCGGCGGCTCGCGATGGTGCCGTCGTCGACGACGGTCACGCCCTTGGCCGCGACCTGCTGGCCCATCAGGCCGGCGAAGGCCGAGGTCTTCTTGCGGTTGAAGTCGCCTTCAAGCCCGTGGCCGACCGCCTCATGCAGCATCACGCCGGGCCAGCCCGCGCCGAGCACGACGTCCATCTCGCCGGCCGGCGCCGGAATCGATTCGAGATTGAGCAGCGCCTGCCGCACCGCCTCGTCAGTCGCGTGCTGCCAGGTCTTCGCGTCGATGAAGCGCTGATAGCCTTCGCGGCCGCCGAAGCCGTAGGAGCCCGACTCTTGCCGGTCGCCGGAGGCTGCAACGACCGAGACGTTCACGCGCACCAGCGGCCGGATGTCGCGATAGGTCTCGCCGTCCGGCCGCACGATCTCGACCACCTGCCAGGATGCGCCCAGACTCGCGCTCACCTGCTTGATGCGCTGATCTTTCGCACGTGCATAGGCGTCGATGGTTTCGAGCAGCTTCACCTTGGCGTCGAAGCCCGGCGCCTCGAGCGGGTTCTCGTCGCCGTACAGCTTGACGTTGGTGCGGCCCGGGGCCTCGGCGTATTTGCCGGAGTAGCCGCCTCGCACGGCGCGGATCGCGTCGGCCGCGCGCGCGATCGCGCCCTCCGACACCTCCGAGGCGTGGGCATAGCCGACCGCCTCGTCCTTCACCGCACGCAGCCCGAAACCCTGGTTGGTGTCGTAGGTCGCCTGCTTGAGGCGGCCGTTGTCCCACACCAGCATCTCGGACTGCTTGTATTCGAGGAACAACTCGCCGTCGTCGGCGCCTTCAAGGCCGCGATCGATCAGCTTGCCGACACGCACGCGATCAAGGCCGGCGCGATCGAGCAGGGAGGCGTTGGGGTTCATGAGAATCTCCGGTGGCCACGGCAGCTTAGATAGGAAGCCGCGCGCCGTCCGGATAGATCAAAAAAAAATGCGGCGAAACCCGCGCCGCAAGTTCGAGTGCGTTTATGAACTTTCGGAAAGACTGGCGCGCCGCCATCGCGCGTCGAAGACGCGCGTAAACGCGCTTGTGGCGGCGCGCCATCAGCCGTCAGCAGCTCGTGGCGCGATACCACGTCCATCCGTACGGGATATAGGCGACGTTGCAGCCGTAGCCGTAGCCGCCGTAGCCGGCATAGCCGAAGCCACCGCCGTAGCCACCGCCGTAACCGCAGCCGTAGCCGCAACCGCCATAGCCACCGCCATAGCCGTAACCGCCGCCATAGCCGTAGCCGCCGCCGTAGCCATAGCCACCGCCCCGGTAATAGCCACCGCCGCCGTAACCGTAGCCATACGGCCTGTAGGAGGGCCGATAATACGGGCGTCGGTATCCATAGCCGTAACCGCCGCCGTAGTAGGGACGAGGGCCGTAGTAGCCACCGCCATAACCGCCGCCGGAGTAACCACGGCCGTAGTAGCCCGCTTCAGCAGGCGTCGATCCGAGCATTCCCAACGCAACAAGCAGCGTCACGCAAATGGCGCACGCTGCGGTGACCATTCGCATCATGGTACTCTCCGCATGCACGCCGCATCTGCCGGGAAGTGTAGCGGAAGCCGGCAGTGTTAACCATATATGTCTATGAATTTCATGATAAAATTTGGTTCGGAGAATCCTGAAATGGGACACCGCCGGCGGCCTGTCTGAGCGGAGTGGGCCTGTTTTGCAGCGTCCGGAGAGTTCTGTGGCGGCAGAGGGCCGCAGATGGCGGGCCGCCGTTCGTCCGCTATCCTGACCCGGGGACCGTCGGATCGCTGAACAGACCGCGGGGAAACATCGGTGGTTTCCCGAAGCGGCAGGCGACATGATCGTGCCCCGGCAAAAGTCAGGGAGGCAGTTTTCATGTTCCGCATGCACCGGCGCCCGATCGCGGCGCTCGCCGCCGCATTCGCCATCGCGGCCGTCACCCTCGTTGCGCCGCAGGCGCGCGCGCAGGAGAAACCGAAGATCAGGGTTTCGAGCCTGACGCTGCCGGTGTTCAACCCGCTGGTCTGGAACGTCATGAAGGGCCGCGGCCTCGACGCGAAGCACGGCTTCGAGCTCGACGTCCGGCCCTATCCCTCGATCTCGGCGTTCTACGCGGCCTTCGCCACCGGCGAGACCGAGGTGCTGATCGGCGGACCGACCATTCTGCAGAAGCTCTATCAGGAGGGCGTGCCGCTCCGCATCATCACCACCGGCTTCACGCTGTCGGATCTGGTGATCTTCGCCAAGGACCCGGCGATCAAGTCGCTCGCCGATCTCAAGGGCAAGCAGCTCGCCATCGACATGGGCGGCTCGCAGTTCCAGGTCGTGCGCATCTATGCCGCCGCCAAAGGGCTCGAGATCGGCAAGGACATCACCGCGGTCAACGCCAACTTCGCGGTGGCGCGCGCCCAGCTCGAGGCCAGCCGCGTCGATGCGGCGCTGGTGATCGAGCCGCTGGCGAGCATCATTCTGCGGCAGAACCCGGACTGGCGCGTGATCTTCAACGGCGCGCAAGGCTGGAAGGAGATCACCGGCGTCGACGGCTGGGAGCTCGTGACCGCCATGCGCGCGGACACGATCCAGCGCGTTCCGAACGCGCCGCGGATGCTGCTCGCAGCGTTGCAGGACGTCGCCAAGGTGATGCACGAGGAGTCCGAGGCCGCCGACAAGATCGCCAACGAGACGCTGAAGCTTCCGCCCGGCATCCTCACCGCGGCGGTGACGGCGAAACGCCTGCACATGATCGTGCAGCCGGCCTGGGAGCCGGCGACGCGCAAGTCGATCACCGACATGATGGAGCGGGCGGTGAAGGCAGGCTTCTACCAGAAGATGCCGGACGAGAAGATCATCTATGTCCCGTGAGGAGTATCGCGAATCCGCGTTCGATCTGACGTTTCCGCGCCACACCCTCGTATCGCTGCTGGTCTTCGTCGTCTGCTGGGAGCTGTTGTCGCATCTGGCGCCGTTGCTCGGGATTCCGCCGTTCGCGATCCCGAGCTTCGTCAAGATCGCCAAGAGCTTCGCGACCATCACGCCGCTCGATGTCGTGGTGACGCTGGCGCGCGTAATCGGCGCGCTGATCGTTTCGTTCGTGCTCGGCGTCGCGCTGGCGATGGCGATGTACCGTTCGCCGTCGCTCGAGAAATACCTGCATCCGATGATCCGGCTCCTGATGGCGGTGCCGGTGGTGTCGTGGATCCTGTTTGCGGTGCTGTGGTTCCCCGGCGTCGAATTCCGCATCGGCTTCGTGCTGGTGATCGTCTGCGGTCCGGTGTTTCTGATCGACTCGCTCGACGCCATGCGCAATGTGCCGCGCGAGCTTCGCAACATGATGCGGTCGTTCCGGCCGACCACCATGCAGTTCTTCCTCAAGCTGATGGTGCCGGGGATCGTGCCGAGCATCTTCACCAGCTGGAAGGTGAACATCAGCCTGGCGATTCGCGTGGTCACCATCGCCGAGCTGGTCGGCGCGGTGACCGGCATCGGCCATCAACTGTCGGTCGCGCAGGAATTGTTCTCGGTCGCCGACGTGTTCGCCTGGACGCTGGTGCTGGTCGCGCTGCTGTTCCTGCTCGAAGCCGCCGTCGCCCGCGTCGAGACGCGCCTGCTGCGGTGGCGCGTATGAACGGGCCCCCGCCGATCGAAGCGCGCGGCTTGCGCAAGGTGTTCCGGCAGGCCACGACGGGGCAGGCCGTGGTCGCGATCGATCGCCTCGATCTGCGCATCGAGCCGCGCGAGGTGGTCGCCATCGTCGGCCAGACCGGCTGCGGCAAATCCACGTTCTTCGACCTGATGATCGGCCTCGAAGCGCCGAGCGAAGGCACGCTCAACATCGGCGACAAGAGCCCGTTCGCCGATTTCGATCACTTCCGCGGCAAGATCGCGACCGTGTTCCAGCAGGATCGGCTGCTGGCGTGGCGCTCGGCGCTCGACAACGCCAAGCTGCCGCTCGAACTGATCGGCCTGCCCGAGGCCGAGCAGCGCGAGCGTGCCTTGACCTGGCTCAACCGGCTGGGGCTCGGCAACTTCACCAACGCCTATCCGCACGAGCTCTCGGGCGGCATGCGCCAGCGCGTGGCGATCGCCCGCGCCTTCGTGGTGCAGCCGGATATCCTGCTGGCGGACGAAGCCTTCGGCCATCTCGACGAGGTGACGGCGGCGGAGTTGCGCGAAACCTTCCTCAAGCTCGCGCGGGAATGCGGCTCGACCGCGGTGCTGATCACCCATCAGCTCGAAGAGGCGATTGCGGTGGGCGACCGCATCGTGGTGTTCGGCAAATCGGCCAAGCTTCTGGCCGACATTCACGTCGCGCGATGGCCGAAGGCCAGGCACGCCATGCTGCGCGAGGCGATCCAGGCGACGTTGCAGGCCAACAGCCCCGATCCGCGCCTCGATTCGCCTGAAGCGCTTGCCGCGAACTGACCCGGAGCATTTACGACGAAGGCCTGCCGTGATCCGGAGTGTGCAACGGTTCGTCGCGGAAAACGCGACCGACGCTAGAGCATGATCCCGAAAAGTGTGAAGCGGTTTTCGGAAAAGATCATGCTCAACCAAGAAGCTAAGGCGGGATGACGATTCGAGGAAAAGTCATCCCGCTTTAAGTGGCGAACTTCACCGAAATCCCGCCGATCGGCTCCAGCGCGAAGTCGACGCCGCTGTCATCCTTTTCCAGGATCAGCGGCGCGGTCAGCGAGCCGCAGATGATGAACTGCCCGGCGCGCAGCTTGTCGCCGATTGCGGCGGCGACGTCGGCCACGTGGCGCACGATGTTGAGAATGTCGCCGATGTTGGTTTCGAGGTCGCTGGGCACCGGCACATCATGGCCGCTGCGCGTGACGCGGCCCTTCAGGCCGGCAAGCCGCGCGCCCTGCCGCATGATGTCGCGCTGGCCGAGAATGACGTGGCGCTGGAAGATGTCGCCCGCCAGGATCGCCTCGACGTCGTCCATCGGGCAGTCGATGTCGGCGAGCTCGATCGCCGGACCGATCGCTGAAACGGCCCGTCGCACATCGTCGCGGTTGGCGTTCGCCGCAAGATCCCGGCCCACATAGGCCGCGATCTCCGTCTCGGCGACCGGCTTCTGCCAGGCGGCGAGCGACACCTTCGATCCGGACGACAACATGGCACGGTCGAGAATGAAACCGACCAGCGGCGCCGTGAGCTTCAGGTTCTTCTGCGCGGCCGGCGCGCCGAAGCCGACCTTCCAGCCGACCTGATGCGCGCCTTCGTTGAAGCGGCGCTTGCGCAGTTCCATCTGCGTCCGCATGCCCTTCGAGATGCGTGCGTCGTCGAGCCCCGCACTCATTTGTTGTGGCCCGGGTTATGGCCCCCCGGCGGGTTCTCATAGCCCGACGCCTCGATCGAGCCCGCGCCCATCCAGCCCCAGACCAGCACCACGTCCTCGTCCGACGTGTTGTTGAAGCCGTGCCAGACGCCGCGCGGTGAATAGACCACGTCGCCCTCGCCGGAGGGCTCGAGGCCATGGTCGGTGATGATGTGGCCCTTGCCCTTGAGCACGATGAAGAACTCGTCGCAGTTCCGATGCAGATGCTGCTCGTGACTCGCGCCGGGCTTCAGCACGGTCCAGCCGACGACGTGGTCGGCCCCGGCGGATTTCTTGTCGATCAGGAACTGCACCTGCATGTCGATCCAGCCGTCGTCGCGCTTGAGGCCCTCGACCTTGGGCACGTTCCTGATGTTGGTGCGATACATCTTGGCGCCGAGCGACGCCGAGGTGATGCCTGTCGCGGCCTTCACCGCCTTGGCCAAGGCCGCTCCGATCCTCTCGCCTCTGTCCGTCATGCTTTGCCTCCAGAATCTTGCCCGCCGGAATCCTGCCCGCCAAGATCTTGCCCGCCAAGATCTTGCCCACCAAGCCGTCGGTAAACCTGATGCGCCACCACGAAATCGTTGGCGTCGATGCCGAGCCCGCGGCAGGCGTTCATCATCTCGTTGGCGGCGGCGGCCAGCGGCACGGGGCTGCCGAGCTTCCGTCCGAGGTTGAGCGCCAGCATCATGTCCTTCTGTTGCAGCGTCACGTCGGCGAGCGGCACGGCGGGCATCTTGCCGTCGATGATGAACGGGCCGCGATAGCCCAGCACCGGCGAGGCCGCGACGCTCTTGAGGATGGCGTCGACCGCGACCTCGCGCCCGACGCCGCCTTTCTCCGCGAGCGCCACGGCTTCGCCGAAGCAGATCACCTCGACCATCAGCAGCAGGTTGACGGCGATCTTCATCTGGCAGGCGAGGCCGTTGCCGCCGATGCGGGTGACCTTCGGCCCGATCGCGAGCAGCACGGGCTTCGCCCGTTCGAACGCCGCCTCGTCGCCGCCGACCATCACCGAGGCCTGGCCGGCCTTCACCGTCACGGGGCTGCCGGACAGCGGGCCGTCGAGCATGAAAGCGCCGGCTTTGGCGAATTCGGCCGCGACCTCGCGGCTCGCGTCCGGCTCGATCGTGCTCATGTCGATATAGATGCCGCCCTTGCTTAGGCCCGACACGATCCCGTCGGGTCCGAGCGCCACGGCCTTCACCGCCGCCGAATCGGTGACGATGGAAAACACCATCTCGGAGGCAAGCGCTGCCGCCTTGGGCGTGTCCGCCCATTTCATGCCGGCGGCGATCAGCGGCTCGGCCTTGCCGCGCGACCGGTTCCATCCCGTGACTGTATGTCCGGCAGCCATCAGCCTTGGGACGATGAGTTCGCCCATGGCGCCCAGGCCGACAAATCCGATGTTCACTCAGCGCCTCCGCGTCCACTGGACGTCATGCCCCGCCATAGCCGTCGGACGGACGGCGTCGCTTCGCTCGCCTATGCGGCGGGGCATCCAGTCCTGGTGATGGAATACGAAGGTGAGGGCATTACGCAAGCGTGGGCGCGGCGGCACTGGATCGCCCGCCTTCGCGGGCGATGACGGCGATGGGATCAGGGCAGCTTGTCAAAGCCTTCGCCGAAACCCTTCAGGCTGATCGGAAAGCCGATGCCTTCTTCCGGGGTCTGGAAGATGATGAAGGTGGCCGACTGCCCAGTGCGCAATTTGCCGATGAGGTTGTCGTCCATGATCACCTCGGCGACGCAGCCGTTGGGCACGCAGCGCACGAAGCCGGCCCGGCCCACCTCGGCGTTGTCGATCTTGAGGCCCAGCCCCGACGGCAGCAGCACGCCCGGCGGGGCGATGACCCGCATCAGCCGCGTCTTTTTGTCCGCGGTTTTCAGGATGATGACCGTCAGGCCGATATTCGGGCGGTCGTCCGCGGTCACGCTCTGGATCAGCGCGCATTGCTCGCTCTGGGCGCCCGGCGGCGTGTCGCAGCGGATCTGCCAGTCGTTGTGAACCGAACGGACCGCACCCTGGGCCTGCGCCTCGCCCGGATGTGTCAGGACGATGACCGCCGCCGCAAGCATGCCGCATAGACGGCCGATCCGGCGCGGCAGTCGCGAAAGCAGGTTGGGGCCGATCAGATTGTGGCCGTTTTTGCCCATCGGTCCGTTCCCGGCTGGTTGGTGTCCCGGACGCGCCCTCAGCAAGCAGCGTTCGAATCGCGGTGTCTTGGATACCATCGCGCTACGGGTTTCATCTACCGGGCAGCCCGCCCGGACGGGGTGCCCATGTGAACAATGACAGCCATTCTCCGGGCCAAGTCCTGCGGGCCAAGTCCGGATCAGGTCCAGGCCCGCATCATGCTGGCCGAACACGGGTTTCGGCATCGGATCGCCACATATGCAAAATATCCGGATCGTCGCATGGGACAGCTGTTTAGGCACATTGCGAGTGCGCCGGAATTATGGTTTGAGAAACCCGGGAAATCCCCTCTCGCCGCACCGCCCGCCGAGGAGCGCGGCCCCCATCGGGGCGCCTTATCGGGAGCGGGTCTTGTTCTGCAAAGACGCCCCCGGTGCGGCAAGGACGCGACACGACGATTTTCGTCGAAGGAGCAATGACGACGATGCTGGTGCTTAAGCGGTTGGCCGCGTTGGCGGCTGCAGTGGTGGCAGGACTTGCGGTTGGTGATGCGGCATGGGCCGGAATGGGGCAGCCCTCGCCCTGGCAGATCAACTTTCAGGGGTCGGTCACGCCGGTCATGGAGTACATCCACTGGTTCCACGACTGGCTGCTGGTGATCATCACCCTGATCACGCTGTTCGTCCTGGCGCTTCTGGTCATCGTCGTCGTCAAGTTCAACGCCAGGGCCAATCCGAACCCTTCGCGCACCACCCACAACACCCTCCTCGAGGTGGCCTGGACGCTGGTCCCGGTCATCGTCCTGGTCTGCATCGCGGTGCCGTCGTTCAAGCTCCTGTTCCTGCAAACGGTGCTCCCGCCGGCCGATCTGACCATCAAGGCGACCGGCAAGCAGTGGTACTGGAGCTATGCCTATCCGGACAGCAACTTCGAGTTCGACTCGCTGATGCTCAAGGACAATGAGCGCAAGCCCGACCAGCCGCGCCTGCTCGCGGTCGACAACGAGATCGTGGTGCCGGTGAACAAGAACGTCCGCGTCCAGGTGATCGGCGCCGACGTGATCCATGCCTTCGCCGTGCCCTCGTTCGGCATCATCATCGACGCGGTGCCGGGCCGGCTCAACGAGACCTGGTTCAAGGCGACCCGCGAGGGCGTGTATTACGGTCAGTGCCGGGAGCTCTGCGGCAAGGATCACGCCTTTATGCCGATCGCGGTCCGCGTGGTCAGCGAGCGCGAGTTCGCAACATGGCTCGAGCAGGCCAAGCGCAAATACGCCGCCATCGACGGAACCCGGGCGGCCAACATTCTCGCGGCGAAGTAATCGCCGCAGACCGGAAAACACAGCGGGCGACAACGACAGCCTTTAAGGAACTGACGATGGCTACAGCGGCTCACGGCGCACACGGACACGACGATCACGCCCATCCCACCCCGACCGGCTGGCGGCGCTTCGTCTATTCGACGAACCACAAGGACATCGGCACGATGTACCTCGTGTTCGCGATCGTCGCGGGCGTCATCGGCGCGACCATGTCGGTGGCGATGCGCGCGGAACTGCATGCGCCCGGGATGCAGGTGTTCCACGACGCGCACCAGTTCAACGTGTTCACCACCGCGCACGGCCTGATCATGATCTTCTTCATGGTCATGCCGGCGCTGATCGGCGGCTTCGGCAACTGGATGGTTCCGCTGATGATCGGGGCGCCCGACATGGCGTTCCCGCGCATGAACAACATCTCGTTCTGGCTGCTGCCGGCCTCGTTCGCGCTGCTGCTCACCTCGGCCTTCGTCGAAGGCGAGCCGGGAGCGCCGGGCGTCGGCGGCGGATGGACGCTCTACGCGCCGCTCTCGACCAGCGGCCATCCCGGTCCGGCGGTCGACTTCGCGATCCTGGCGCTGCACGTCGCCGGCGCCTCGTCGATCCTCGGCGCCATCAACTTCATCACCACCATCTTCAACATGCGCGCGCCCGGCATGACGCTGCACAAGATGCCGCTGTTCGTGTGGGCCGAGCTCGTGACCGTGTTCCTGCTGCTGCTGTCGCTGCCGGTGCTTGCCGGCGCGATCACCATGCTGCTCACCGATCGGAACTTCGGCACCACGTTCTTCAACGCGGCGGGCGGCGGCGATCCGATCCTGTTCCAGCACCTGTTCTGGTTCTTCGGCCATCCGGAGGTCTACATCCTGATCCTGCCGGGCTTCGGCATCGTCAGCCAGATCGTCTCGACCTTCAGCCGCAAGCCGGTGTTCGGCTATCTCGGCATGGCCTATGCGATGGTCGCGATCGGCGGCATCGGCTTCGTGGTGTGGGCGCACCACATGTACACGGTGGGCATGAACACCGCGACGCAGGCCTACTTCGTCGCCGCGACCATGGTCATCGCGGTGCCGACCGGCGTGAAGGTCTTCTCCTGGATCGCCACCATGTGGGGCGGCTCGGTCGAGTTCAAGACGCCGATGCTGTGGTCGATCGGCCTGATCTTCCTGTTCACCATCGGCGGCGTCACCGGCGTGGTGCTGGCGAACGCCGGCGTCGACCGCGCCTTCCACGACACCTATTACGTCGTGGCGCACTTCCACTACGTGCTGTCGCTCGGGGCGGTGTTTGCGGTGTTCGCGGGCTGGTACTACTGGTTCCCGAAGATCACCGGCTACAATTACAACGAAACCATCGGCAAGCTGCACTTCTGGACGACGTTCATCGGCGTCAACATCGTCTTCTTCCCGCAGCACTTCCTGGGTCTTGCCGGCATGCCGCGCCGCATCGCCGACTATCCGGACGCTTACCACGGCTGGAACCTGGTTTCCTCGATCGGCTCCTACATCTCGGCGTTCGGCCTCCTGATCTTCTTCGTCGGCGTGTTCCAGGCGTTCGCCCGCAAGGAGAAGGCCGCGGCCAATCCGTGGGGGCCGGGCGCGACCACGCTCGAATGGACGCTGCCGTCGCCGCCGCCGTTCCACCAGTTCAACGAGCTGCCGCGGATCAAGTGATGTCGTTCACCACCGACAGCGCCGGCCTCGCGCCTTCGTTGCGGAGCGAGGTGATCCACGCCGAGCCGAGCATGGCCGGGGTCGGCGACTATCTCGCGCTGCTCAAGCCGCGCGTGATGTCGCTCGTGGTGTTCACGGCGCTGGTCGGCATGGTGGTGGCGCCGGTCCACGCGCATCCGGTGCTGAGCTTCTTCGCGCTGCTCTGCATCGCCATCGGCGCGGGCGCCTCCGGCGCGCTCAACATGTGGTACGAGGCCGAGATCGACGCGAAGATGAAGCGCACCGCGGGCCGGCCGATTCCTGCGGGCCGCGTCCAGCCGGGCGAGGCGCTGGCCTTCGGGCTGACGCTTGCGGTCGGCTCGGTGGCGTTCCTCGGCCTGATGGTGAACTGGCTCGCCGCCGGGTTCCTCGCCTTCACCATCTTCTTCTACGCCGTCGTCTATACGATGTGGCTGAAGCCCTCGACGCCGCAGAACATCGTCATCGGCGGCGCGGCCGGCGCATTCCCGCCGATGATCGGCTGGGCGGCGATGACCGGCGGCTTCGGGCTCGAATCGTTCCTGCTGTTCCTCGTCATCTTCGTCTGGACGCCGCCGCACTTCTGGGCGCTGTCGCTGTACAGCGTCGAGGAATACCGGCGCGCCGGCATCCCGATGATGCCGGTGGTCGCCGGGGCCGCCGAGACGCGCCGCCAGATCCTGCTCTATTCGGTGCTGCTGGCGCCGGTTGGTGCGCTGCCGTGGCTGTTCGGCTATGCCGGCCTGATCTACGGGCTCACCGCGATCGCCGGCGGCGTGCTGATGATCGCGTTTGCCGTGAAGCTTTATCAGGCGCCCGCGCAGCAGACCGCCAAGCAGCTGTTCGCCTTCTCCATCCTCTATCTCTTCGTGCTGTTCTCGGTGCTGCTGATCGAGCAGAGCATCGGCGCGGCGGGGTGGGGCCTGCCGTTCGGCCGGGTTTTCGCATGAATCTTGTGACATGAGTCTTGTGACATGAGTCTCGCGATGAGCGATCAGAAAAAGGAGCCGGGCATTGTCCTGACCGAGGAGCAGAAGCGCCGCCGGCGCGCGCGCTCGATCGCGATCGCGCTCTCGCTCGGCGTCCTGGTGCTGCTCGTTTACGTCGTCACCATCGTCAAGCTCGGCCCCGGCGTGCTGATCCGCCCGCTGTGACCGAAGGCCAAACGCAACATGACCGCGCAACCCGACACACCGCTCCGCCGCCGCGACAAGATCGTCGCCGTGTCCTGCGGCCTGTTGGTCGCGATGATGGTCGGCGCGGCCTATGCGGCGGTGCCGCTCTACGACTGGTTCTGCCGCGTCACCGGCTTCAACGGCACCACCCAGGTCGCGACGTCGGCGCCGGGCGCGGTGCTGGACCGCAAGATCACGGTCCGCTTCGACGCCAACACCGGGCCGGGGCTGCCATGGCGGTTCGAGCCGGAGCAGCGGTCTATCGAGGTCCGGGTCGGCGAGGTCGTCACCGTCAACTATCTGGTGATCAACGAGACTGCGCGCCCGATCACCGCCTCCGCGGCCTACAACGTGGTGCCGCTGAACATGGGCGCCTACTTCCAGAAGATCAATTGCTTCTGCTTCACCGAGCAGACCCTGAAGCCCGGTGAGAAGCGCGAGATGCCCGTGGTGTTCTACATCGATCCCGCGATCGTCAAGGACGCCGACGGCGCCGAGCTCAACACCATCACGCTGTCCTACACCTTCTATCCGCAACGCGAGCCGGCGCGGCCGGTGGCGGACAGCGCTCCGGCCAAGCGGCCGGGGTCAATCTGAATACGGGCGCTCACTAAGCCGCGCCTGACGAGACGAAGGACTAACGGAGACCGAAATGGCCGACGCCCACGCCAAGCCCCGCCACGACTATCACCTCGTCAACCCGAGTCCGTGGCCGGCGGTCGGCTCGATTTCAACGTTCATCATGGCGGTCGGGGCGATCGCCTGGATGCACAACATGTTCCCCGGCGCGCCGCTGGTGTTCGCCGCGGGCACGCTCGGCGTGCTCTACACCATGCTGAGCTGGTGGCGCGACGTCATCAACGAGGCCGAGCACGAGGGCTATCATACCCGCGTGGTGCAGATCTCGCACCGCTACGGCATGATCCTGTTCATCGCCTCCGAGGTGATGTTCTTCGTCGCCTGGTTCTGGGCCTACTTCAACACCGCACTGTTTCCCGCGGACGCGCAGCAGTTCCTGCGCTACGACCTGCTCGGCCATGTCTGGCCGCCGGCGCCGAGCCCCGACCACGTCACGTTCCGCGGCACGTTCGATCCGTGGCACCTGCCGCTGCTCAACACGCTGATCCTGCTGACCTCGGGCACCACCGTGACCTGGGCGCACCATGCGCTGCTGCACAACGACCGCAAGGGACTGATCAACGGCCTGTGGGTGACCATCATCCTCGGCGCGATCTTCACCTGCGTGCAGGCCTACGAATATTTGCATGCGGCGTTCACGTTCGGCGGTCACATCTACGGCGCCACCTTCTTCATGGCGACCGGCTTCCACGGCGCGCACGTCCTGATCGGCACGACGTTCCTGATCGTCTGCCTGATCCGCGCCTACAAAGGCCACTTCACGCCGAAGCAGCATCTCGGCTTCGAGTTCGCGGCCTGGTACTGGCACTTCGTCGACGTGGTCTGGCTGTTCCTGTTCGCCTGCATCTACGTCTGGGGTGGCGGCACGCCGCTCGCGCACTAACCTGCGCGCCGCCGTCGATCTGCTGCAGAGGGGTGGCGCCCGCGCCGCCCCTTTGCCTTTTTGGGAAGGCTTGCCCGATGCCTGATGCCGCCGATCCGGCGCTGTCACCGGCCCTGACCGGGCTCACATGCCGCTGCCCGCGCTGCGGCAAGGGCAGGCTGTTTCAGGGGTTCCTGAGCCTGCGGCCCCGCTGCGAGGCGTGCGGGCTCGACTACGGTTTCATCGATTCCGGCGACGGCCCGGCGGTGTTCGTGATCCTGCTGGCGGGCTTCGTCGTGGTCGGCGCGGCGCTGGTGGTCGAATTCAAGTATGCGCCACCGTTCTGGCTGCACGCGGTCCTCTGGGGACCGCTGATCCTCGTGACCACGCTGCTGCCGCTGCGGCTGATGAAGGGTTTGATGATCGCGCTTCAGTATCATCACAAGGCGGCCGAAGGGCGGATGGAGCGGAGCGAGTGATGGCCGCGGCGGCACCGCGCAAGAGCCTGCTCATTCCCGGCATCGTGGCGCTGGCGGGCTTCATTGTTTTGCTCGGGCTCGGCACCTGGCAGATCGAGCGGAAGGCGTGGAAGGAGAATCTGATCGAGAAGCTGACGAGCCGGCTCGGGTCGGCGCCCGGCGATTTGCCGCCGCCCGACTATTGGCCGCTGCTTGGGCCCGAGAATGCGGAATTCAACCGGGTCCGGCTGAATGTCAGCTTTCCCAAATCCACCGACGCGCTGGTCTACACCAGCGGCTCGGCGCTGCGCGACGACGTGAAAGGCACCGGATATTTCGTCTTCAGCCTGGCGAAGCTCGCGAACGGGCCGTCGGTGGTCGTCAATCGCGGGTTCACCGCCGACCGGAACTATCCGCACCCGGAGGGCACGCAGGAGATCGTCGGCGCGCTGCGCTGGCCGGAAAGCCCGTCGCCGTTCGTGCCCGAGCGCGACAGCGCCGGTACCTGGTTTGCGCGCGATCATCAGGCGATGGCGCGGGCGCTCGGCTGGGGCGACGTTGCGGAGTTCTACATCGAGCAGGAGGCTCCGGTGCCGCCGGGCGGCGTGCCGCATCCGTCCGCGCTCAAGGTTCGGCTCCGCAATGACCACCTGCAATATGCGATCACCTGGTACAGCCTCGCGGGGGTGCTGGCGGTCGTGTTCGCCATCTGGGCGCGGCGTCAGCGCACCGCCGCGGCCGCCGACCACGGCTCTGGCGCCGGCGCCGTCTGAGGCCGGGATCGCGCCTTTGGCCTGAGGCCCGTGGATCAGGCCGCGTTTGCAGGTTCCCGCGGCGGCTCGCGGCAATCCTCGGATATCGCTGTTTTTTCAATCAATTCAAACGCTTATCGATTCCTTGTGAAACGCAGGGCGTCCGCATAAGTTGACCGGACGCTTTCAAGGACACCCAGTGCATTACGTCTCGACCCGCGGTGAAGCCCCGCCGCTCGGCTTCATGGATGTCACGCTCGCGGGCCTGGCCCGCGACGGCGGCCTATACGTTCCCGAAACCTGGCCGCAGCTCCCGGCCGCCAGGATCGCCGCCTTCGCCGGCCGGCCCTATGCCGAGGTGGCGGTCGAGGTGATCCGGCCGTTTGTCGGCGAGGCGATCTCCGAGGCGGAACTTTCGCGGCTTGCACGCGAGGCCTATGGAACCTTTCGCCATCCGGCCGTCGTTCCGCTGTCGCAGGTCGGCGCCAATACCTTCCTGCTCGAGCTGTTCCACGGGCCGACGCTCGCGTTCAAGGACGTGGCCATGCAGCTCCTGGCCCGCCTGATGGACCATGCGCTGGCGGCGCGCGGCGAGCGCACCACCGTGGTGGTCGCGACCTCGGGCGACACCGGCGGCGCGGCGGTCGAGGCGTTCCGCGGCCGCGAGCGGACCGACCTGTTCGTGCTGTTCCCGAACGGGCGGGTTTCCGACGTGCAGCGGCTGATGATGACGACCGCGCCGGACGACAATGTCCACGCCATCGCGGTCGACGGCACGTTCGACGACTGCCAGGCCATCGTGAAGGGCCTGTTCAACCACCACAGCTTTCGCGACCGGGTGCGGCTCTCCGGCGTGAACTCGATCAACTGGGCGCGGATCGTCGCCCAGGTGGTCTATTACTTCACCGCCGCCGCCACGCTCGGCGCGCCGCACCGCAAGGTCGCGTTCACGGTGCCGACCGGAAATTTCGGCGACATCTTTGCCGGCTACGTCGCGCAGCGCATGGGCCTGCCGGTGGACCGCCTGGTGATCGCCACCAACGTCAACGACATCCTGGCGCGGACACTGGCGACCGGCACCTATGAGGTCCGCGAGGTCACCGCGACGTCGTCGCCGTCGATGGACATTCAGGTGTCGTCGAACTTCGAGCGCCTGCTGTTCGAGGCCTGCCGCCGGGACGCCGCGCAGATCCGGGCGGCGATGGGGTCGCTGGCGCAGTCGCGGCGCTTCTCGGTGTCGACGCCGGCGCTTGGCCATATCCGTGAAGTGTTCTCGGCCGGCCGCGCCGACGAGGACGAGACCGCGGCAACCATCCGCACCACGCTGCGCGAGACCTCGCATCTCGTCGATCCGCACACGGCGGTGGGCCTCGCCGTCGCCGAGAAGGAAAGCCGCGATCCGACCATCCCGATGATCGTGCTCGGCACCGCGCATCCGGCCAAGTTCCCCGACGCCGTCGCGGCGGCCTGCGGCACGCGTCCGGCGCTGCCCGACTGGCTCGCGGACCTGCCGGGGCGCAAGGAGCGGATCGCGACGTTGCCGGTCGATCAGGGGGCCGTCGAAAAATTCATCATGGCGGCGAGCCGTGCCGCACGAGAAGGAGCTGCGGCATGACCGTTGAAGTGACCCGTCTTCCCTCCGGCCTGACCGTCGTGACCGACGCCATGCCGCACCTGCAGACCGCCTCGATCGGCGTGTGGGTCGGCTCCGGCAGCCGCGACGAGCAGCCCGAGGAGCACGGCATTTCGCACCTGCTCGAGCACATGGCGTTCAAGGGCACCGAGCGCCGCTCGGCGCAGCAGATCGCCGAGGAGATCGAAGCGGTCGGCGGCGATATCAACGCGGCGACGAGCTTCGAGACCACGGCCTATTTCGCCAGCGTGCTCCAGGCCAACATGCCGCTCGTCATCGACGTGCTGTCCGATATCCTCTCGAGGCCGACCTTCGATCCGGCCGAGCTCAAGCGCGAGCAGAACGTGATCGTGCAGGAGATCGGTGCGACCGAGGACGCGCCGGACGACCTCGTGTTCGACTATCTGCAATCGGTGGCGTTCCCCAACCAGCCGATGGGCCGGTCGATTCTCGGCACACCGAAAACCGTGTGCTCGTTCAAGGATCGCAACCTGCGCGCCTATCTGTCGCGCAACTACCGCGCGCCCGACATGGTCCTCGCGGCGACCGGTGCCGTCGAGCACGGTGCGGTGGTGGCGGAGGTCGAACGGCGGTTCGGCCACTTCAACGGCCCGGCCGCGCCCGTGCCGCAGCCGGCCGGCTTCGGCGGTGGAACCAAGCTCGAGGCGCGCGACCTCGAGCAGGTCCACATCGCGCTCGCGCTCGAAGGGCTGCCGCAGCGCGATCCGGATCTGTTCAGCCTCCAGGTGTTCTCGATCGTGGTGGGCGGCGGCATGTCGTCCCGTCTGTTCCAGGAGGTCCGCGAGAAGCGCGGGCTCTGCTACACGATCTCCGCGTTCCACGCGCCCTATGCCGACACCGGCATGTTCGGCATCTACGCCGGCACCGACGCGGGCGACGTCAAGGAATTGATGCGCGTGGTGGTCGATGAAACCGCCACCGCCGCGGGAACGATCACCGAGGCCGAGGTCGATCGCGCTAAGGCGCAGATCAAGGTCGGGCTGTTGATGGCGCTGGAAAGCTCAGGCGCGCGCGCCCGCCAGCTGGCCAACCAGATCTTGACCCATGGCCGGCCGCTGTCGATCGACGAGCTGATCGGCAAGATCGAGAATGTGACGGTCGAAAGCGCACGCGCCGCGGGCTCGGGCTTGATCGCGCGCGCCCGGCCCGCAATTGCCGCGCTCGGCCCAAGCAAAGGACTTGAGAGTGCCGGGACAATCGTGGAAAGCTTCAAGCGCCGGGCTGCATGAAAATCGCGACATGAAAATTTGACATGGCGTTGTTCCGAACCCTGAGCGCGCCGGAGCCGCTTCCTCCGATCACCGGAGATGGCGTGGTGTTGCGCGCGCCGCAGATGTCGGACTATGCCGCCTGGGCCGGCTTGCGGGAGAGCAGCCGGAAATTCCTCACGCCGTGGGAGCCGACCTGGCCGGCCGACGACCTGACCCGGCCGGCCTTTCGTCAGCGGTTGCGGCGCTATGCCGAGGATGTGCGGACCGATCAGGCCTATCCGTTCTTTCTGTTCCGCAGCGAGGACGGCGCGCTGGTCGGCGGGCTTGCGCTCGCCAACATCCGCCGCGGCGTCGCGCAGGCCGGCAGCCTCGGCTATTGGGTCGGTGCCCCCTATATCCGCCGCGGCTACATGACCGCAGCGGTCAGGGCGCTGATCCCGGTGGCGTTCGATCTGCTGCGGCTGCACCGGCTGGAAGCGGCCTGTATCCCGACCAACCTGGCCTCGGTCCGCCTCCTCGAGAAGACCGGCTTCCGCCGCGAGGGCTATGCCCGGTCCTACCTCTGCATCAACGGCATCTGGCAGGACCATCTGCTCTACGCGAAGCTCCAGAGCGACCCGCGAGACTGAGCGCCCCGGGTTCCATCGGGCTCACCTTGGGCCTCGCCTTGGGCCTGCCACGATAGTCCTGCTATAAGAATGGGCGGGGGGTTTACCCGAAGTTAGCCATTTCGGACCTAAGCGTGGGTATGGGTGGGGTTGGTGTGACTGAGTTGCGGCCTTCGAACAGGCTCGGGCCCCGGCTTCCGCGGGGCGTGATGGCGGCTCTGGTTGTCGGGCCGCTGCTCGCGGGCTGCGCCTCGCCGTCCATGCCGTCGTTCTCCTCGATGTTCGGGTCCGGCAACAAGGCGGCCGATGCGAACGCCGCCGCGAACGCCGCCGCGACGCCGACGATCGCGCTGCCGTCGAACTTCGAATGTCCGCAGATCAACGTCCGTTCGGGCGCATCGACGCTCACATCATCCGCCGAGGCGGAGCCGACCGCGACCGGCCTCCGATATCAGGTCGGGATCACGAACAGCGCGCGTGAATGCCGCGGGGCGCCCGGCAACATGGTCGCGATGAAGGTCGGCATCCAGGGCCGGGTGATCCTCGGGCCGCAAGGGACGCCGGGAACCGTCAATGTGCCGATCCGCTACGCTGTCGTCTTCGACGGCGTTCCGGCGCGGACCGTCATGACCAAGCTCGAGCGCATTACGGTGAACGTGCCGGAGGGCGAGAGCAACGTGCTGTTCTCGCACGTTGTCGACGGGCTCGAGTTCGCGATGCCGAAGGCCGCGGAGATCGACGCCTACGTGGTCTATATCGGCTTCGATCCGATCGCCGCGCAGGAGATGGATCGCCGTAAGCCGCGGCCGCCGGCCAAGCCGCCGCGCCGTCAGTCGAGCCAGGTGAGCGAGGTCAGCGGCCAGAACTAGAGCATGATCCCGAAAAGTGTGAAGCGGTTTTCGGAAAAGATCATGCTCGAACAAGAAGCTAAAGCGGGATGACGATTCGAAGAAAAGTCATCCCGCTTTAGGCCCGCGACCCGCGCCTTCCAGCTCCAGATCGGGAATGCGGCCTACCAGCCGCGCAGCGCCACGACGGTGCTCTTGAGCGCCCGCATGTCGGCGACCACGGCGCGTGCGCCGGCGCTGGTGAGCTGGGCGCCGAGCGTCGGACTGGTGTGGCTGCCGCCAATGAAGCCGATCGGGATCATGCCGGCGGCATGGGCCGCGGCGACGCCGGCCGCCGAATCCTCCACGACGATGCAGTCCTCCGGCGCGACATGCATCTTGGTGGCGACATAGACGAACAGGTCCGGGGCCGGCTTGCCGCGCGGTACGTCGCTCGCCGAAAACAGGTAGGGGTCGAAGAACCGCAGCAGCCCGGTGCTCTCGAGGCTCAGCCGCACCCGGTCGAGCGGGGAGGAGGAGGCGACGCATTTCGGGCCGCGCAGCCAGGTCAGCGCGTGCTCGACATGGGCCGTGGCGCGCAGCTCGGCCCGCAGCCGCCGCAACGTCGCACCGGCCAGCACCGAGGCGAAGTTCGGCGGCAGCTTGCGCTTCGTTGCCGTCTCGATGTCGATCAGCATGTCGGCCGGGCGCCGGCCGGTGAAGAAGCGCGAGACGATCTCCGGCGACACGGCAAAGCCCGCGCGTGTCAGCTCGTGCGCGGCAACGCTTGCCACGATGGATTCGCTGTCCACCAGCACGCCATTGCAGTCGAAGATGAACACCCAAGGCCCCCGAATCGCCCCTGCCGGGCGCGCACGGACTGCGTGCCTAGTACCTACTTTTCATAGAACGTGAGTCGTGATTCAAGATCGGGATGATTCCCGAGGCAAGAGAAGTCTGCGT
>JAIESI010000333.1 GCA_019746135.1 Xanthobacteraceae bacterium
CAGTGGTCAACCCACGGAATCAGCGATCAAATCGCATCGCAAGAAGTGTGAATTGGACAGCCCCGCGAGGGGAGGGTGGCCGCGAAGCGGCCGGGTGGGGAGAAGCCTGCGAGAAACGGCAGCTTCTCCCCACCCCCGCGCTTCGCGCGGACCCTCCCCTCGCGGGGAGGGATGAGGCCGCCCGTGTCGCGATCACTTCAATCTCAAGTCATCGTGCTCTAGGATTTCGCCGCTTCCGCGCTCGCAAGCTCGGTCAGCATCGCCAGCGCCTCGAGCACTGAAAGCCTGCGCACCTCGGCGCGGCCGATGTCGCCGAAGCGCCGCTCGCGGTGGATCAGGCGGCCGCTGCGCGTCGCCGCCGCGAAATGCACCAGGCCGACCGGCTTTTCCGCAGAGCCACCGCCCGGGCCGGCGATGCCGGTGATCGACACCGCAAGGTCGGCAAGCGAATGCTCAAGCACGCCCTTCGCCATCGCCTCGGCGGTTTCCTGGCTCACCGCGCCACGCGCCCGCAGCGTTTCGGCGGGAACACCGAGCATCTGCTCCTTCGCCGCATCGGTGTAGGTGACGAAGCCGCGGTCGACGACCGCCGACGAGCCGGCGATCTCGGTCAGCGCGCCGGCCACGAGCCCGCCGGTGCAGGACTCGGCGGTGGCGACCATCAGCCCCTTCGCCTTGCAGGTATCGAGGAGCGCGATCGCCGCGGCCTGCGTCTGCGCGTCGGCCATCGCCAAATTCCCTTACCAGCTCCAGGGCAGGCGGACGGTCGCCGTCGCCATCGCGACGATGCCTTCCTTGCGGCCGGTGAAGCCGAGCTCCTCGCTGGTGGTGGCCTTCACCGCCACGCGCTCCAGCGAAATCTCGGCGATCTCGGCGATGCGCTTGCGGATCGCGTCCCGGTGCGGCCCGATGCGCGGCGCCTCGCAGACGATCGTCACGTCGATATGCGCGACCCGGCCGCCACGCTTGGCGACCCGCTCGATCGCGAACTTCAGGAACTGGTCCGACGACGCACCCTTCCAGCGCGGATCGCTCGGCGGGAAGTGCTTGCCGATATCGCCGTCGGCGAGCGCGCCGAGGATCGCATCGACGATCGCGTGCAACGCCACGTCGGCGTCGGAATGGCCGGTGAGGCCGCGGTTGTGCGGGATCTTCAAGCCGCCAAGCCAGACATGGTCGCCGTCGCCGAAGGCATGCACGTCGAAGCCGTTGCCGAGCCGCAGGTCGGTGAGGCTGGCGATGCGCCGCGCCTCGGCCCTGGCGAAATCCTCTTCAGTCGTCAGTTTCACGTTGCCGCTTTCTCCCGCAAACACCGCCACCTTGTGGCCGGCCCATTCGATCAGCGCCGCGTCGTCGGTGAAATCCTCGCGGCCGGCCGCGGCCGCCTTGCGATGCGCCGCAAGCAGCGCGTCGAAGGCGAACGCCTGCGGCGTCTGCACCGCGCGAAGCTCGGTGCGGTCGACGGTGCCCGCGACCAGGCCCCCGGCATCGACGCGCTTGATGGTGTCGGTGACTTCGAGGGCAGGGATCGCGGCGCCGGTCCTCTCGCAGGCCGCAATCGCGCGCGAGACCAATTCCGTGGAGCAGAACGGCCGGGCCGCGTCATGCACCAGCACGATGTCCGGGGCGCGCGCGCTCAGCGCCTCGAGCCCGGCCCGCACCGAGGCCTGCCGGGACGCCCCGCCTGCGACCGGGGGCAGGAGCTTGAGCCCGGCTGCGGCTGCCTCAAAGTTCGCCCGGTCGTCCGGATGGATCACGGTCTGCACCGCGCCGACCTGGCCGTGCCAGGCGAACAGCGCGAGACTCGAACGGATCACAGGTTCTCCCGCCAAGCTGCGGTATTGCTTGGGCAAATTGCCGCCGGCCCGGACCCCGCGTCCGGCTGCGACCACCACCGCGGCGACAGAAGGCTGCATACGCTTTTTCCCAACGAAATCGACGGTTTCGGCCCTGCCTTTACCGCGTTCCCAGGGTGGGCAAAAGGATTTCCACCGGGCCTGGCTATGTTGCAATGCAACACTTGCGCTGCGGCGGCAAATGGCTAAACTCTATGCACATTTGATGGCGGCCTAATTCGTAGGCAGAGCGTGAACCAGGCAACCGGCTTAGACCAATCCCGTCCGGCCCCCGCTTTCTGCATCGGCAATATTGCAGTGCAGAATCCGGTGCTGCTCGCCCCGATGTCGGGCGTCACCGATGCGCCGTTCCGCCGTCTCGTCTCACGGCTCGGCGCGGGCCTCGTCGTCTCGGAGATGACCGCGAGCGACGCCCTGATCGAAGGCCGCCCCAACGCGGTGCTGCGGATGGAGGGGCAGGGGATCGGCACGCATGTCGTGCAGCTCGCCGGCTGCGAGCCGCATTGGATGGCCGAGGGCGCGCGGATCGCCGAAGACGCGGGCGCCGAGATCATCGACATCAACATGGGCTGCCCGGCCAAGCACGTCGCCAACAAGCAGTCGGGCTCGGCGCTGATGCGCGATCTCGACCACGCGCTGACGCTGATCGACGCCACCGTCGGCGCGGTCGCGCGGCCGGTGACGCTGAAGATGCGGCTCGGCTGGGACGACGGCTCGATCAACGCGCCGGAGCTTGCGCGCCGCGCGCAGGCCGCCGGCGTCCGGATGATCACCGTGCACGGCCGCACGCGCTGCCAGTTCTACAAGGGCAGTGCGAACTGGACCGCCGTGCGTGCGGTCAAGGACGCGATCTCCATTCCGCTGGTCGTCAACGGCGACATCTGCACCTTTGCCGACGCGGAGGCGGCGCTCGCCGCCTCCGGTGCCGACGCGGTCATGATCGGCCGCGGCGCGCAGGGGCGGCCGTGGCTGCCCGGCCAGGTGGCGCACTACCTGCAAACCGGCCGCCGCGAGGCTGCGCCGCCGCTCTCCCGGCAGTTCGTGCTGATCGCCGGCCTCTACGACGAAATGCTCGACCATCACGGGCTTCGCATCGGGCTGAAGCACGCCCGCAAGCATCTCGGCTGGGCGCTCGACGCCGCCGCGGCCACGGCGGGCGTCGCCATCGACACGCTCAAGCGCTGGCGCGGCACGGTGCTGACCGGCGAGAACCCGGCGGACGTGCGCACCCGGCTGGCCGACGCCTACGACGCCTTTTCGTCCGGAGCCCCGGCATGAACGACGCGGGGCTGCACGCCGCCGGGGCCGACCACCGCACCGCGGATGCGGTGCTGGACGCGCTGCCGCTGCCGGTCATCACCATCGCCGCCGACGGCAAGGTCGCCGACGCCAATGTCGCGGCGGAATCGTTCTTTGAATCCTCCGTGGTTCTGTTGCGGCGGCTGCAATTGCGCGATCTGGTGCCGTTCGGCAGTCCGCTGCTCGCCCTGGTCGAGCAGGTGCGAAGCCGCGGCGCGGCGGTCAACGAGTACAAGGTCGACCTGTCGACCCCGCGCAATCCGGGCGACCGGCTGGTCGATCTGCATGTCGCGCCGCTGCCGGAGCGGCCCGACCATGTCGTGGTGATGCTGCAGGAGCGCACCATTGCCGACAAGATGGACCGCCAGCTCACCCACCGCGGCGCGGCGCGGTCGGTGTCGGCGCTCGCGGCGATGCTCGCGCACGAGATCAAGAACCCGCTGTCCGGCATCCGCGGCGCGGCACAACTGCTCGAGCAATCCGCCGGTGACGACGATCGCACGCTGACGCGGCTCATCTGCGACGAGGCCGACCGCATCGTGAAGCTGGTCGACCGCATGGAGGTGTTCTCCGACGAGCGGCCGGTCGAGCGCGAGCCGGTGAACATCCATGCCGTGCTGGAGCACGTCAAACGCCTCGCGCAGTCGGGCTTCGCCCGCCACATCAAGTTCACCGAGACCTACGATCCCTCGCTGCCGCCGGTGCTCGCCAACCGTGACCAGCTCGTGCAGGTGTTCCTCAACCTCGTGAAGAACGCCGCCGAGTCGATCGGCGAGGCGGCCGACGGCGAGATCCAGGTCTCCACCGCATTCCGCCCGGGCGTGCGGCTGCAGCTCCCCGGCTCGAAGACGCGCGTGTCGCTGCCCTTGGAATTCTGCGTCAGGGACAACGGGCCGGGCGTGCCCGAGGACCTGATGCCGCACCTGTTCGATCCGTTCGTGACCACCAAGCCGACCGGCTCGGGCCTGGGCCTGGCCCTCGTCGCCAAGATCGTCGGCGACCACGGCGGCATCATCGAATGCGAGTCACAGCAGCGGCACACGGTGTTCCGTGTGCTGATGCCCATGTTCACCGGTGACGGCGCCGGGCCGGCACCCGCTTGAGGACCTGAGACCCAGAGAGGAGCCGAAGAGGGCTCGAGAGGAATCCATGCCAGCGGGAAGCATCCTGGTCGCCGACGACGATGCGGCGATACGAACCGTGCTCAATCAGGCGCTGTCGCGCGCCGGATACGAGGTGCGATCCACCGGCAACGCCGCGACCTTGTGGCGTTGGGTCAGCCAGGGCGAGGGCGACCTGGTCATCACCGACGTGGTGATGCCGGACGAGAACGCCTTCGACCTGTTGCCGCGCATCAAGAAGCTCCGGCCCAATCTGCCGGTGCTGATCATGAGCGCGCAGAACACGTTCATGACCGCGATCCGCGCCTCCGAGCGCGGCGCCTACGAATACCTGCCGAAGCCGTTCGACCTGAAGGAGCTGATCTCGATCGTCGGCCGCGCGCTGTCGGAGCCGAAGGAGCGCCCGAGCGACGGCGGCAGGCCCGAGGACCTGGAGTCGATCCCGCTGGTCGGCCGCTCGCCGGCGATGCAGGAAATCTACCGGCTTGTCGCACGTTTGATGCAAACCGACCTGACGGTGATGATTTCCGGCGAGTCCGGCACCGGCAAGGAGCTCGTGGCGCGCGCGCTGCACGACTACGGCAAGCGGCGGAACGGGCAGTTCGTCGCCATCAACATGGCGGCGATCCCGCGCGACCTGATCGAGTCCGAGCTGTTCGGCCACGAGAAGGGCGCGTTCACCGGCGCCAACACCCGATCGTCCGGCCGCTTCGAGCAGGCCGAGGGCGGAACCCTGTTCCTCGACGAGATCGGCGACATGCCGATGGAGGCGCAGACGCGGCTTCTGCGCGTGCTGCAGCAGGGCGAGTACACCACGGTCGGCGGCCGCACCCCGATCAAGAGCGACGTGCGCATCATCGCCGCCACCAACAAGGACCTGCGGCTGCTGATCCAGCAGGGCCTGTTCCGCGAGGATCTGTTCTTCCGCCTCAACGTCGTGCCGCTGCGGCTGCCGCCGTTGCGCGAGCGGGTCGAGGACATCGCCGACCTGATCCGGCATTTCTTCACGCTCGCCGAGCGCGAGGGCCTGCCGCAGAAGCAGATCGACCAGGCCGCGCTCGACCGTCTCAAGCGCTACCGCTGGCCGGGCAACGTGCGCGAGCTGGAAAACCTCGCACGGCGGCTCGCCGCCCTCTATCCGCAGGAGACCATCACCGCGGCGGTGATCGATGCCGAGCTGGCGCAGCCTGCCGCGGTCGGCCCCGACAAGCCCCCGACCGAGGACACCCTGTCCGCCGCGGTCGAGCGCAACCTGACGCGCTATTTCGCCGGCTTCGACAACGGCCTGCCGCCGCCGGGGCTCTACCACCGCATCCTGCGCGAGGTGGAATACCCGCTGCTGTCGGCGGCTCTCGCGGCGACCCGGGGCAACCAGATCCGGGCCGCGGACCTGCTGGGCCTCAACCGCAACACGCTCCGCAAGAAGATCCGCGACCTGGACCTTCAGGTGATCCGCACCAGCAGCTGAGACAATCGGACCGGCGGATGGAAACGTCCATCCGCCGGTCCGCCCGTCATCGCCCGCGAAGGCGGGCGATCCAGGTTGGCCGCGTTGAAGCTCACCACGCATGTTCAGCGGCTCATCGGGACGCTCCAGCCCGAATTCCCCCGCAAACGCAATCGGATATGAATGGGCAGGCCGCTGGCTCTCGGCGGGTTGACACTCTATTTGTTCATTGTATGTTCTCATCATCCTGCTCAATCGAGGGTGCCGTCGATCGCGGCGCTTAGTGAGGGAGCAGGGTGCGGTGCCCGACAACGGCATCGCGTTGGAGCGCCGGGAGGCGCCGGGCCCTACGTCACTGGGCCAGCGCGCCCGAAGCGGCACCCCCTGGTAACAGGGGACCTGCCGTGGCGCGCGGCGGACCCCGGATTTGGGTTCGCCAACCGGCGGCGATCCGCCGGTGGCGCCTCCCGGCGCTCCATCGCCTCTTGCGAGAGGGACGGAAAAAGGGAAACGGGCCGGCCCGGGCGCCCGAATTCAAAAGTCCCGGGGCGGTGAGGCGTGACAAACGCGGAGTGCCGCTGAAAACATGCGATCAGGTCCCGGCCGCGACCGGCGCGTGCGCAACATCGCGATCACCGACAGCGCGACATTTCTTGGAATTTTTCCGAAGGGATCAGTTGATCGGCCGGCCGGGGCGGCCCCCGCCCGCTCACCTGCGGGCTGACAAACGGCCTCTTTCCATGGGTGCCCGGAAAATGTCGCAATCGGGCAACATGGTGTTGCACTAAAGCATCAGTCGGCCTATTCCAGCCGGCTGGGGCGGTGCCACGTTGCGCGGTCTCCGTGGCGCCGAGTCGACAGCCCCTGCCGGGGCTGATGGGGCATGATGACCAGTATCGCCAGCGTGGACCGAACGACGCCTGCCGAGATCGCGGCCACGCCGCCCAACCTGGCCATGCGGGTGCTGGGTCCGGTGGCCTCGGCGCTGGCCATGCTGTCGGCCTTTGCCACCTTCGTGGTGCTCGCCGATCTGACCCCGATCGCCCCGACCCATTCGGTCGTCGTCACGCTGCTCCTCATCAACGCCTTCACCGTGCTCCTGCTGCTCGGCATCATCGGCCGGGAGGTCTGGATGGTGGTGCAGGCGCGGCGGCGGGGCCGGGCCGCCGCCCAGCTCCACGTCCGCATCGTCGCGCTGTTTGCGGTGATCGCCGCGGTGCCGGCCATTCTGGTCGCCGTGGTCGCGAGCGTCACGCTCGACCGCGGCCTCGACCGGCTGTTCTCGACCCGCACCAAGGCGATCATCGAGAACTCGCTGATCGTCGCCGACGCCTATCTGCAGGAGCAGGCCCGCATGATCCGCGGCGACATCATGGCGATGTCGTTCGACGTGGCGCGCGCCAAGCCCCTGTTCGACAGCGAGCGCGAGCGCTTCAAGCAGTTCTTCTCGGCGCAGGCGCGGGTGCGCGGGCTCGCCGCCGCGGTCATCATCGGCCCCGACACCACCGTGATCGAGCGCGCCGACGTCAACTCCGATCAGCCGATCCCGCTGCCGGAGGCCACCGGCCTCGCCAAGGTCAACGAGACCGATCCGCAGATCGGCATGCTGCTGGGCGCCAATGCGGTTGCCGCCGTCGTCAAGCTGCACGGCTACGACAACGCCTATCTCAGCATCGTGCGGCCGCTCGATCCGCGGGTGGTTTCGCAATTGCGGGAAACTCAGGCGACCGTCAGCGACTTCGCCAACCTGCAGACCCGGCGCACCGGCGTGCAGCTCGCCTTCGCGCTGATGTACACCGTGATCGCGCTCGCGGTGCTGCTGTCCGCGGCCTGGCTCGGGCTGAATTTCGCCAACCGCCTGGTCGCGCCCATCCGCCGGCTGATCGGCGCGGCCAACATCGTCTCGACCGGCAACCTCTACATCCAGGTGCCGGTGCAGCGCTCCGAGGGCGACCTCGCGCAGCTTGGCGAGACCTTCAACCGCATGACCTATGAGCTTCGCACCCAGCGCGACGACATCGTCCGCGCGCGCGACCTGATCGACCAGCGCCGCCTGTTCACCGAGGCGGTGCTCGCTGGCGCCAGCGCCGGCGTCATCGGTGTCGACGGCGAAGGGCGCATCAGCATCCTCAACCGCTCGGCGGAAAAGCTGATCGACCGGCTCGAACCCGACGTGATCGGCCAGCCGCTGGTCGAGGTCGTGCCGGAGCTCAAGGATCTGATCACCAGCGCCCAGCTCGGCATCCAGCGGCTGGTGCAGGGGCAGGTGACGATCAGCCGGCAGAACCGGGAGCGCAATCTTTCGGTGCGCGTCACCACCGAACAGACGCCGGCCGCGTTGCACGGCTTTGTGGTGACCCTTGACGACATCACCGAGCTGGTCGTGGCGCAGCGCACCTCGGCCTGGGCCGACATCGCCCGCCGCATCGCCCACGAGATCAAGAACCCGCTGACGCCGATCCAGCTTTCGGCCGAGCGGCTGCGGCGGAAATACGGCAAGTCGATCACCGAGGATCCGGCCGTCTTCCAGCAATGCACCGACACCATCGTGCGCCAGGTCGACGACATCAAGCGCATGGTCGACGAGTTCTCGAAGTTTGCGCGCATGCCCAAGGCCGTGATGGAGCCCGAGGACATCGCCGATACGGTGCGACAGGCGGTGTTCCTGCAGCGCGTCGGCAACGCCGACATCGACATCGATCTGGAGCTCAGCGAAGAGAAGATGCCGGCGCGTTTCGACCGGCGGCTGATCTCGCAGGCCCTGACCAACATCATCAAGAACGCGACGGAAGCGATTGCCGCCGTACCGCAGGAGCAGCGCGGCCGCGGCCACATCCGCGTCCTGGCATCGCGTGACGGCCCCGACGTCGCAATCGACGTGATCGACAATGGCATCGGCCTGCCGAAGGAAAACCGCAACCGGCTGCTCGAGCCTTACGTGACCACGCGCGAGAAGGGCACAGGCCTCGGTCTCGCCATTGTCGGCCGTATTCTGGAAGAGCACGGCGGCGGCATCGAGCTGCGCGATGCCGCGGAGAAATTCCCCGGCCAGCGCGGCGCATGGATGCGACTGAAGTTCACCACGGAGCCTGTGGCCGCCGCCACGGGCAATCCCAACAAAGCCGAAGTTCTCAGCGAGCGATAAAACATGGCGTCTGATGTCCTGATCGTCGATGACGAAGCCGATATTTGCGAACTGGTGGCGGGCCTTTTGCAGGACGAGGGCTACGCGACGCGGACTGCGCGCGACAGCGACTCGGCCTTGAACGAGGTCAAGAACCGGCGGCCGAACCTCGTGTTCCTGGACATCTGGCTGCAGGGCAGCCGGCTGGACGGCCTGCAGCTCCTGGATTCCGTCAAGGAGCTGCACCCCGAGCTTCCGGTGGTGATGATCTCCGGTCACGGCAACATCGAAACCGCGGTCTCGGCGATCAAGCGCGGCGCCTACGATTTCATCGAGAAGCCGTTCAAGGCCGACCGGCTGGTGCTGGTCGCCGACCGGGCGCTGGAAACCTCGCGGCTGAAGCGCGAGGTGAAGGAGCTGAAGGCGATCACGCCGCTGCAGACCGGCATGGTCGGCAAGTCGCCGGCGCTCAACCAGCTGCGCAGTTCGGTGGAAAAGATCGCCCCGACCAACAGCCGCATCATGATCGTCGGCCCGTCCGGCTCCGGCAAGGAGCTGGCCGCGCGGCACCTGCATTCGCTGTCGGGCCGGGCGAGCGGGCCGTTCGTCGTCATCAACGCCGCCGCCATCACGCCCGAGCGCATGGAGATGGAGCTGTTCGGCGTCGAGCAGAGCAACGGCAGCCAGCAGCGCAAGGTGGGGGCGCTCGAGGAGGCGCACGGCGGCACGCTGTTCATCGACGAAATCGCCGACATGCCGCGCGACACGCAGAACAAGATCCTGCGCGTGCTGGTCGACCAGACCTTCCAGCGCGTCGGCGGCACCAACAAGGTGGCCGTCGACGTCCGCATCGTGTCGTCGACCAGCCGCAACATCGAGGCCGAGATCGCGGCCGGCAAGTTCCGCGAGGACCTCTACCACCGCCTCTCGGTGGTGCCGATCCGCGTCCCGCCGCTCGCCGAGCGGCGCGAGGACATCCCCGAGCTCGTCAATTACTTCATGGAGCAGATTTCCCAGTCCACCGGGCTGCCGCAACGCAAGATCGGCGGCGACGCGATGGCCGTGCTGCAGTCGCACGACTGGCCGGGCAACGTGCGCCAGCTCCGCAACAACGTCGAGCGGCTGATGATCCTCGCCGGCGGCGATCCGGAAGCCGTGATCAGCGCCAGCATGCTGCCCCAGGACGTGGGCTCGATGGTGCCGTCGATGCCGAACGGCAACGGCGGCGAGCAGCTCATGGGCCTGCCGTTGCGCGAGGCGCGCGAGCTGTTCGAGCGCGAATATCTCCTGGCGCAGATCAACCGCTTTGGCGGCAACATCTCGCGAACCGCCGAGTTCGTCGGCATGGAGCGTTCGGCCTTGCACCGCAAGCTCAAGGCGCTGGGCATCGGCTAGCCACGGATTTCGGGAAAAACCAGCAATGTCGCGGATTGCCTACGTCAACGGCCGCTACCTGCCGCTCGCGCATGCGAGCGTGAACATCGAGGATCGCGGCTATCAGTTCTCCGACGGCGTCTATGAGGTCTGCGAGGTGAGGGGCGGGCGCCTCGTCGACGAGCGCCGGCATATCGAGCGGCTGCAGCGTTCGCTGTCCGAGCTGCGCATCGCCATGCCGATGACGCCGGAATCGCTCGGCGCGGTGCTGCACGAGGTGGTGCGGCGAAATCGCGTCCGCTGGGGCATCGTCTATCTGCAGATCACGCGCGGGGTGGCGCGGCGCGACCACGCGTTCCCGCCGCCGGGCACCAGGCCGAGCGTGGTCGTCACCGCGCGCAACCTGGACTTCGCCACTGCCGAGCGGCTTGCCGGCGAAGGCGTCGCGGTGATCTCGGTGCCGGACAACCGCTGGGACCGCGTCGACATCAAATCGGTGTCGCTCCTGCCCAACGTGCTCGCCAAGCAGACCGCGCGCGAGCAGGGCGCCCGCGAGGCCTGGTTCGTCGACAGGCAGGGCTTCGTCACCGAAGGCTCGTCGTCGAACGCCTGGATCGTCACGCGCAACGGCACGGTCGTCACCCGTCAGGTGGACAACGCCATCCTCAAGGGCATCACCCGCACGGTGGTGCTCGACATCATCGCGGCGCAGGGGCTGAAGCTCGACATCCGGCCGTTCACGATGGAGGAGGCGCAGCAGGCGCGGGAGGCGTTCATCACCTCGGCGAGCCAGACCGTCATGCCGGTGGTCAAGATCGACAGCCGGCCGGTCGGCAACGGCGCGCCCGGCCTGATCGCCTCGGCGCTGCGCCGGGACTTCTACCGGTTTGCCGAAATCAGCTGAACTTGGCGCCCGCAGGCCCCGGTCCACAAAAAATCCTTATAAATCACGTGTATTTGTGGGCATGCATCCAGAACTTGTGCTTGCGCTGCAGCAAAACGTGCAATCTAATACCAACGCCCCAAGTCCCATGCCCATCCCTCGGGGCTACAGACTTGTGACCAACATTTCGCGGCGGGGGTCCGCGAGCAAAGAATAATGGACCAACGGCGATGGCAGCCGACCGAGCACAAAATCTTCAAGACACATTTCTCAATCACGTCCGCAAAAGCAAAGTTCCCCTCACCATCTTCCTGGTGAACGGCGTAAAGCTTCAGGGCGTCGTGACCTGGTTTGACAATTTCTGCGTGTTGCTGCGGCGGGACGGTCACTCGCAGCTGGTGTATAAGCACGCCATCTCGACCATCATGCCGGGTCATCCGATCCAGCTGTTCGAGGGTGGCGAGGAAGCAGCCGCAGGGGACAAGGCCTAGTTGGAGCCGCGTCGACGTGACACGCGTTCGGAGGGGCTGAGCCCGTCGGGTTCGGCGACCGGCCGCGCGATTGTGCTCGGGCCCTACATGCGCCGGCCGGCTGGACGGCGCAGCACGCCGACAATCGAGCACGGCGAGCGCGCTCCGGCGGCTCGCCTGGAAGAGGCCGTCGGCCTTGCGCTCGCCATCGATCTCGACGTGGTGCAGGCCGGCATCGTCCCGCTCAACGAGATCCGGCCCGCGACCTACATCGGCAGCGGCAAGGTCGACGAGATCGCGGGCCTGGCGAAGAGCCTGGAGGCCGGCATCGTCGTCTGCGACTGCGCGCTTTCACCGGTGCAGCAGCGCAACCTCGAGAAAGCGTGGAACGCCAAGGTGCTCGACCGCACCGGGCTGATCCTGGAGATCTTCGGCCGCCGCGCCCGCACCAAGGAGGGCTCGCTCCAGGTCGAGCTCGCGCATCTGACCTATCAGCGCAGCCGCCTGGTGCGAAGCTGGACCCACCTCGAGCGGCAGCGCGGCGGCTTCGGCTTCCTCGGCGGCCCCGGCGAAAGCCAGCTCGAGATCGACCGCCGGCTGATCGAGGAGCGCATTGCGCGGATCGAGGCCGAGCTCGAGAAGGTCAAGAAACGCCGAAAGCTGCATCGCGACAGCCGCGCCCGCGTGCCTTATCCGGTCGCGGCGCTGGTCGGCTACACCAATGCCGGCAAGTCCACGCTGTTCAACCGGCTCACCCGCGCGAGCGTGATGGAAGCCGACATGCTGTTCGCGACGCTGGACCCGACGCTGCGCGCGGTGCAGCTGCCGAGCGGCATGAAGATCATCCTGTCCGACACGGTCGGCTTCATCTCAGACCTGCCGACCATGCTGGTCGCGGCCTTCCGCGCGACGCTGGAGGAGGTCATCGAGGCCGATGTGATCCTGCACGTGCGCGACGTGTCGCACGAGGACACGCAGGCCCAGTCGCACGATGTCGAGGAGGTCCTGCGTGCGCTCGGCATCGACGCGGACGACGAGGACCGGCTGATCGAGGTGTGGAACAAGATCGACCGGCTCGACGGCGACGGACGCACGCGACTGCAGAACCTCGCCGAGCGCCAGCCGCGGGTCCGCCGGCCGGTGCTGGTTTCCGCGGTCACGGGCGAGGGGACCGAGGCCCTGGTCGCGGCGATCGAGGAACGGCTCGGCCGCCGCCGGGTCGTGCTCGACCTGGTGCTCGACCCGGCCGATGGCGCGGGCGTGAGCTGGCTGCACCGCCACACCGAGGTGATGGAAAAATCGCTCGGCGACGACGGCAAGCTTGCGATGACCGTCCGCGTCGATCCCGACAAGGCCGGTGTGGTGCGGGCGAAATTTACGGCACTGCCGGCCCATTAGGCCGGGCGGCAGGAAGCTCAGCCCCGCGGCTCGCGCTCCGTTGCCTTCGCCGCGTCCCAGAGCGCGTCCATTTCGGCGAGCGTCGCGTCCTGCGGCTTTCGGCCTTGCGCGGCCAGCGCCTGCTCGATCGCGGCAAAGCGCCGGACGAATTTCTGGTTGCAGGCGCGCAGCGCAGCCTCCGGATCCACATCCAGATGTCGCGCCAGATTGACCACGGCGAACAGCAGGTCGCCGACCTCGGCCGCGGCCTTGTCGCTGTCGCCCGCGGCAATCTCGGCTTCGATCTCGTCGCATTCCTCGCGGATCTTCGACAGCACCGCCGCAGGATTATTCCAGTCGAAGCCGACCTTGCCGGCCTTGTCCTGAAGCTTCAGCGCGCGGGTGAGGGCGGTCATGCCGACCGGAACGCCGGCGAGCGCGCCTGCTTCCACGGGCTTGCCGCGGGCGGCCTGCTCGGCCTTCTCCTCCGCCTTGATCCGGTCCCAGAGGCCCTTGACCTCTTCGGGGGTCGCGCCGCGCGCCTCGCCGAACACGTGCGGATGCCGCCGGATCAGCTTGTCGGTAATCGCGAACACCACGTCGTCGAACGCGAACGCACCCTGTTCCTCCGCCATTCGTGCGTGGAACACGACCTGGAGCAGCAGGTCGCCCAACTCGTCCTTCAGGTCGGCAAGATCGTTCCGGGCAATGGCGTCCGCCACCTCGTAGGCCTCTTCGAGCGTGTAGGGGGCGATCGTCGCGAAATTCTGCTCCAGATCCCACGGGCAGCCGGTTTCGGGCGTGCGCAGCGCCGCCATGATCTC
This sequence comes from Xanthobacteraceae bacterium, assembly GCA_019746135.1. Classification (GTDB taxonomy): domain Bacteria; phylum Pseudomonadota; class Alphaproteobacteria; order Rhizobiales; family Xanthobacteraceae; genus Z2-YC6860. The sequence goes on from JAIESI010000333.1 coordinate 13,776, forward strand.
GATCAGCCGGGAGATGTCGCGCGCGGGTTTCATGGCGGAAAGCCTACCAGTCCGGTCCCTTCGCGGGCACAAAAGCCGAGCGCGCCCCACAGGAATGGGGCGCGCTCGAAAGCCAGCGCGGAAAGCCGCCTAGTGGCCGTCGTTGCTGGCGCCTCGCGCCGCCTCGAACAGGAACCAGGTGCGCTTTTCGGTCTGGTCGATCCAGTTCTCGATCAGGCTCGCGGTCGCCACGTCCTCGTGCTCGTCGGCCACCTCATGGGCCTCGCGCATGCGCTGGGTGATCTTCTTGTTGTCGTCCATCAGTTCCTTGAGCATGACGCCCGGCGGCACGAAATCGGCGTCGTTGTCCTCGATGGTCTGCAACTGCGCGATATGGCCGATCGAGCGCAGCGTCGTTCCACCGATCTTGCGGACCCGCTCCGCCATGTCGTCGGTCGCGCCGAGGATATAGTCCGCCTGGTCGTCCAGGAGCAGGTGGTAGTCGCGGAAATGCGGACCGCTGACGTGCCAATGGAAATTCTTGGTCTTCAGATACAGCGCGAAGCTGTCGGCCAGAAGGCCGTTCAGCGCCTCGGATACGGCCGCCACGGCGGCGCTGTCGAGATCGGTCGGGGTATCGAGCGCAGCCACAGGCTTGCGCGTCTTGAGCTTGGTCACTTTGCTGCTCACGGGGCACCTCGCAATGGGAGAAGGATTGGGATGGAAAGCGAGACAGACGATCGACCCGACAACAGCTAAGCACCGCGCCGGTTCCGCGCCATCACGGCTTGCGAAATCCTGCCCTTATGTTCGATTCGCATAAGACATATTATGGAATATATTTATATCGCAGTGGCTGAGAACTGTTGCGGACATAAACCGATAAAATTGTTCGGATACCCGATCTAACACACTGAAATTTCGCGATTTCCGCCCCAAGGATCCTGATGTCCGGCCAGCTCGACCTTAGCTTTCCCAACAGCATGAAACGAAGTGCTCCCAAGACACTTTAACTTGGCAAGGTCACGCCAATTCCGTCATAGGCCGGCTCCACGTGCGGCGGCAGCTGCGCGCGCAGGGCCCCGTAGTCGAGGTCGGAATGCAGGTTGGTCAGGATCGCGCGCTTGGGCCTGATGCGCTCGATCCAGGCCAGCGCGTCGGCCAGGCTGAAGTGGCTTGGATGCGGCTGATAGCGCAGCGCGTCGACCACCCAGACCTCGAGCCCGGCCAGCGCCCTGGCGCTGTCGGCCGGCAGGTTGTTCAGGTCGCAGGAATAGGCAAAATCGCCGAACCGGAAGCCCAGCGAGACGATATCGCCGTGCTGCTGCAGGATGGGCAGGGCGGTGATCGGGCCCCCTTCCCCGTCGATCGTCACCGCGGTTCCCGGCACGATGCGGTGGTCGTTGGCGATCGGCGGATATTCGCTGCCGGGCGGGGTCGCAAAGCAATAGCCGAACCGGCCGCGGATGACCGCCGCGGTGGCCTCGGTCATGTACATGTCGAGCCGCCGGCGCCTTTTCACGAACAGCGCCCGCAGGTCGTCGATGCCGTGGCAGTGGTCGGCGTGCTCGTGGGTCATGAGCACGCCGTCAAGCCATTGAACGTCAGCGTCGAGGAGCTGTTCGCGAAGGTCAGGCGAGGTGTCGATCAGCACGCGGGTCGCGCCGTTTGGCCCGGTGCGCTCGATCAGCAGCGAGGTCCGCCGGCGGCGGTTCTTCGGATTGCTCGGATCGCAGGCGCCCCAGCCGAGCGCCGGCCGTGGCACGCCCATCGACGACCCGCAGCCCAGGATCGTGAATTTCATCGTCATGCGGTTTTTGCTTGCGCAGACTGCGCAAGCTTGTCGGCGTCCGCTGTGGGGCGCGGGACCTTGCTGAACAGCCGGAAGAAGTTTTCGGTTGTCTGCCGGGCGATCTCGTCCGTGCTTGCGCCGCGGATCTCCGCCAGCACCTTGGCGGTCTCGGTCACGTAAGCGGGCTCGCAGCGCTTGCCGCGGAATTTGCCCGGCGCGAGGTAGGGCGCATCGGTCTCGACCAGAATCCGGTCGGCCGGCAGGTCGCGGGCAATGGCCTTCAGCTCGTCGGTTTTCTTGTAGGTCAGGATGCCGGTGAACGACACGTAGAGGCCGAGTTCGATGCCGGTGAAGGCGAGGTCGCGCCCGCCGGTGAAGCAATGCAGCACGGCCGGGAAGGCGCCCTTCCCGGCTTCCTCGCGCAGGATTTTGGCGACATCCGCGTCGGCGTCGCGGGCGTGGATCACCAGCGGCAAGCCGGTCTCCCGGGCCGCCGCGATGTGCACGCGGAAGCCCTGCGCCTGTGCCTCGCGCGGCGAGTTGTCATAGTGGTAGTCGAGCCCCGCTTCGCCAATCGCCACGACCTTCGGATGCCTGGTTCGCGCCACGAGGTCGGCCGTACCGATGTCGAGTTCCTCATGGGCATGGTGCGGATGCGTGCCGACCGAGCAGAACACCTCGGGAAACCGCTCGGCGATGGCGATCAGATTGTCCTGGCGCCGCACCCGCGTCGAGATCGTGACGAAACGACCGACGCCTGCGGCCTTGGCACGGCCGACCACGGCGTCCAGCTCTTCCTTGAAGTCCGGAAAATCGAGATGGCAGTGGCTGTCGACCAGCATTTCGCTTACGCCTTTGCGCTCAAGCTTTGGCGGCCTCGGGCTCGACATAGCGCGGAAACACCGGCGCGGGCGCGGGCAGCGCCACACCCGGCGCAAGCCTCTTGCCGGCATCGCCCAGCCGGTCGAACGAGCGCTCTCCCGCGGGCACGCCCAGGATATCCAGCAGCTTTGCAGCCGACGCCGGGATGAACGGCTGGCACAGGACTGCGACCTGCCGCAGCACCTCGGCGGTGACGTAAAGCACCGTGCCCTGCCGCGCCGGATCGGTCTTGGCCAGCGCCCACGGCGCCTCGCCGGCAAAATAGCGGTTGGCTTCCGCCACAACGGCCCAGATGGCGTTGAGCATCTGATGCAGCTGCTGCGTCTTCATGTGCTCGCGCGCCATCCCGATCATGGCGTCCGCCTGGGCGAGGATCGCCTTGTCGTTGTCGCTGAAGCTGCCGGGCGCCGGCAGCTTGCCGCCAAGTTGCCTGTTCACCATGGTCAGCGAGCGCTGCGCGAGATTGCCGAGATCGTTGGCGAGGTCGGCGTTGATGCGGTTGACGATCGCCTCGTGGCTGTAGTTGCCGTCCTGGCCGAACGGCACCTCGCGCAGGAAGAAGTAGCGGAACTGATCGACGCCATAGGCGTCGGCCATCGTGAACGGATCGATCACGTTGCCGACCGACTTCGACATCTTTTCGCCGCGGTTGAACAGGAAGCCGTGCGAGAAGATGCGCCTGGGCACCTCGATGCCCGCCGACATCAGGAACGCCGGCCAATAGACCGCGTGAAAGCGCACGATGTCCTTGCCGATCACGTGCAGGTCGGCCGGCCAGTAGCGCTTGAACTTCTCGCTCCCGGTGTCGGGGAAGCCTGCCGCCGTGATGTAGTTGGTCAGTGCATCGACCCACACATACATGATGTGCTTGTCGTTGCCGGGCACGCGCACGCCCCAGTCGAACGTGGTGCGCGAGATCGAGAGATCCTGCAGGCCGCCGCGCACGAAGCTCGCCACCTCGTTGAGGCGCTCCTTGGGCAGCACGTAGTCGGGCCGCTCGTAGAGATCGAGCAGCTTCTGCTGGTAGGCCGAGAGCTTGAAGAAATAGCTCTCCTCCTCCACCCATTCGACCGGGGTGCCGCTCTTGGTGGCGATGCGAACCTTGTGCTCGTTAACGTGCGTCTCGTCCGCGGCGTAATAGGCCTCGTCCCGCACCGAATACCAGCCGGCGTACTTCGAAAGATAAATGTCGCCGTTCTTTTCCATCCGCTGCCAGATCGCCTGCGAGGAGCGGTGGTGACGCTCTTCCGTCGTGCGGATGTAATCATCGTTCGAGCAGTTCATCCGCTCGACCATGGCGCGGAACTGCAGCACATTGCGGTCGACGAGCTCGCGGGGCGTGATGCCCTCGCGCGTCGCGGTCTGCTGGATCTTCTGGCCGTGCTCGTCGGTGCCGGTGAGGAAAAACACGTCATAGCCGTCGAGCCGCTTGAAGCGGGCGATGGCGTCGGTGGCGATCACCTCGTAGGCGTGGCCGATGTGCGGCGGGCCGTTGGGATAGGCAATCGCAGTGGTGATGTAATAGCGGGGTTTTTCGGACATGCGGCCCCGTAGGTATCAACCGGATGCCCGAACGGCAACCGCCCCGGACACGACCGCACCCCGCAGCCGATCCATCAGCGCCAGGGCGTCCGTGGGCGCCGTATCAGCCCGCCAGGCCACGTGCCCATCGGGCCGTACCAGCACGAGCTTGCGTTCGTACAGCGCGGCTGCTTCGGGCTCCTCCACAACTGCCACGGACAAAGGGACACCACGAGCCTGCGCAGCAGCGGTAACCGCGGAAGGATCGGGCGCGCCGGGAAACCGCAGAAGCGTGAATCCGCGCCCATAGAGATCGAGGATCGAGCGGCCGTCACGCAGGAACACGTGGGGCGCCCGCGAGCCCGGCCGCGCGGAGGGCGTGTAATCGGCCGGATCGTCCGGCGGCGGGGCGGTGCCATCGCCCACGCAGATGGGCGAGTTCTCGTAACGATAGCCGAGTTGCAATCCCACCGTGCGGAATTCCGGGCCGATGGCGCGCAGCAATTGCTCGCCCACCTCGGCACGAAGGCGCGTGCCCCGCTCGCTGTTCTCGATCAGGGCCGGACTGCCCTTCGGGAAGTTCTCGCTGTTCTTGTAGAAATAAGTCGCCATTCGCACCGCCCGCGCTCCGACCGGCCGGCGCTCGGCATCGTAGCTTTCGAGCAGCCCCGCCCCGCCCCAGCCTTGCAGCACGGCGGCGAGCTTCCAGCCGAGATCGGCGGCATCGGCGACGCCCGTGTTCATGCCCATGCCGCCCGTCGGCGAAAGCTGGTGGACGGCATCGCCGGCAAGAAACACCCGGCCGCGCCCGTAGCATTCGGCGAGCGCGCTGCGCCGCCGCCAGATGTTCACGTCGACCCACTCGACCGGAAAATCGCCGCCCAGCGCGCGGCGCAGATAGAACGCCCGGTCCACCGTGTCGGGCGTCGCGGCGCCGTCCGTGGAGTCGATCATCAGCCGCCACAGCCCGTTCACCGGATCGATGATGCGGAGGCTGCCCCACAGCCCGGTTTCGTCGATGCCGAGAAAGAATGTTGCCGGGCGCTTGCCGCAACGCTCGACGAGGTTCGGTGCACGGAAGAACAGATTGATCGGATGGCCGATGGTCCCCTGCCCTTCGAGCTCGATACCGAGGCTTCGGCGCACGACGCTGCCGGCGCCGTCGCAGCCGACGAGGTACCCGGCCTCGATCTCTTCGGTCCTGCCGCTCGCAAGCTCCGTCACTTTGGCGAGCATGCCGCGATCGTTCTGCTGGAAGCTCTCGAGACGCACACGGTGGCGCAGGCGCACGGCCGGAAACCCACCGGCAAATTCGCGCAGGATCGGATCGAACCAGATTTGCGAGCAGGCCTGCATCCGGTGCGGGCTCTCGGGCGGCGGCAGGGTCTGGCCGCTGCGGCCGGGCCGCGGCAGGCGGCTCAACTCGTAGCCCGAAAGGCTCGTGACGAACGCCACATCGAGCGGCCAGTCCGCCGGAAACGGGCAATTGAAGACCTTGTCGGCGATGCCCCAGCGGCGGCAGATTTCCATCGAGCGGGCGTTCACCTCGTTCATCTTTGGCGAGGCAATCGCGCCGTCCGTCTGCTCGATCAGCTCACAGCCGATGCCGCGCCAGCCGAGTTCGCCCGCGAGCGCCAAGCCAACCGGCCCGCCCCCCACGATCAGCACCGGCACCTTGCGGGTCATGGCTGTTGCTGAGCCGGCTGACAGTCAGGCGCGCGCGGCGTCCGCGAGCTGTCCGAAAACGGAGAACACCAAGGGCTTGCGGTCGAGGTTGTACTCCTCGGCCTCGCGCCCGGCCTTGTTCACGCTGGTCCAGACATCGGCGATGCGGGCGAGCCGTCGCGGCTCTTGTGGGCCATTCTTCAGACGCTCGCCGAGCCAGGCGTTCACCGCGTCCATGAAGGCCGCAAGCGTCTCGGCCTCGGTGCCGGCGATTTCCTCGCCCAGGACGTGCAACGCCGATGGGTCGAGCTCGGGCAGACGCCCGAGCGCGGCGAGCATATGCCGGCGCAACTCGAGCGCATCGCCTTCGAGCAGCCGCAGCGCGCGCCCGACCGATCCGTCCGAGGCCTCGGCCGCCGTCCGGATCTCGTCGGTGACACTCTTTTCGCCGAGCGCGGCGGCGGCAGCCCGCGCCACGTCTTCGGCCGCGAGCGGCCGCAGGATCAGCGTGCGGCAGCGCGAGCGGATGGTCGGCAGCACGCGGCCCGGCGCATCGGTGATCAGCAGCAGAAGCGCGCGCCGTGGCGGTTCTTCCAGTACCTTGAGCAGGGCATTGATGCCGTACTTGTTCAAATCCTCAATCGGATCGACGATGGCGACGCGCCAGCCGCCCTCGCCCGCCGTCGAGCCGAAAAACGACACGCTCTCGCGCACCTGGTCGACCCGCGTTTCCGTGAACAGCTTGCCGGTCTTCTCGTTGACGACCCGCTCCAGCACCAGGAGATCGCTGTGCGCCTGGCCGGCGACCCGCCGCGTAGCGGGATGGTCCGGCGGAACAGCGAGCGACGTGGCTTTTTGAACGGTCGGCTGGCTGGGATCAGGATTCGCCAATACGAAGCGCGCCAGGCGATAGGCCAGCGTCGCCTTGCCGATGCCACCCTCGCCGCCGACCAGCCAGGCGTGCGGAATGCGGCCGCCGCGATAAGATTCCAGCAGTGCCTGCTCAGCCTCGGCATGGCCGAACAGCACAGACGTCTCGCGTGGGTGCGGCGGCTCGTCGTCGCTCACTCGGGCGGGACACATCGCGCGCGCCTAGCTCGCCACGTCCTCGAAGGCGATCGGCGCGGTCGCCGGATCGAGGCGCTTGGACACCACGCGCCAGATCTGCTCGGACACCTCCTCCTTCGGCAGCGTCGCATCGATCAGCACGCAGCGGCCCGGCTCGTTCGCGGCCAAGGTGAGGAACCCGTCGCGAAGCTTTTCGTGGAACGCCAGCGCCTCCGCCTCGAAACGGTCGGCGCCGTCCTTGCCGCGGCGGGCGGCCGCACGCTTCATGCCCTCCTTCGCCGGCACGTCGAGGATAAAGGTGAGATCGGGCTTGGTGTCGCCGACGATGATGCGCTCCATCGCCCGGATCGCCATCGGATCGACCTTGCCGGCCACACCCTGATAGACGCGGGTTGAATCCGCGAAGCGGTCGCAGATCACCCATTTGCCCTGCTCCAGCGACGGCCGGATCAGCGTGGTGAGATGATCGTCGCGGGCAGCGGCAAACACCACGGCCTCGGCATTGGGACCAAGCGGCCGTACGGCTCCCGAGAGCAGGACGTAGCGCATCACCTCGGCGCCGGGCGATCCACCCGGCTCCCGCGTCAGCAGCGTGCTGATGCCGAACGCCTTGATCCGCGACGCAAGCAGGGCCGCGTGCGTCGATTTCCCGGTGCCCTCGCCGCCCTCGAAGGTGATGAAACGTCCGCGCATAAGTCCGATCCAGACGGGACGAAGACCCGCTCGCAAATATTCGCTTGTCGCAGCCGGTTGTTACAATCGCTTGGCTGCCGAACGGAACATGTTGACCACAAGTTCCGCAGCCGCATCGAAGGCGCGCTGGGACACGGAACCGACCTCGACGCTTTCGGTGGCCTGCAGCGGTACCTCGAGCACCTTGGTGTCGCCGCGCGAAACCTGGAGATGGCCGATCGGCTGGCCCTCGCGGACCGGAGCTCGGACCGGCCCGACATAGACCATTTTCGCCGAAATGCGCTCGCTGACGTTCCGAGGGACCATCAGCTTGATCTGGTTCCTGGCGGTGACCGGGACCTTGCCCTGCGCGCCGCCATAAACCTTGGCTTCGGCGAGTATCTGATTTTCCGCGAACAGGATACGGGCGTCGAACTCCCGGAACCCGTAGTCCAGGAGCTTCTTGGCCTCGTCCGCCCGATCCTTGGCGTTCTTCAAGCCGGTGACGACGACCACCAAGCGCAGGCCGTTGCGCGTGGCAGATCCGACCAGGTTATATCCGGCCTCGTTGGTGAAGCCGGTCTTCATGCCGTCGGCACCCTCGACTGTGCCGAGCAACGGATTGCGGTTCTGCTGCCGAATCTTGTTCCAGGTGAACTCGCGCTCGCCGAACCACTTGTAGTATTCGGGATACGTGTTGACGATGTGCCGGGCGATCATCGCCATTTCGCGCGCGGTGACGCGCATCTTCGGATCGGGCAGGCCGTCCACGTTGGTGAAGTTCGATTTGGTGAGGCCGAGCTCGCGTGCGCGGTCATTCATCATGCGGACGAACGACGCTTCGTTGCCGGCGATGCCCTCGGCAAGCGCGATGCAGCCGTCGTTGGCGGACTGGATGATGACGCCCTTCAGCAGGTCCTCGACCTTCACCCGGCTGTGTATCGCGGCATACATCGTCGATCCGCTCGACACCGCTCCGCCCTTGCGCCAGGCGTTCTCGCTGATGACGAAGGCATCGGTCAGCTTGATGTTGCCGAGCTCGAGCTGCTCGAACACCACGTCGAGGGTCATCAGCTTGGCAAGGCTCGCCGGCGCCACCAGCGCATCAGCGCCCTTCTCAAACAGCACCGAGCCGGTTTCGGCCTCGACCAGGATGGCGTGCGGCGCGGCCGTGTGCGGCGGCGCCGCGCTTGAAGGCGCGCAGAGCGCGGCCCCCAGGCCCGCCGCAGCCAGCATCATCCGCCAAAATCGCCACATGCCGCACTCCCGATGCCGCAAATCTGTGCGCTGCCGGGCCAATAAGATGTCTGCGAACGCCCGCGCGCCTCGCATCGGCCCCATGCTTAGCAAGCCTTCGGTGGCTTTAAAATGGCGATGTCATCGGCCGAATCGGGCCAGGCTTCCGCTCGATCAATAGAGCCCGCGGCCGCTCATCACCGCCCCTTGCGACGGTGCGGTATAGGCCGACACCGGTCCGCCCTGATCCGGCATGGCCGACCCGGCATTGGCCGGCGCAAATCGTGCGTCGAAGTTCGCCCGTTCGCCGGGTTTCATCTGTGCCAAGGCCTGCCGGGATGGGGCTGCAACCGGAGCGATCGGAGCTCGCTCGACCGCGGCCACACCTCGTGCATTTGCTTGTGCGTTCGCGCGTCCGGCGACGCGAGCCGAGCCCTGATCGTGCCCGAGTTCGAACGGACGCTCGACGGGTGTCGGCACGGTGCCGCGAATAGCCGAGGCTTCGGATCGAACGGCAAATGCCTGCGAGGCAGCAAGCTTGATCTCCGAAGGGCCCGGCGCGGGCGTGCCGCGCCGAAGCGTCGCCTCGAGCCGCGTGTCGTCGGAGCCCGCAAGCGACGCGCGGCCGACATACTCCACCCGCACGCGGGCCGTACCGTGATCCTGGAAGCCAAGCAGCCGCGCCGTTCTCGCCGACAGGTCGATCAGACGCCCGGCGTGGTAGGGACCGCGATCGTTCACCCGCACGATGATCGAACGCTGGTTGGAAAGATTGGTCACGCGGGCATAGCTCGGGATCGGCAGCGTCGGATGCGCCGCCGAGATCGATTGCATGTCGTAGATCTCGCCGTTGGCGGTCCGGCGGCCGTGGAAGTCGTCGCCATACCAGGAGGCAATGCCCTCGGCGCTGTACGAGGTATTTTCCTCCGGGCTGTAGGTCTGTCCGGCGACCGTGTAGGGCTTGCCGACGCGATATGAGCCCCCGCCTTTCGGCACCGGCTCGCCGAACTGGACGACCCGCGGGCTGGCGGACACGCCGTATTTCGGATCGACCTTGCTGGAAACCGGACCGCCGCAATGGGCGAGGGCCAGACAGCAGCCGCCGACCGCTCCGATCCGCGCGACCGCGCTCAATGCCGCCCCAATGCCACTCAGCCCCATGCCGTCCCCAAATACGCCGGACACCGGCTACGGCAGCCTCACCTTGGCCGCCACCCCTCTTCTCATCCAATTGTTAACAATACCGCGGCCTGAAGCCGGCCGAAATGGGGCCGGCGAGCGTATGGTAAACGACCACTTTACCGTGAATGGGGCGGCAGGGCCGGGCTGACGAGAAAAGCGGAGTCCGATCCGGTGTCCGGAATCCGGCGTTCGCGGGACGACAGCCCGCTATACGACGGTCAATGCGGGCGCCGGCCCGCCTCGTCGTCCTGGCTTCGCAGCAGGACATCGGCATCAACCGCCAATCGGAAACCGCCGCTCCGCAGGTTTTCGAACGAAATGCCGCGCTCGGCCCAAAATCCTTGGATCTTGAGCACGGTCTGGCGCTTGGGCTGCACCGCCCCCTGCTCGATCCGGTGGATCGACTTTTGCGTCAGGCCGATGTGCCTGGCGAACTGATCCTGACTGAGGCCCAGCACCGCGCGCGCCGCCCGCACCTTGGCCGCGAACGCCGCCCGCTCCACCCGCAGTTGCTCCTCGACGTCGAAGCGCAGCTTGGCGTGTATCTCGATCGCCGTGTCCATCGTCGAACTCGCTACGTTGACCGCAAACAAATGACCCCCGGCGACCGAAGCCGTCGGGGGTCTGAAGATTTACGCGTCTGCACGCGCGATCATCACGCCACCATCAGGGAACGATGTCGCGGTGGATACGCCACGTGGTGACGAAAGCGTCGACGTCACCCGTGGTGTAGCTGGCGCTGGCCGCCTTGCCCGCAAGGGCCCCTGCGGTCAGCGTGGCGGTGCCCGCCGCGTTGTACGTCGCGGTGTTGACCTTGTGGTAGATGAAGTCAACGCCGACATACAGGTCCTTGGTGATGTTCCACTGCGAGCGCGAGCCGATGTTCCACTGCGACGAGTCGAGATCGCAGCCCGTCGCCCTGGTGTTGCCCACGGTGGCGGGGTTATAGAGCCCCGACGCGCACATCGCATTGTTGAGGCCATCCCCGCGCGAGATGTTGAGGTACGAACCATAGAGTGACGTTCGCAGACTCGGCGTCCAGAAGTGCTCGTACGACGCGAACACGCCCCAGGCCGTGGTGCGCTCGAAGCTGCCGGGCGCCGCGGCCGTGCCCGTGAAGCCGCCATCGTTGTGGATGACCTGCGCCACGGTCTGGCCCTGCGAGATCAGCGCCGAGTTCGGCGTGTTCGACGCATACTGCATTGCGCCTTCGGTGTAGCGGAAGTCGGCCTGGAAGTAGTCGCCAGGGCCGATCATCGGCGCGTTCAGGCGCAGACCGGCCATGACCGCAAAGCCGTACTCCTCGCCCGGCTGACCGTTCCACTCGACCAGCCCCGCCTGATTGCCCGCACCGTAGTACGAGGCGCTCATCGGACGGACCGCAGCGCCGATCTGTGCCGAGCCCCACGCCTGATCGACGCGGAGGTTGGCGACGACGTCCTGGAGCCGTGTGGCGCCAGCGAGATCGGCCCCGAGCACCTGGCCGCCGCCGCCGCCGGCGATCGCCGCACCGAGGTAGTCGGTGCCGCGACGACGATCCTGCTCGACCGAGAGGGTGGCCGACATGCCGTTGCCGAACTGCGCGGTGTAGGCCGCCACGATGTGGCCGCCGTCACCGGTATCGGACGTGTAGAGGTGACCGGCGTTGTAGGCCACCGCCGCCGAGGAGGTGAAGTCGAAGAACGAGGTCGCCTTGCCGAAGGTGAAGCCCGCAATCTGAATGAAGGCGCGGGTGGCATAGAGGGTACCAAACGGCGCGCCGTCCGGGTTGGAATCCTGCGTAAAGCCCAGGATGAGGTAGGTGCGCAGCGTGCCATACGCGGTCTGCTGGCGGGTGTCGAACGTCGCGATCGCACGGGAACGATAGCTGTAGTCCCCCGAGTTCTCACGGTTGAACCCGTTGTTGCCGCCGAACGGACCCGAGGTGACGTTGAACGACTGGCCGTAGCTCTGCTGGAAGCGGACGTAGCCACCAACCTTCATGCAGATATCGGTGCCGGGGATGTAATAGAACCCAGCGCCGTACAGGGAGCAAACCTTCACCGTACTCCGCGGATGATCGCGCTGCGGTCCATCGTGCCGATTGACAGCACTGAAGAAATTTCTGCCGCGGCTGGCAAACGCAGAAAATCTCTGCGTTTGCGCTCCCGGTGCCCGCTCGGTACGTCGATGGCGAACGGCGCGGAAAGATCGCATCTGATGCGTCGCGCGCCGACGAAACGCGGCGATTCCGCTCCCGGTATGGTCTCGGTCGAGTGAAAATCGCGCAAGAAAAAGGCCGGCACAGAGAGCCGGCCTTCGTGTGTCATTCTGCGTCGGTGCCACGCGGCGGCGAGGCGCCGCCGCCCAGCGCGCGGTCTGGAGCGTGCGTCTATGCCGTGGCGGCGGGCACCGGATTGCCGGTGCGCGGGGCGACACCCTGCGCCGCGCTGACCACATCCCCGACCGTCTCGGCGGCCTCGTGCAGCGTGTCGGGCATCAAATGCGCGTAGCGCTGGGTGTAACGCGTGTGGCCGTGGCCCAACAGCTCCTGCACGACGTAAAGCGAAATGCCACGATTGACCAGGAAGCTTGCAAACGAATGGCGAAGATCGTGCAGCCGAAGATCGGGCAGCCCGGCGCGTTCGCGGATACGCTTCCATGGGAAGAACAGCGACGGCGGCGGCTCACCCGTCACCGGCGAGGGCACGACATAACAGCCATGGCTTTCGGCCCGCAGCCGCTGCAACAGCTCGAGGGCGGCGCTGTTGAGCGCGATCGTCCGCGGCTTGCCGGACTTGGAAAGCGGCACCAGCAGCTTGCGCTTCTCCCAGTCGACATACTCCCACCGGGCGCGCGTGATTTCGTTGCGGCGGGCACCGGTGAGCAGCAGAAGCATGATCGCCTGTGCGGCGATGCGATTTTCATCCTGCTTGATCGAGGCGATCAACCGCTGCGCCTCCTCAAAGGACAGGAAGCGCTCCCGCGTCACGTCAGGCGCGAGCATAATGCCGGCCGTGGGGTTTTCCGTCGCGCCCGGCACGCGCCATTTGCGCGCCAGGTTGAACACGTGGCGCAGCACGATCACGACGCGGTTGGTGGTGCCGCTGGCGTATCCCTTGTCGCGCATCGATTGCACGATTTCTGTAATCTGCTCGGCCCGCAGAACGTCGACAAAGGTGGCGCCCAGCACCGGCAACACGTGCACGCGGAGCACCGTTTCGTCGGTGGTCCAGCTGCGCTTGTAGCTCTTGATGTGCGGCAGATAGCGGTCCCGCACCAGCTCGGCCAGCGTCGGGATCGTGCGCAGCTCGGCGCGGCGCTGTTGCGGGTCGGTGCCCATCAACACCTCGGCAACGGTGGCCTTGCCCTTGCGGCGAGCAGCGGCCAGCGACAGCATGTCGGCCGGCCCGATCTTGAATTGACGCTCGCGGCCTCGGGCGTCGCTGTAGCGCTGGTAAAACGTCTTGCCGCCGGAGCAGCGCACCTCGAGCATGAAGCCTCGTTGTGCGACGTCGAAGTACTCGATTTTCTTCAGCCCGTCGGGACAGGCAGCGGACCTCACAAACGCAGGCGACAAATGAACGCGTGGCATGCCCCGAACATTAATGAAATCCAAACGCCGCACAACATCGCGCGCGACAGCGAATCAAGCACCGGTCACATGACAGAAGACTTCGAGATATCAAAGAAGACATGAAACGAAAATTTTTGCGCACGTCTGTGCATCATTTGCCGCGGCACAATTCGATGGACCACGCCGCATGGCGCATGCAATCGTCGGCAAAACGAAGACGCCCGGCGATGACGTCTGCCACGACCCTGCAAATAATGCAGTTGGCATCCGGCGAAAAGTGCTCGCACGATTTGAGCCTCATGAAAACGTTACAGCACATCGTGCGATTGTTCGGCGGCATCTGGCCGCATTCTGTCGGCGCAGCGATGGCGGCAAAGAACTGCGGTCATGCCGGGCACCGTGGAGCGCATCAGCCGCGAGACAGGTAGAGCCATCGACGTCGACATCTTGAAGCGGCGGAGCTGGAGCGGGTTTACCGCGGAGTTCGTTCGAATATCGGCTCCTGCCCTGTACGATTTCGAAGGCGATGGAACCTGGAGCCGCATCTCGCTGTACGATCTCTATCGTACTGACGGAGTTACGAACGCGACAGGGCTTCCGCGGAGCCTGACGAAGGACCTCCGCAACAAGCTCTCCTTTGTACCGGCCGGATGCCGGGCGGAGGGATGGTGCGCGATCGAGCGGGCCGGCAGCATCACCTCCATTGCGATTGACCCCGGCGCGCAGTTCGATCACCACATCGACCTAGCGCAGCTGCCGCCGCGACTGGAATTCGACGATCCGTTACTCCGGGCCGACCTGCAGCGATTTCAGGCGCTTTTGAGCGACCCTGCCCTCGACCTTCCGGGGTATGCCGGAGCCTTGATGGAGGTGCTCGCCTTCGACCTGTTTCGCTGCGTCGCGGTCCAACCGCCGAAGCTTCCGGAGGCCGGTGCACTGAGCCCCCAGCAGGTCCGACTGGTAACGGAGTATATCGACGCACACCTGTCGGAGCGGCCGCGCATTTCCGACCTCGCGGCGCTGATCAATCTCACGCGCTATCATTTCATCCGTTCGTTCAAGCACGCGGTCGGCATGCCTCCGCACCAGTACATGATCGCCCGGCGCGTCGACCGCGCCAAGGAAATGCTGGCCAATCAGGAACAGACGATCGCGAGCGTGGCCGAGCGAACCGGGTTCGGCACGTCACTGCAATTGGCACGCGCGTTTCGGCGCGTGGTCGGCACGACACCTTCTGAATTCAGGCGACACCTGCCCGCGCGGTAACGACCCACCTCACCAGCGGAGCAGACGCGGGCCGAACAGCATGCCGGCGACCATCATGGCCGCGATCGCAGCGGTGTAGCCGAGCGCATCGAGGACGAAGGGCGCGGCCGACGCGTGCCAGCAATGCCCCATGGCGCCGAGCGCACCCGCGAGCATACCGATATAGGCTCCGGCGCGCCGCAGATCGACAGGCGCGAGGTGGCGCACACCGAGCGTCAACACGGCGAATGCGGGGATTGCCAGCGAGATCGTCTGCCAGACACAACTCAACCACGAAGCATGGCTGACGTGCTGCGACGTCACGTGCAGCGACGAGCCCATAAGATCGTGGCCTGCAAGCACGGCCATCGACACAAACGGCAGCGCGAGCACCGATTTGGGCAGACTTACACGACGCGCCGGGACGGAAAGATCCCGCACCACGACCAGCGCACAGGCGGCCACGCTCACCACAAACGCGAAGTTGAGGATGAAGCCATGATCGTGCTGCCCGCCAGACGCGATCGAAAGGATGTCAGGGGAACGGAGCAGCCCGACGGAAAGCCCGGCAACAACGGCCAGCGAAAGGACGACGGACAGGATGAGACGCGGCGTCGGGCGCTCGCGACGCCGGATACGCGGGTCGGCGCTGATCCTGTCGACGATATCTCTAGCTGCCATCTCGGTTTCCGCTCGCGGCGCCGCACAGCCGAGCGAGCCTGGTCAGTCCGCGATGCACGCAGACACGGACGGCGACCTCGCTGGTGCCGATGCGCCGCGCCGTTTCGCTTGAGGTAAGGCCCTCGATCTTCATGAGCTCGATGGGAATACGGAACCGATCGGGAAGCAAGGAGAGAATTCGCCGCACCGTGATGCGTGCGTCATTGCGCTCGCCCTCGTCCACCGTGTCGTCGAACTCCTCCAACGACTGGATGTCCGAAGTGCGGTTTTCGGCACGCAAACCGTCGATCAGCTTGTAACGCGCGATGACGCAGGCCCAGTTGAGCAGCGAAGTGGAGCCGTCATAGGTGTGCCGCTTGGAATTGATGGCGATAAGCGCCTCCTGCACGATGTCGTCAGCATCGGCCTCGGGCAGGCGCAGGCGGACAAGCTGACGACGCACGAAGGACTGAAGATGCTCGTGCAGCTGGAGCAGAGACCTCCGATAGGCGGCGGCATCTCCCTCCAAGCCTTTCAGGAAGAGCGTGGTGAGCTGACGATCCTCCACCGCGACGACGCCCCCGTTACCGCTCTCAATCTAGCAGCGTTCTCCTGCGAATTTTCTTTTGCGCAGAAATTTTATTTTCGATCGTCGCTGTAACACTCACAACCACGCCGACGATGGCGCCACACAGCGACGGAACCAAAAGTCAAAAACAAAATCTCGAAGTATAAAAAAATCATACTTGCCCGGAGCGCGCGACGGCGGCCGTTTGCATTGCAGCCGCGGATGCGCCCTCGTCCGGACTTGTGACGTCTCGCCCGCCCTCTCCGGCGGCGCGCGCATGCCTAGCGCGCGCCTCGAGCCAAGCATGATCGGGCATCATGCGGAGCTTCAGCAGATCCTACGCCATCCGGCAGGCGCGAAGGATGGACATCCGGCCTCTTCCGTCCTCGACGCGCTCGGCTTCGTTGCATGCAGGGATGACGACCGACAGCCGCAACAGCTGCGGGCGACCGGCCTCAACTGAAGATTGTTTTGGAAAGCTCAATCGCCCCGCGCACCTTCCTTGCACTTCGGATCCGCTACATCGCTCTGTGTAGGTAATTCGGTGGAGCCGGAGGAAAGGTTACACCGGGCGCGCGGCTTTTCTTTTTTCCGCGCGAAATTGCATCCCGGCGCGGAGGCTGTAGAAGTCGATGCAGATTCTGCAGCGACGTTTTCGCGCCCCTGCGAACAGATTCATTTCGCGCCTCCGAGCAGGAGCGATGGAACATACATGGCGCAATCGGAAGCCGGCCGCCGAACGTCTCCTAGCCCGTCGCAGCTGCTGCGCAAGACGTTGATCGCCGTCGGCGTTGCGGCGGTCGCGATTGAACTACCGCCCGCGCTCGTCGCTGCAGCGCTGGCAGCAGGTCCTCCCTCCCTGAACGTCGCACAACATCGCGCGCTCGCGCGAACAATTCATCGATCCAACGTTGACATACTTTGCGATATCAAAAGCATGGAACCGGACGATGCATCTCGGCATGATTGTCGGCATTTTTTGCTGCAGCACGATTCCGATGATCGGCCACCGATATCTGCGTTATGTTTCCGAATGACGCTCGCGGCGCGGCGCGCCGCGACTTGATCTGCGGCAGATGGTGCTGCACACGCGCAACGAACGAGCGCGACACCATTCTCTCTCACATGAAACCATTATGGCGCGCTGAACGATTTTTCGGCGACAACCAGCCGAATTAGGGCCTGTCTTCAGTTGAGCAAAATCATAGCGGAGGCGAGTTGAACTCCGGCCAGAAAGTTTCTGGCGAGTTTGTCATAGCGTGTGGCGATGGCGCGAAAGTGCTTGAGCTTGTTGAAGAAGCGCTCGACGAGGTTGCGTTCGCAATAGAGCGCGAAGTCGCAGTCCCGTGGGGTCTTGCGATGGGCGACAGGGGGAATCACCGGGCTGATCTCCCGCCGATTGAGAGCCTCGATCAGCCGATCGGCGTCGTAAGCCTTGTCGCCGATCAAAGCCGCCGGATCGACGTTTTC
>JAIESI010000068.1 GCA_019746135.1 Xanthobacteraceae bacterium
TCGATGAAGCCCGGCATCACGATCATGTCGGTGGCGTCGATCACTTCGGCGCCGGCAGCCGTGAGGTTCGGGCCGACCGCCTCGATCCGGCCGTTGTTGACGTGAACGTCGCCGCGCGGCAGCACGCCGAGCGCGGGATCGACGGTGATGACCGCGCCGTTCTTGATCAGGTAGTTGCCGCGCGCGACCTGCGGCGCGGCGCCTTGCGCGAACGAGCGCGGGATGAGTGCGGGAGCCGCGAGCCCGGTGAGGGCGGTCGCGGCGGTGAGCTTTCCGAATGTCCTGCGGTTGAGCATCGTCGCCTCCTGCGTTGCTCAGGAGGCGAGCGTAGCGCGGATCGCGTAAACCGGCAGCCGGGCGAATCGCCTAGCAGGCCCGCGTTTGGCTATGGAAGCAGCGCCGCTGCGGCCCTGCCGCCGTAGCCCGGACGGAGCGAAGCGAAGTCCGGGGCCGCTGGTCCCGCATTCCGCTTCGCTTCATGCGGGCTGCAAGACCTTGTCGGGCTCCAAGACGGCGCGGCGGTCAGCCGCTCACATTGAACGCCGCCAGCGCCGCCATGTTGACCAGGGTGGCGTCCTTGGCGCCGAGCGGCACGATCTGCACCGGCCGGTCGAGGCCGACCAATAGCGGGCCGATCACGGTCGCGCCGCCGAGCTCCTGCAAAAGCTTGGTCGAGATCGATGCCGAGTGAAACGCCGGCATGATCAGCACATTGGCCGGGCCGGTGAGCCGGTTGAACGGATAGGGCGCGGCGGCCTCGGGATTGAGCGCCACGTCGGCGGCCATCTCGCCCTCGTATTCGAAGTCGACGCGGCGGCTGTCGAGCAGCTTCACCGCCTCGATCACCCGCGACGAGCGCTCGCCCGGCGGATGGCCGAAGGTGGAGAAGGCGAGCATGGCGACGCGCGGCACATAGCCCATGCGGCGGGCGACGCCGGCGGCTTCGATGGCGATCTCGGCGAGCTCCTCGGCGGTCGGCATCTCGGTGATCGCCGTGTCGGCGACCAGCACCGGATGGCCGCGCGACAGCACCATCGACAGGCCGATGACGCGGTGGCCGGGCTTGGGATCGATGACGCGGCGCACGTCCTCCAGCGCCACCGAGTAGTTGCGGGTGACGCCGGTGACCATCGCGTCGGCGTCGCCGAGCGCAACCATGCAGGAGGCGAAGGTGTTGCGGTCCTGGTTCACCATGCGCTGGCAGTCGCGGAACAGGTAGCCCTGCCGCTGCAGGCGTTCGTAGATGTAGTTGGCGTAATTCGTGTTGCGGGTGGAGAGCGCCGCATTGATGATCTCGATCTTGCCGCCGAGCGTGATGCCGAGGTTTTTCGCGGTATTGCGGATCGGCTCCTCGCGGCCGACCAGGAGTGCGGTGCCGAGCCCCTCGTGGACGAAGCTCGCCGCGGCGCGGATCACCTGCTCCTCCTCGCCTTCGGCGAACACCACCCGCTTCGGCGCGCGGCGGAGCCGCTGGAACACCTGCTGCAGCACGCTTGCGACCGGGTCGCGGCGCGAGCGGAGCATATGCTTGTAGGCTTCCATGTCGGCGATCGGCTTGCGCGCGACGCCGGTGTCCATCGCCGCCTTGGCGACGGCGGGCGGCACATGGGAGATGAGCCGCGGGTCGAACGGCACCGGGATGATGTAGTCGGGCCCGAACTTCGGCCGCGCGCCGTAGGCGGCCGCGACCTCGTCCGGCACGTCCTCGCGGGCGAGCTCGGCGAGCGCGCGCGCCGCGGCGATCTTCATCTCCATGTTGATGGTCTTGGCCTGCACGTCGAGCGCGCCACGGAAGATGTAGGGAAAGCCGAGCACGTTGTTGACCTGGTTCGGGTAGTCGGAGCGCCCGGTCGCCATGATGGCGTCGTCGCGCGCTTCGTAGACCTCCTCCCAGGTGATCTCCGGATCGGGGTTGGCCATGGCGAAGATGATCGGCTTGTCGGCCATCGACTTGACCATGTCCTTGGTCACCGCGCCCTTGACCGACAGGCCGTAGAACACGTCGGCGCCTTCGAGCGCCTCGGCCAGCGTCCGCTTCGAGGTCTTGATCGCGTAGGCCGACTTCCACTGGTTCATGCCGTCCGTGCGGCCCTCGTAGATCACGCCCTTGGTGTCGCAGAGGATCAGGTTCTCCGGCCGGAAGCCGATCGAGCGCAGCAGCTCGAGGCAGGCGATGCCGGCCGCGCCCGCGCCGTTGCAGACGATCTTGGTGTCTTCCATCTTGCGCCCGGTGAGGTCGAGCGAGTTGAGCAGGCCCGCGGTGGCGATGATCGCGGTGCCGTGCTGGTCGTCGTGGAACACCGGGATATCGAGCAATTCGCGCAGCCGCTGCTCGATGATGAAGCACTCGGGCGCCTTGATGTCCTCGAGGTTGATGCCGCCCCAGCCCTTGCCGAGCAGCTTGACGCAATTGATGATCTCGTCGGGGTCCTTCGAGTTCACCTCGAGGTCGATCGAGTCGATGTCGGCAAAGCGCTTGAACAGGACCGCCTTGCCCTCCATCACCGGCTTCGCCGCGAGCGCGCCGCGGTCGCCGAGGCCCAGGATCGCGGTGCCGTTGGTGATGACGGCGACGAAATTGCCCTTGGTCGTGTAGTCGTAGGCCTTGGCCTCGTCGTCGGCGATGGCCAGCACCGGCACGGCGACGCCGGGCGAATAGGCGAGCGACAGATCGCGCTGCGTCGCCATCGGCTTGGTGGCAACCACTTCCAGCTTGCCGGGACGGCCCTGGCTGTGGAACAGCAGCGCTTCTTGATCGGTGAAAGTCGGCCGGTTGCCGCTCGATTTCTTCGCCATTTCAACACTCTACCCCGGCCACTGGGCCGAAAGGCAACGTTAGCGGAAGCCCCGGGTGCTGCTCAAGGGAGGCGGCGCGCATCGGCGTCGCGGCATTTTATCTTCGAGGATTGAACGGTTCGCGCCGGCGCGCTAAGCGGTGGACGGGGAGGGCGCTCGGAATTGCATCATGGTCCGGTTTTTATTGCGCTTTATTGGGCTGCTGCTGCTCGCTCTGGCTTTTATCTTCGTGGTCTATGACGGCATCCGGTCGATTTCCGACGGCGGCATTCTGGTCACCAAGACGAGCTATGTCTGGAGTGCCTTGCACGAGGCAAGCTTGAAGGCCTTCCAGGGGCTGGTCGAGCAGAAGGCCGGCGTCGAGGCCTGGCAGATCGGCGTCGCAACGGTGCTGGACCAGCCGGCATCGCTGATCTTCTGCGTCCTTGGCATTGTCCTGATCGTGCTCGGGCGGAAGAAGAAGCCGCTGATCGGCTACGCCCGCGACTGATCCGCGCACCTTCCGAAAAAGACCACCGGCCCCAGGCCGCCGAAAAGGCTGCCTGGGGCCGGTGTCGCACGCCCTTGAAATATGTGAGCGCTGGCTGAAATCCGTCAGATGTCCCACTCGGTGCGTTGCCGGACGATCTGGATCATGCCGCCGTCGTGGCGGCCGGACTTGGCGATCGACGGGTAGCTGGTCGAGGTGAAGGAGGAGGCCGGCACCGGCTGCGCCACGGCGCTCGCGACATGGCCGATGGTGACGCCGAGCCCGCCGACCATCACGCAGGCGAGCAGCACCGCGCCGAGGATGCCGCCGCGCGGCAGCAGCAGGCAGAGGCCGGCGAGGATTTCGGCCGTGCCCGCGACCATCAGGAACCCGTGGCCGAGACCCAGCGCCTGGAACTGCTGGACCATCAGGCCCGAGCCGCCGAGCTTGGCGTAGCCCGCGGCGATCGCGATCACGCCGAGCAGGATTTGCGCTGCGTAGATGCTGACGGTCTTGGTCATGGCAGGCCCCGTGAATTCGATGGGGCCACACTAGGCGCGGTCGGTATCGGCCGAATGTCGCGGTAAGGGTAAATGGTATCGTCGGTATCGCGGGCGATGATCGGCAATGAATCGCTGCAATGGCCCGGCTGCTCGAGCATTTTCCGGCGAACGGTGCAGCGGTTCGCCGTAGAAGCCGTAGAAAATGCGACCAAGCTCCAGCCAATCCGTCGGGTTTTTTCCGGACGGCGATACAAACGATACAAATCCCGCCTGCGGCGAAACACCGACGATACAGAGGCCTCCCACTATGACATGTGGGGGATCAATTTGATGCCGAATTCGCGCATGTCCCGTGCTGCCGGCAAGGCCAAAACCAAGACTGCCAGGAATAAAGCCAAGAACGCGGGCGACAGCGGGGCGGGTTCGGCGCGAGCTGCCGCAAAATCGAAGCATAAGTTCCAGGCGATGCAGTCGCCGCCGGACGCGGAGCGCTACGCGCTGGCGCTCGAGTCGATCAACGAGAACCTCTACGACTGGGACATCGAGAACGACACCGTCTACTTCGCGCCCGGCCTGTTCAAGATCCTCGGCCTCAAGGCCGAGCACATGCAGCGGCCGAGTGACTGGACCAAGCGCATCCATCCCGACGACCAGCCGCTGTTCAAGTACACCCTCGCCGAGCATCTGAAAGGCAAGACGCCGCGCTTTTCGATGGAGCTGCGCTACCGCGACGGCTCCGGCAACTGGCGCTGGGCGCGGCAGGCCGGCATCGCGCTGCGGCGGCCCGACGGCTATGCCTACCGCATGGTGGGCGCGGCCGGCGACATCACCGAGACCAAGCATCTCGACGAGGCGCTGATGGCGTCGGCCGACGTGCTCAAGGTGATGAGCCGCGCGACCTTCGAGTTGCAGACCGTGCTCGACGCCGTGGTGCAGGCGGCCGTACGGCTCTGCGAGGCCGATGCCGCGCTGATCTTCCGGCGCGAGGGCGATCATTATCGTCTTGCCGCCGAAAAGGGACTGAACCAGAAGCAGAAGGACTTCCTGCGCGACCTGAAGGTCGCACCCACGCGCGCGACCATGGTCGGCCGCACGGCGATCGAGCGGCGGGTCATCCACGTTCCCGACATCGCCACCGACACCGAATACCATTGGCCGGAGGTTCACAAGGTCACGGACTTCCGCACCATCGTCGGTGTGCCGCTGCTCCGCGACGGCGAGCCGGTCGGTGTCATCACCTTGACCCGATCGGTGGGCCGGCCGTTCAGCGCCAGGCAGCTCGAGCTCATATCCACCTTCGCCGATCAGGCGGTGATCGCCATCGAGACGGTGCGGCTGTTCGGGCAGGTCCAGGAGCGCCGCCGCGAAACCGAGCGCACCCGCAGCATTCTCGCCACCATGATCGACAACATGGATGACGGCATCGCGGTGATGACGCCGGAAGGCGACGACGTGCGCGTGCATTTCATCAACAACCGGATGATGGAGTTCCAGAATTATCCGGCGGATGTGGCCTATCCCGAAAGCATGCTGAGCGAGATCCGGCGCTTCCAGGCCCGACGCGGCGATTTCGGGCCCGTGCCCGACATCGAGGCCAAGGTGCGTCAGGAGGTCGAGCACATGCGCACGGCGGGCGGCGTGCGTTTCGAGCGGCGCTCCGCCAGCGGCCACTACATCGAGGTGAACTACAAGCCGCTCGACAACGGCATGATCCTCAGCGTCCATCGCGACATCACCGCGCTGAAGGAGCGCGAAGACGCGCTTGCGGCCGCCAAGGAGGCCGCCGAAGCGGCCCGCGTCGACGCCGAGAACACGCGGCAGGTGATGCAGATCGTGCTCGACAACATGAACGAGGGCGTCCAGCTCTTCGACAAGGACTTCAAGATCGAGTTCGTCAACCGCAAGCTCTACGACTTCCATCGCTACACGCCGGAGATCGGCGGCCCCGGCGCCTCGGGCTACGACGGCCTGCGGTTCATGGCCGAGCGCGGCGACTACGGCCCCGACGTCGACGTCGAGAAGATCATCCGGGAGCGCGCCGCGCGCATCCGCGATCCGAAGGGCAGCCGCCACGTGCGCCGCACCGGCAACGGCGCGCTGGTCGAGTTCACGTTCAATCCGCTGCCCGGTGGCCGGGTGCTCGCGGTCGGTCACGACGTGACCGAGACGAAGTACCGCGAGGAGGCGCTGCGCGCGGCGGCCGATATCCTGAAGCTGATCAGCGACGGCCGCGTCGATCTCGAGACGGTGCTCAATCGCCTGGTCGAGTCAGCCTCGAAACTCTGCGACGCCGACGGCGCCAACATCTTCCAGCGGGACGGCGAATTCTTTCGTGTGACGGCAAGCCATGGCTACTCGGCCGGATTGACGGCCGCCATGGTGGGCCGGCCGGTCAGGCCGGGCCGCGATTCGCTCGCCGGCCGCACGGTGCAGGCGCGCGCGATCGTGCAAATTCCCGATGTGCTGGTGGACGAGGAATACGAGCGGAAGGGCCCGCGCGAGTTCAACGAATACCGCTCGATGCTCGGCCTGCCGCTGATGCGCGAGGGCGAGCCGATCGGCGTGCTGACGCTCACCCGAAAGCAGGCGGTCCCGTTCACGCCGGCCCAGATGGAGCTGATGTCGACGTTTGCCGATCAGGCGGTGATCGCCATCGAGACGCTGCGGCTGTTCAACGAGGTGCAGGTGCGCACGGTGGAGATCGAGCGCACCCGGCAGGTGATGCAGACCGCGTTCGACAACATGGACGACGGCGTGACCCTGATCGACAAGGACATGCGGCTGCAGCTCATGAGCCGGCAGCAGATCGAGGCGCGCAAGCTTCCGCCCGATCTGGTGCGGCCGGGCACCCCGGTGCACGACATCATGATGTTCCAGGCGCGGCGCGGCGACTACGGTCCGGTGTCGAGCGAAGCCGATGTCGAGCGGCGCGTGCGGTCCGCCAAGGATCGGATCACCGCGGCGGGCGGCGCCAAGTACGTGCGCCCGCAGGGCGAACGGCTCATCGAGTTCAGCTTCAAGCCGGTCGCCGACGGCGGCATCCTCGGCGTGTTCCGCGACATCACCGAGCAGCGGCAGCGCGAAGAGGCGCTGGCCGCGGCGAAGGAGGACGTCGAGCGCACCCGCGCGCTGATGCAGACCGTGCTCGACAACATGGGCGACGGCGTCACGCTGTGGGACAAGGATTTTCGCTGGCGGTTCAGCAACCGCATCCACATTCACCGACAGCGTTACCCGGCCGAACTGCTCAGGGCCGGGGCCGACGGCTACGACATGATCCGCTTCCAGGCGCAGCGCGGCGAGTATGGCCCGCTCGACGCCGAGGGCATCGAGAGAAAGGTCCAGGAGATCGCCGCGGTCATTCGCGACCCGAAGGGTGGCCGGTACGAGCGGCGCACCCTCTCCGGCCGCTACATCGAGTTCACCTATAACCCGCTGGCGGACGGCGGCATCCTCGGCGTCTACCGCGACATCACCGAGCTCAAGGACCGCGAACAGGCGCTGGCCCAGGCAAAGGAGGATATCGAGCGCGCCCGCGTGGTGATGCAGACCGTGCTCGACAACATGAACGACGGCGTGATCCTGATCGATCAGGACTTCAAGTTCGTGTTCGGCAACGACCAGTTCCGCGAAAAGCTCGACCTGCCGCCAAACATCCCGCAAACCGGCCATCCGATCGAAGACCTCATTCGCTTCCAGGCCGCGCGCGGCGATTTCGGGCCGATCGACGACGTCGAAGCGACGGTCAGGCAGCGGCGTGCCAACATGCTGAGCCCGAACGGCATCCGCTACGACCGCAAGACGGTGAGCGGACGGCACGTCGAGTTCGTCTACAAGCCTCTGACGGACGGCGGGCTCCTGGGCGTGCACCGCGACATCACCGAGCTGAAGGATCGCGAGCAGGCGGTCGAGCAGGCGCGCAGCCTGATGCAGTCGGTGCTCGACAATATGAGCGACGGCGTCACGCTGTGGGATCCGGAATTCCGGATGAAGTTCACCAACCAGGCGCTGACGAACTTCATCAATTTGCCGCCGGAGATGACAAAGCCCGGCGTCTCCCTGCTCGATGTTCTGCGCTATCAGGCCAGGCGCGGCGATTTCGGTTCGACCACGAATCCCGAGGAGCTGGCGCGCAGCCGCTTCGAATTCATCGCCAGGCCAGGCGGCTCCTATTTCGAGCGGCGCACCGCCGAGGGGCTGCATCTCGAGTTCCGCTTTGTTCCGCTGAGCAACGGCGACATCATCGTGGTGACGCGCGACATCACCGAGTTGAAGGACCGCGAGGAAGCGCTTGCCATCTCCAAGGACGCGGCCGAGGCCGCGCGCGTCGAAGCGGAGGCCGCGACCCAGGCCAAGTCCACGTTCCTTGCCACCATGAGCCATGAAATCCGCACGCCGATGAACGGCGTGCTGGGCATGATGGAGGTGCTGGAGCATCAGGGGCTCGATGACGGACAGCGCCGGAGCGTTGCGACCATGCGCGATTCGGCGCAGGCGCTGCTGCGGATCATCGACGACCTGCTGGATTTCTCGAAGATCGAGGCCGGGCGGCTGGAGCTGGAGGAGACCGCGTTCTCGCTGTCCGGCTTGATCGACGGCTCGGTCGATACCTTCCGGCCGCAGGCGGCCGCCAAGGGATTGACCATCGAATCCGTCATCGAGGCCGGCTCGAACGACGCGCTGGTCGGCGATCCGACGCGGGTTCGGCAGATACTGTTCAATCTCGTCAGCAATGCGATCAAGTTCACGCAACGCGGCGGCGTCAAGGTCCGCGCCGGCACGCGGCCGCTCGGCGATGGCGCAACGCGCGTCACGCTCGCGGTGACCGACACCGGCATCGGGCTCAGCGCCGAGCAGCGCGCGCGCCTGTTCCAGCCGTTCGCGCAGGCCGATTCCTCGACCACGCGGAAGTTCGGCGGCACCGGCCTTGGCCTCTCCATCGTGCGAAGGCTGAGCGAACTGATGGACGGCAACGTCGAGATCGAGAGCACGCCGGGCAAGGGCTCGACCTTCACCGTGTCGCTGACGCTGAAGGCCGCGCCCGCGGATTCGCCGCTCGCGGTCCTGCTGCGGCCGGACACGGCGACGGGCCTGACGCCCAAGCGCCGCGAGCACTTCCGCGTGCTGGTGGTCGACGACCATCCGGTCAATCGCGAGGTGCTGGTGCGCCAGCTCGACCTGCTCGGGATCGCGGCGGACAGCGTCAACGACGGCGTCGAGGCGTTGGATGCGTGGGCGGCCGGGCGCTACAACGCGGTGCTGGCCGACGTCCACATGCCGCGCATGGACGGCTATGAGCTGACGGCGCGGATCCGCGAAGCCGAGAGAGAGGGCAAGCGGCCCGGCCACACGCCGGTCGTCGCCGTCACCGCCAACGCGCTCAAGGGCGAGGAGGAGCGCTGCATCGGGGCCGGCATGGACGCCTACCTGGTCAAGCCGGTGAACATCGAGCGGCTCAAGACCACGCTCGAGCGGTGGCTGCCGGTCGGCGATGGAAAAGGCCCGGCCGCCCCGAAAGCCAACGAGGCGGGCAGCGCCATCGATCGCTCGGTGCTCGGCGCCTGGCTCGGCAACGATCAGGCCGCGATCGGTTCGCTGCTCAACAAGTTCCGCGACACCGCGGTGGACACGCAGCGCGAGATCGACAGCGCTTCGAAGGCGGGCAATCTCGCGGCGCTGGCGGCGGCGGCGCACAAGCTGAAGGGCGCGGCCCAGGCGGTCGGCGCCAAGGGCGTCGGCTCCGCCGCGGCGGCGCTGGAGCAGGCCGGCAAGGCCGGCGATCGCGAACGCTGCCGCAGCGGGCTCGGCCCGCTTGCGGCCGAGCTGCGGCGGGCGTTGGCCGAGATCGGCTCGCCGTAAGGGCTAGATGTGAACTTTCAGGAGGTTGTCCATTCGGACCAGGCCGTGAACGCTGAAGTCGCCAAACCACCTGCGATTCGCGGAGGACCGAATGGACACGCACAAGAATGCTCGTCTCACGCCGAAAGGTCGAGAGGCGATGGTGCGAGCTGTGGTGGATAGTGGGCTAAAAGTGTGAAGCGGTTTTCGGAAAAGATCATGCTCAAACAAGAAGCTAAAGTGGGATGACGATTCGAAGAAAAGTCATCCCGCTTTAGCGACCGCCCCGGTTGAACGCCATCTTCACCGCGATGACGTAGGTGGCCTTGGGCGTCATGGTCACCATCATGCGGTTGGCGGTGGTCGTCACCGAGAGATCGGCGTTGAAGTTGTCGCCCTGGGCAACTGCCGCAATATTGTTGCCGACCATGCGGCCGGAGATGTTGCCGGACACCTTGTAGGCGGCTTCGCTCCAGGTTCCGGAGACGCGGCCGTTGCGCTCGACCACGTTGCTGGCAAGCTCGAACTTGTAGTTGTCGCTGGCGCAGCGAATGTTGAGCGCGAGGCTGTTGTTGGCCGTGCCGTAATTGTAGGTCGCGCGGCAGCGCAGGTTCTCCTTGATGTCGCCGGTCAGCTCGATGGAGCCGCCACCGCTCCAGCTGCCGGCCATCGCCGCGAACGGATGCGCGGGCGGCGGCAGCGAGGCGCGGGTGGCGACCGGCTCCTGCGGGATCGCGACCGGGCCCTCCGGCGACTCGGCCCGCGCCACGCCCGGCAGAAATGTCAGCGCCAGCAGAACGGCCATCGAGCCGCGAGAGACGTTCAAAGACATGGATAACTCCAGCAAATCAGATTTCGGCTGCTATCAGTGGGTCTATGGACGTTCAGGTTCAACGGCCGGTTAATCCTTCGGCGGCACGAACATGTAGCCGACCCCGCGCACCGTGCGGATCGAATCCGGATGGGCCGGATCGACCTCGATCTTGCGGCGCAGCCGGGTGATCCGCAGGTCGATCGCGCGGTCGAACGCCTCCATCTCGCGATGTGCCGCCGATTCCAGCAGCCAGTCGCGTTGCAGCGGCCGGTTGGGATTCTCTGCGAAAAGTTTCAGGAGATCGAACTCGCTCGCGGTCAGCGTCTCCTCGCTGCCGTCATTCGGATCGACCAGCACGCGCTTCTCCAGATCGAGCACCCGGCGACCCATGCGCACGCGCGGGCCCGATGCCGAGGGCGTGCCGGTGACGCGGCGGAGCACGCTCTTGATGCGGGCGAGCAGCTCGCGCGGCTCGTAGGGCTTGCCGATGTAATCGTCGGCGCCGGTCTCGAGGCCGACCACGCGATCGACCGTGTCGGACGCGGCCGTCACCATGATGATGCCGATCCGGCCGCTGCGCTCGCGCAGCCACCGCGCCAGCACGAATCCGTCCTCGCCGGGCAGCCCCACGTCGAGCAGCACCAGCGCCGGCAGCTCACGCTCGACCAGCCGCCGCAAAGCGACGCCGCCGTCGGCGCTGCTGACGCGGAAGTTCTGCTTGTCGAGATAGTCGCAGAGGAGCTGGCGTTGCGTCGCCTCGTCCTCGACCACGACGATGTGCGGGCGGTGATTCAAAGGCGTGGCCCTCAATTCCAACCGGATCCCGGCGTCGCTCGGTCGATCGCGGTGTCCTACTTCAGCGCGTCAAGTCCGGCACGCGCGATCTGCGAGTCCTGCGCCGACAGCACTCCGGAGACGCCGATGGCGCCGACGATCTTGTTGTCGATCAGGATCGGCAGCCCGCCCTCGAGCGGCACGATGTCTTTCAGCGCCAGGAAGCGCAGGCCCGGCCCGCCGCCGGAGATGGCGTCGTCCAGCACCTTGGACGGGCGCTTGAACATCAGCGCGGTCTTGGCCTTGCCCTGCGAAATCTCGATCGAGGAGAGCTGCACGTCATCCCGGCGATGCAGCATGACGATGTGTCCGCCGCTGTCGATGATGACGATGACCACGGCCCAGTTGTTTTTGGCGGCCTCGGCCTCGGCCGCGGTCATGATCTTGCGGGCGTTCTCGATGCCGATCGGCGGCCCGTAGGGCGGCGGCACGGTCTGGGCGCGCGCGGGAAACGCCGCCAGCAGCGCCACAGCGCCGGCACAAACGAACATCTTCAGCCTGGTCATGGGGCCTCCACCCGAATCCGAAAAACGCGGCAGCATAAGTGTCTCGGGCCGCGAGGGAAACAGTCCGTGTGCGCCTGTTCGCGCGGCCGTGAGCCGCGTCCTTGCTGAAATGGCCCGAATGTGACGGCAAGCCGGGTGCCGAATGCGGCAAACCTGCCTATATTTATGCCAGCGATTGAGGAGAACCAACGATGTTCGGTTTCAAGAAGTCGATTGAGATGCCGTCCAAGGCCGATGCGCTGCCGGGACGGGCAAGCCCGATCCGCACCGCCAGCAACCATTTCGTCAACGGCAACCCGTTGAAGGGGCCCTATCCGGCGGGCCTCGAGACCGCGATTTTCGGCATGGGTTGCTTCTGGGGCGCGGAACGCAAGTTCTGGGAGCTCGGCGACGGCATCACCACCACCGCGGTGGGCTATGCCGCGGGTCATACGCCGAACCCGACCTATGAGGAGGTGTGCTCGGGCCGTACCGGCCACAACGAGGTGGTGCTCGTGGTGTACGACCCCAAGAAGGTGTCCTACGAGACGCTGCTCAAGACCTTCTGGGAAAACCACGACCCGACCCAGGGCATGCGCCAGGGCAACGACGTCGGCACGCAGTACCGATCCGGCATCTACACGACCTCGGCGGCGCAGAAGCAGGCCGCGCAGGAGTCGAAGGCGATGTTCGGCAAGGCCCTGGCCGGCAAGGGCTACGGCGCGATCACGACGGAAATTCTCGACGCGCCTGAGTTCTACTTCGCCGAGGATTACCACCAGCAGTATCTGGCGAAGAACCCGTTCGGCTATTGCGGGCTCGGCGGCACCGGCGTGTCCTGCCCGATCGGGACAGGCGTCGCCGCGGCTGCGGCGCACTGACGCCGATACGGCGACGTACGCGAGGGCCGCGAAAGCGGCCCTCGGTTGTTTTTGGCGGCGGTTGCTGGCAGGCATGAACCATGACGCCGCGGCCTAGCCACCCACCGCCATCCGCACTACGCAACCTGCTCAGCCATGAGGCGAGCGGCGGCCTGATCCTGATTGCCAGCGCTGCCGCGGCGATGGTGGCGGCGAACTCGGGCGCTGCCGGCCTCTACCAGTCGACGCTGGCGACCAAGGTGCTCGGCCTGAGCGTGCTGCACTGGATCAACGACGCGTTGATGACGCTGTTCTTCGTGATGGTGGGGCTCGAGATCAAGCGCGAGCTGCTCGACGGTCATCTGGCGCTCTGGGCGCATCGCATTCTGCCGGGTATCGCGGCGCTGGGCGGCATGATTGCGCCGGCATTGGTCTACCTCGCGTTCAATCAGCCGCCGGCGGCGACCGCGCGCGGCTGGGGCATCCCCGCTGCGACCGACATCGCCTTTTCGCTCGCGGTGCTGGCGCTGGTCGGTTCGCGCGCGCCGGTTCAGTTGAAGGTGCTGCTCACGGCGCTGGCGATCGTCGACGATCTCGGCGCCATCGTCATCATCGCGCTGTTCTACGGCACCGACCTGTCGCTGCCGATGCTGGGGGCCGCTGCGGCGGTGTTCGCCGCACTGATCACGTTGAATCGCCTGGGCGTCATGCGCCTCGCCGTCTACATCCCGCTCGGCCTGTTGCTCTGGTATTGCGTGCTCAAGTCCGGGGTGCACGCCACCGTCGCCGGCGTGTTGTTCGCGCTCACCGTGCCGCTGAAGCCGTCACCCGGCCATCCCGACGACGCGCATTCGCCGCTGCACAACCTTGAAAACGCAATCCAGCCCTGGGTCGCCTTCCTGGTGATGCCGGTGTTTGGCTTCGCCAATGCCGGGGTGTCGCTTGGCGGCATCGACTTGGCGTACTTGCTTCAGCCGGTGACGCTCGGCTGCATGCTCGGGCTTTTTATCGGCAAGCAGATCGGCGTGTTCGGTTCGGTCTGGCTCGCGGTGAAATTGGGCGTGGCGCGACGACCCGGCGGCCTGACCGGAATGCAGCTTTACGGGCTGTCGCTGCTGTGCGGTATCGGCTTCACCATGAGTCTGTTCATCGGCCTTCTCGCGTTTGGCGAGACAGGGTCGTGGAAGGACCAGACCAAGGTCGGGGTGCTGATCGGCTCGCTGCTTTCAGCGATAGCCGGATGGACGGTGCTGCGGTTCAGCGGTCAGCCGCCGCGTTCGCAGTGACGGCGCTCACGGACGCGCTTGTTAGAGCCCGAGTTCGATCCTGGCCCAGTCCAGCACGGTCTGGCTGTTGAGAAAACCGACCATCGCAAGCTCGACATCGGCGTGCGGTGCGCGGTTGTACACCGCGGTGGCCACCAGTGCGTCGCATTCGTGATGGAAGGCTGTCGACACCGCCGTTGCGCTGCCGATCTGATAGGGCCGAGCGCGTCCGTCCATCCAGCCGACCGCGATCGGCCGGCCGCCGCCGAGCGGCTCGGCCTCACCGCCGAGCAGCGTGAGATCGCTCAGCCGCGCCAGATCTTCGTCGTGGGCGACGCCGGCGGTGCAGTTGCAGAAGCCGATCTTGGCGCGGAGATAGACGCGGACCTCGGTGCCGCAGTTCGCTGCCGTGCATCGATAGGCCTTGCCCTTGCCCCATTGGTCCATCGGAAACGGCCACGGCATTTCCGCCCAGGCGGGGTGCGGTTGGCGCGCCGCATGGCTTTGCATGGAAATCTTCGACCAGCCGGCCGCGGCAAGTGCCACGGCTCCGCCGATGCCGAACGCCAGGGCGATGGCGAAGTGGCCCGGCAGGCTCGTTCGATGCGATGCTGGGTCCGCCAAATGCGGTCTCCGCTGCGACTTCCTGGCGGGCCACGTTATGGCGTCACGCCGCGAGTTTGCAGCGGTCCTTGCGGTCAACCTTAATGGGGGAGGCTCAGGCGGCGTCGCGGCGGCGGAGCGTCACGATATTGCTCGCGTTCTCGTCGTCCAGCGCGCGGGTGTCCGCCATCGTAATGGCGACGCGGTTGCGGCCGTCTTCCTTGGCACGATAGAGCGCCCGGTCGGCCTGCAGCAGCAGCGCCGGCAATTCGAACGAGCCGTGGCCGCTGAACGCCACGCCGGTGCTCACCGTTGCGCCGATCACCCGGCCGTCGATGTCGGCCGCGGCGTCCTCGAAGGCGCGCTGAATGCGTTCGCCGATCGTCGCCGCGATCTCGCGGCTGGTGTCGAACATCACCGCGACGAACTCGTCGCCGCCCCAGCGGCCCACCGTGCCAAGACCGCCCATTTGTGCGCTTGCGGTGTCGGCGAAGATCTGCAGCGTGCGGTCGCCGACCGCGTGTCCGAAGCGGTCGTTGACCAGCTTGAAGTGGTCGATGTCGAACAGCAGCACTGCGACCGGGCTGTTGCCGCCGGCCGCTGCGCGTTGCGCCATCGCCTGCTCGAGAAAGCCGCGGCGGTTGGGGATGCCGGTGAGCGAGTCGGTGATCGCCGCGTTGCGATGATGATACTCGGTGCGCTCCTTCGCCATCGCCAGCAGGATGAAGGCGATGGAGATGGTGAACAGCAGCCCTTCGAGGCTCAGAAGCTCGGTCCAGCCGCTCAGCGCCAGCATGCTGGCGGCCGGCTTGATCGCCGTCGCGATCATCGGCGTGCGCAGCAGGAACAGCGCGCCGTGCGCGAACAGCATGAAGATCGCCGGCCAGCGCGACACCAGCTCTTCCTCGCGGTTGCGCCAGAACTCGTAGGCCGTGAGCCAGGTATAGGCGGTGACGATCCCCGAGCCGGTCAGCAGGCGCAATTCCGGCGATGCCGCAAACGCCGGCACCCGGCAGGCCACGAGCCAGAGCGCGACGCCGATCAGCGCCAGCGCCGGCTCGGGCGGACGCCGGTCGAACACGCGTGCGCCGCACCAGGTCAGGGCAAAGGAGGCGAACAGCAGCGCGTTGCCGAAATCGATCGACAGCGAGTCCGGCGCCGAGCCGTGCGTGCCGAGCAGCATGATCGACGCCGCGCGCAGCAGATGTGCGCTGCCCCACCACGCCAGCGCGCGTTTGCTGAAATTCTGCGCCCAGACGAAGAACAGCAGCAGGCCGAGCATGATCTCGACCTGCATGGTCACCAGGAACAGTGTGTTGACGTCGAGTTCCATTGTGAAACGACGTAGCCTTAAGTTGGTGTAGGGGAGGCTAAGCGGGGAAGCGTAAGAAGCGGTGAAAACGCCGGCGTCGCGAAGCTTAATGGCGCACGACGGTTAGCCGGACGTTTCCGCGGCACGCGCAAGTCTTCCGATCGGCTTGCATCCGGACGTTGGCCGTTGGAACGTGGGCCGGGCGTGCTAGAACGGCACGGATTTCCGGCTTTGGAAGGGGCAGGGCAATGAACTGGACTGAGCGGCGCGAGCGGCTGCGCGCCAGCGTCAATGGTGAACGATGTGTTTATCCGGCGTCGGTGTATGACGGCATTTCGGCCCGGATCGCCGCCGAGGTGGGCTTCGAGGCGATGATGTTTGCGGGCTCGGTCGGCTCGTTCAGTGTGATCGCCGCGCCGGACATCTGCGTGCTGACGCTGACCGAGTTCGCCCAGCAGGCCTATCGCATCAACCGCGCCGGCTCATTGCCGCTCTGCGTCGACGCCGACCACGGCTACGGCAATGCCATGAGCGTCAAGCGCACGGTCGAGGAATTGGAAACCGCCGGCGTCTCGGCGCTGACCATCGAGGATACGCTGCTGCCGACCGCGTTCGGCGGCGAGGAGGGCCAGCTCCTCTCCATCGAGGAAGGCGTCGGCAAGATGCGCGCGGCGCTGGCCGGCCGGCAGGACCCGCGGCTCATGATCGTCGGCCGCACCAGCGCGATCGGCATCACCGGTGTCGAAGACACCATCAAGCGGCTCAAGGCCTACGAGGCGGTCGGCGTCGACATGCTGTTCATCGCCGGGCTGAAGAACCGCGAGCAGCTCGACGCGGTGGCGCAGGCGGTGACCAAGCCGCTGTTTCTCGGCAGCGTGCCCGAGGACATGATGGACCTCGATTACCTCTCGGCGCGCAAGGTGCGCGTCTGCCTGCAAGGACACCACCAGTTCTGGGCCGGGGTGCAGGGCGTCTACGACACGCTGAAGGCGTTGCGCGAAGGCACCAAGCCCTCGGATCTCAGGAATGTCGCCTCGGCCGACATGCAGAAGAAGCTGCTGCGCCAGGCGGACTACACGAAGTGGTCCAAAGAGTTCTTGAATACGAAATGAGAATTTCCTGAATACGAAATAGGGAGCGAAGCCATGCGTGCGTACCAACTGCCCAAGTTTGGCGCGGGCATCGACGCGCTGACCAGGGTCGACCGTCCGCAGCCCAAGCCCGGCCATCGCCAGGTGCTGGTGAAGGTCGCGGCCTGCTCGCTCAATTTCCGCGATCTCGGCATCGTCCGCGGCGCCTATCGCATGCCGTCACCTGACAACGTCGTGCCGTTGTCGGACGGCGCGGGCGAGGTGGTCGAGGTCGGCTCCGGTGTCAGGCGCGTGAAGGCGGGCGACAAGGTCGCGGGCTGCTTCTTCCAGCGCTGGCCGGGCGGCGAGGCCGCGCCCGACGTGCACGCCACGGCGTTGGGCGGCGGCGTCGACGGCATGCTCGCCGAATACGTGGTGCTGGAGGAAGACGGTGTCGTGAAAATCCCGGCGCATCTGTCGGTCGAAGAGGGCGCGACGCTGCCGTGCGCCGCGGTCACCGTCTGGCACGCGATGATGGAGCACGGAAAGCTGATCGCCGGGCAGACGGTGCTGCTGCAGGGCACCGGCGGCGTTTCCGTGTTCGGCTTGCAGCTCGCGCATGCGATGGGCATGCAGTCGGTCATCACCTCGTCGAGCGATGCCAAGCTCGCCAAGGCCAGGACGCTCGGCGCAAGCCACGCCATCAACTACAAGACCACGCCCGACTGGGAGAAGTCGGCGATGGAGTTCACGGGCGGCCGCGGCGTCGATCATGTGGTCGAGGTCGGCGGTCAGGGCACGCTGACGCGCTCGTTCGGTGCGCTGCGCGTCGGCGGCAAGATCAGCATGATCGGCAACCTGAGCGGCGCTGCGACCGAGCTCAATCCCGGGCTGATCATGGGACGCCGTGCCAACATCCAGGGTATTTCCGTCGGCTCGACGCAGATGTTCGAGGCGCTCAACCGCGCGATCGCGGCAAGTCGCATCAAGCCGGTGATCGACAAGGTGTTCGGCTTCGACGAGGTGAAGGCCGCCTACAATCACATGGCGGCCGGCGCGCACTTCGGCAAGATCGTCATCCGCGTGGGATGATGCTCAACCGCCGCGGTTGATGAGCTTGCGCACCGTACCGACGGTGAGCGCGATCACGTAGATCCAGACGATGACCGCGCCGAGGCCGAACATCACGCGGCCGAGCGTCTGGCCTGAGGTCTGCATCTCGCCGAACGAGCCGGTGATCGTGAACGCGCGCGGGCCCGAGCCGATCGCGATCCAGGTGCCGACGGTCGCCAGCGCGCCCATGACGCCGATGCCGAGCACGCGATAGGAGAGCTTGAGCCGGAGCACGGCGTCATCCGGCACGTCGCTTTGATGGTCGCCGATGCCGGCCCTGGCGCGGACCATGCAAGTGAGGCCTGCGAACAGGAATGCCGCGCCGGCGCAGAACACGATGAAGGTCGGCCCGTTGGCCTCGGGCATCGGCAGGAGGCCGCCGGCGCCGAGCATGAAGTAGAGGCCTGCGGCGGAAAACCCGAAGCCGAGGCCGATGATTTCATAAGGCTGCGCCCGCTCCGGTAACGGAGTTCGCGGCTGGTCCTGAACGCTCATGCACGCCCTCACGCGACAGCGTTTGGGCAGTGTGCGGGATCAAGGTTGCCAATCCGTTGAAGTGTCTTCCTGCGTCATTTTGGAGCGCCGCCCCAAATGATCGGAGACCTGGAGCATTTTCCGGCGAAAGCCTGCCCCGGACTTGATCCGGGGTGTGAAGCGGTTCGCCGCAGAAAATGCGACCAAACCAAAAAAGCTAGAGCTGTTTCCGATTCCGAAGGAACGGAAACGGCTCTAGTCCCAGCCGCCGCTGACCCGGCCCGAAGGGTCGGCGATCCGGCCGTTGGCACGCTTCAGCGCGGCGATGCGCTTCATCTCGTCGTCGCTCAGCGAAAAATCGAACACCTTGAAATTGTCGGCGATGCGCTGCGGATTGGAGGAACGCGGGATCGCGCCGAGGCCCTGCTGCATCAGCCAGCGCAGTGCGATCTGGGCGATGCTCCTGCCGCGCGACTGTGCGATCTCGCCGAGCACCGGATCGCTGAACAGCCGGCCGCGGCCGAGGGGGCAATAGGCGACGAACGCCATGCCGTGCGATCGCGCGGCGTTCAGGAGCTTGGTCTGGTCGAGATACGGATGGCACTCGGCCTGCAGGCATATCAGCGGCTCGGGGCAGAGCTTGATCGCCTGATCGAGCAGCGCGATGTTGAAATTGGCGACACCGACATGGCGCGCCTTGCCCTGGCGCTTGGCCTTCGCCAGCGCCGGCATGGTTTCCGAGAGCGGAATCTCCGGATTGGGCCAGTGCACCAGCAGGAGATCGACATAGTCGGTCCTGAGCGCCTTGAGGCTGTCGTCCACCGACTTCGCGAAATCGTCGGCGCGCAGATACTCATGCGACACCTTGGTGGTGAGGAAGATCTGCTGGCGCGGCACGCCCGAGAGCCGCATCGCCTCGCCGACCGTGTGCTCGGTGCCGTATTTGCGCGCGGTGTCGATGTGGCGGTAGCCCGATTTCAGCGCCGCGACCACCTCGTCGGCCGCCATGCTGCCGGTCATCGGCGAGGTGCCGAACCCGAGCGCCGGCATCTCCACTCCATGCGCCTGCAAGGTGAGGGGAGCCGGGGAGGTGGTGAGCATGCTGTCGGGTTCCGTTGAAGAGCCGATGGGTGTCAGCCAGCGCCGTCACAGCGTCTGCTGCTTGTGCCCGCATTCCTTGCAGGAGAACTTGACCCGGGTCTGGCCTGGCTCCGCGGAAACGCGGTTGGGTGCGCCGCACTTGCCGCATTTGGTTTCGATGCGGGTGTTGCCGGTCTTGACCTTGATGTTGCGCGCCATCGCCTCCTTGATCAGCCGCTCGGCCTCCTCGCGCATGGCATCCTTTGACATTGCGGTGTTCCTGGCGTGACAAGGCGGCTGACGTTTCGATAGCGTCAAAAACAGCGCCTGCGTAAATGACGATGAGCATGAAATAGCCGCTCGGTCGCCATGATAGCTGTCGAATTTCTGCGGCGCTACCGCACTTGTGGTCATCGACCGTGACTGTCGCCCGGTCCACGCTCGAGTTCTCGCCTCGGGGAACGCGCCCATGAACCGGCCGTGATGAGTCGCGACGTCCGGGCGTGGGGACCGCCCGCCCTTTTCTCGCCGCCATCATCGTTCAGGGAGCTGGCCGGGGCGGGGCTTTCGGCGAGCAGTGCTTCTGGGGGTCCTGCGTGGTCGTCCGACATTTTTTGCAACACGAGGTGATCGCGTCCCGGCGCGCGCTGCTCGGCGGGCTCGGGTCGCTGGCCGGCGCGCTCGCGCTCGGCGGATGCGCAGGCCTCGCCGCGCAGGGCACGCGCTTCGACGCCTCGTCGCTCGCGACCGATCCCACATTGCTCGTTGCCACCACGCGCAAGCGGGTGAACGGCGGGCGCACGAAGCCCTGGTTCGGGCCGGAGCGGGCGTCCGCGATGACCGTCGCACGGGCCAAACTCAAGCCGCCGAGCGACGGCCGTTTCTCGCTCGCGGCGGTCGGGCTCGACGATTGGCGTCTGAGCGAGGTCGAGCCGGTGTCGGGAGAGGTCGGCGATCTGCTCGCGCAGGCCGGCGGGCAAGACGTGCTGGTCTACGTGCACGGCTTCAAGCAGACGTTCGAGACCGCGGCGCTCGATGCCGTGCAGCTCTCCGACGGCATCCGGTTCCGCGGCCAGACCATGGTGTTCTCCTGGCCGTCCAGGGCAGGTCTGTTCGACTACGCCTACGACCGCGACAGCGCGATGTGGTCGCGCGACGGCTTCGAACGCGTGCTGCTGTCCATCGTGGCGGCGCCCGGCGGCGGCCGGGTCCACATCGTCGCGCACAGCATGGGAACCATGCTGGCGCTCGAAAGCCTGCGCCAGCTCCATGCGCGATATGGCGGGGCTGCCGAGCAAAGGATCGGCGCCGTGGTGTTCGCCGCTCCCGACATCGACATGGACGTGTTCTCGTCGGCGATCAGCCGCATCGGCCCGCTCGCCGGCAAGATCACCGTCATCGCCGCGACCAACGACCGCGCGCTGGCGCTGTCGGGGCGGATGGCCGGCGGGATGACGCGGGTCGGCGCGGCCGAGAAGGCCGCGATCGAGCGGCTCGGGGTGCGCGTGATCGACGCGTCCCAGGCCGGCGGGGGCATCGTCAACCACGATCTGTTCCTGTCGAACGCGGATGTACAGCGGGTGATCCGCCGCTCGATCGGTGGCGTCGCCGCCTGAACGGCCTTGCCGAAGCGGTGTCGCGGCAGCGATGCCGGCCGGGCGCGGTGTCATGCTCTGGCGTGGAATGGCGCGCCCGCCTGTCTGCTGGTGCTCGCGGCTGCGCATGTTGCAGCGGCACTGTGGCACCT
Source organism: Xanthobacteraceae bacterium (assembly GCA_019746135.1). Classification (GTDB taxonomy): domain Bacteria; phylum Pseudomonadota; class Alphaproteobacteria; order Rhizobiales; family Xanthobacteraceae; genus Z2-YC6860. The sequence continues at coordinate 21,264 of JAIESI010000068.1, forward strand.
TATTGCGAAGCGTGATCGCGCATTCACACGGGTGATCCCTTAGGCCACAATTCCATTCGCGCGCGAAACTTGTTTGCGCGGACCGCTCAAGAAACTTGGCGAGCAATTCTGAGCACGCCGCTCGGCGGCATCAGGACGCAGCATTCAGCGCTGCAAATGGCTTTCGCGCTCACTCAAGTGTGATGACGAAATTGTCGCAGAGCGCCTGATGCGTCGTCATATAGCGATAGCCGATGCGCGTTGCGCTGTCGGCGGCGACTTCTTCGCGCATGTTGGAAGGCGACCTACGCTCGATATGATCAACCCGTGTGATGCGGCACGTTGATCGAGCTGCAGCATGCGGCGCCGTTTGAGGACCGTGTTTGGTTCCTTGCGAAGCAGCCGCCAGACGCGAAATCAAAGTTCTCCGCGTCCAAAAGAAGTGAAACGGTATGAAAGTACCCGTCGACTTCTTGCATTGGTCACTGGCGTTCTTGCCGATCCTGGTCTTGGCATTCCTGCTGGTGCAGCTGCGCTGGACCGCTCAACAAGCAGGTGCAGCAGGCATCTTCATTGCCGCTGCTGTTTCCTTCTTCATCTTCAAGACGCCGTTGGAGACGCTTGCCGTCGCCGGCGCGAAGGGCGTGTGGGATGCGTTGTTCATTCTTTTGGTCATCTGGCCGGCGCTGTTTCTCTATCACATCATGAATCAGAGCGGCGGGTATGACGCATTGCGTCAGGGCATCACCCGCATGAGCCGCAACGAGCTGTTTATTGTCGTCGCACTCGGCTGGGTCTTTGCCTCGTTTCTCCAAGGCATCGACGGGTTCGGCACACCAATCGCCGTCGTCGCGCCATTGCTGGTCGCCTTCGGGGTACGGCCGATCTACGCGGTGGCGATCCCGATCATCGCGCATATCTGGGCGAAGTTCTTTGGAACGCTTGGCGTTGGCTGGCTCGCCACCTTGCAGGTTGTCGATCTGGACGAAGCGACGAGCGTCGCCACGGCCTATCAGTCGGCACTGCTCATCATCATTCAGGCCGTCCTGGGCGGTTTCACCGTCGTCTGGCTGTACGGACGCTGGCCGGCGATCCGCCATGCCTGGCCGCTGGTGCTGATCATCGCCGCCATCCAGGGTATCGGCCAGGTGATCGTCGCATTGATGGATCCCGTGTTGGCCGCCTTCATTCCCGCCACGGCGGCGATGCTCGCGCTGTACCCGCTGTCGCGTTGGCCGCGCTACGCGGAGCCCGCCTTGGACATCGTCGATCGTCCGGCCATGCTCGCAACTCGTGCGGCAAGCCGTGCCGACAAGGCGCCGCCAATGGGAATGGGCATGTCGTTCTTTCCGTACGTCCTGCTCACCGTATTGGCCTTGGGCACGTCAATGATCGATCCGATCAAGAATGCGCTCGGCAGCTTCACCTTCGGCTTGCCCTTTCCGGAAGTTACGACCGGTTATGGCATCACCAATGCGGCTGCCGCGCCGTATTCGCCGCTCGCACCTCTGACGCATCCTGGCGCCAGCCTCATTGTCACCTCCCTTGTGACGTGGGGTCTCTACGCGGCGCTCGGCTACTACAAAGCGTGGTCTGCAGCGACCAAGACGAAACAAAAGGGCGTTTTGTGGGGACTGCTCGAAAGCGCCGTTCCTGCGTCGGTCCCGATTCTCGCTTTTCTCGTCATGGCGGGACTGATGAATCACTCGGGTCAGAACGAAACGCTGGCGCTTGGAATCGCCGCCATTGCCCCCGCCTACGCCTTCGCGTTCCTTTCAAACGGTATTGGTGTGATTGGCGCATTCACGACCTCGAGCAGCACATCGTCCAACGTGTTGTTCTCCGACCTGCAGGTCACATTGGCGAAGCTCAAGGGGCTCCCTGAAGCAACCATTCTTGCCGCGCAGAGCGCCGGCGGTGCGATCGGCAACGCCATTGCGCCCGCCAACGTGGTGATGGGCGCAAGCACGGCCGGGATCAGCGGGCAGGAAGGCGAAGTCCTTCGCAAGACCCTGCCCTGGACGCTTGCCGCGTTTGTTCTGACCGGCGTGGCGACCGTCCTGCTGGTGCTGTTGGCGAAGTCGTAAGGAGACGGCCATGGTCGCCCTGTTCAAGAATCCCCTGGCCTACCTTGGCACCTCGTTCGTCTTGTTCCTGATTGCACTTCCGCTCATCAGTATCGGAACAACCAGCGGTCCACGTCTCTACCTGTGGGTGGGACTCGTCGCGCTTTGCATCGGCGGCCTTATCCCGCCCGTGCAGCGGCTGCTGTTCGCGCCCAAGCTGCCGTGAACTGCAAACCCCGACGACGAGAGCGCAAGCTGAAACGGAAGGGAGGTTCGCGATGAGTCATCCCAGCGGCCCCACGACAGGGCGTCCTCCTGTCTTTGCCCCGCGCGGCATGGTGAGCACGCCGCACTATCTCGCCTCGGCATCTGGCCTGGATGCTTTGCGACGCGGCGGCAGCGCGGTTGATGCCGCGATCGCTGCAAATACGACGCTGTGCGTCGCATATCCGCACATGGCCGGACTGGGCGGAGACGGCTTCTGGCTTGTCGCAGGGCCCGATACCGGTGGCGTTCAGGCGCTGGACGCCAGCGGACCGGCAGCCCGAAAAGCGACGCGCGACTACTACCGGAAACACGGTTGCACCGATCAGATTCCGGCGCGTGGTCCTCTCGCTGTCCTGACGACGCCAGGCGCCGTCGACGGGTGGCGCGCGGCACATGAGCGCTATGGCCGCCTTCCTTGGGCAAGTCTGTTTGCGGATGCCATCGCGTATGCGCGCACCGGAATCGCAATCACCCGTTCGCTGGCGGATTGGCTGGCCGCAGACGAGTCGATCCTTCGACAATTTCCCGACACCGCGCGCATCTTTCTGCCCAAGGGCAAAGTGCAGCGGGAAGACGTGCGCCTGGTACAGACCGAGTTGGCTGACACGCTGGAGCAGTTGGCTGCATCCGGCGCCCGCGCGGCGTTCTATGAGGGACCGATCGCACAGCGCATCTGCAAGGCACTTGCTCCTGCCGGCTCCCCGCTCGGTCCGGATGACTTCGCCGGCTATCACGCGCGTTGGGTGAAGCCGATCTCGACCGCCTATCGCGGATACGACGTGTTTCAGATGCCGCCGAGCACGCAGGGTTTCGCTGCTTTGCAGATCCTGAATCTGCTCGAAGGCTTCGACGTCGCGGCCTGGGGCGACGGCACCGCCGACTACTATCATCACGTGGTTGAAGCTGTGAAGGTCGCCTTCGCCGACCGCGACGAGTGGCTGACGGATCCCGCATTCGTCAACATTCCGCTCGAGCAGCTGCTGTCCAAGGACTACGCAGCCACGCGCCGCAAGCTGATCAACGCGACGCAAGCACTCGCCGGCCATCTGGTCGAACCCGGCCCGCGGTATGGCAAAAAGTTCGATCGTCGCGCGCCGGCCGGCGACACCGTATATTTCTGCGCCAGCGACGCAAACGGGCTTGTCGTCTCCAAGATCCAGTCGATCTACCACGACTTCGGCTCGGCCGTGATGGGCGGCGACACCGGCATCATCATGCAAAACCGCGGCAGCTTCTTCTCGCTGGACGACAACCATCCGAACCGGCTCGAACCAGGCAAACGCACCTTCCACACCATCATTCCTGCGATGATGCTCAAGGATGGCGAGCCGGTTCTGGCGTACGGCACCATGGGCGGCGAAGGTCAGCCGCAGACGCAGGCCGCCATGCTGACGCGGTTGATCGATTTCGGCTACGACGTGCAGCAAGCGATCGAAGCGCCGCGCTGGCTCATGGGTCGCACCTGGGGCATGGAATCGCGCGACCTCTGGCTCGAATCCAGAATTTCCGACGAAACCGTGCGCGAGCTGCGGTTGCGCGGACAGCCGGTCAAGATGGTCGGACAGTGGGACGGGATGCTCGGGCATGCCCAGGCGATCCGTATCGACCGCGAGAACGGGCTGTTCGAAGGCGGTGCCGATCCGCGCGGCGATGGCGCCGCGATGGGCTACTGACACGCCGGCTTCTGACGGCAACGCTGCAACAGCGGCGCTGCCGTCACGGATGCGTGCCTCTCGGAGGCCGGCTTCAAGGCCTGGCGGCCACTCTTTACGTTTTGGTCGCGATGATCCGCCGGTCGGATCAAGGCACCGGACGGCGGAACAGGATCGCCACCTGGCGCGCGCTCCGGCAGGGATCACCACAGTCCCGTCAAGCCAAGTGTTCGCAGAGCTGATGGTCTTTGGCGCGCCGGTCAGAATAAAACTGCGAACACGTATGTTATTGAAATCGCGATCGTTTAACCAGGCCGCTATCAAATAGCGCGGTTCACCTAGGTGCCCTTGCCCGGGGCAGATTGGCGCGCTGCGGTCTGAACCTGCTCGGGCGTCGCTTAACGCGATCCGCGGACATTGGTCGAGTTCGGCATGCATCTCGGCCAAGGGGCCGCAATAGTTCAGCCGAATTTTTGTATATCATTGCAAGCGACAAGAATGATCGCATTGCCGGGACGTCGGTATGTTCTTCTCATAGATATGCCGCCCTTGCTGCAGAGACGGGCGCGATCGACAAGCAAATCCGTGCTTGGCATCGCTCGTGCCAAAAAAGCCAGCGGCTCGACGAGATTCCGGTATCCGTTCGGCGTAGCGATGACAGAATCCAAACGGCTACCCAACCTGACAAGGTGCCGTTGTTGTTACCGGCTCGCAGGAGCACGAAAGCGCCCCTAGTCGTTTTCGAAAGGGAATGGTAGCTCGTCATCCCGGTGGCTCGTGAGTTGACAGTTCCTCACAGCGCGATCGTCTAGCAGGCTGTTGAAAAAGTCCGTTTAGCCGTGAACGCATCAGAATCCAGAAGTGAACGAAACGGAATCGGACCGAGAACCTCGTTCACTTTTTCAACAGCCTGCTAGTCTCCTTGGAACGTGAAGACGAGTACGTCGTCGCGATAGCCGACCACGTTGCAGGCGGCATCGACGCGCGGCGCTTGCCCCCTGAGTGTCACGCTCCGGTCGTCCTCGGCGACCTCGCCGCTGACTTGGTAATGCTTGCTCCCGCACGCGCGCGTGAAGATATAGGCGATCCCATCATATGTCTTGCCCCGCCGGACGCCCTCGAAGAGAACGGTGCCCTTTTTGACTCCGAAGTCGGAAAGCGATTGGCGCGGTACGTCGTACACAAAAAACCGTCTGGCACCGTCTGTGCTCAGCTTCATCACAGAGCCATTGTGATCCCAGGCCTTGGGGGGCGTCTTCGGACACTGCATTTCCGCCGGCGGCGGTCCCCCGCTCAACAGATGGCACGTCTCCTTAAGGATGATCGGTCCGATATCGGTGCTGCCGTAGGCAAGCTTGAGCTCGTTATCAAAGTTATACCTGACAACCAGATTAAACTGTGCATTACCGAAAACCCTTGCGCCGTCGGCATCCTCAAGCTGCCATTCGACGGTTGCCTTGACGCCGTTAACCGGGTCTCCGACGGAGTCCTCCTCGACTTCGATGTCGGTCCGCGACTTTATCGCGAAACGTCTTGTCACCCACTTGCCGAAAAGCCGCCGCTTTTCCTCGGCGGTGCGGGCACCTTCCCCGCCGTCGCTGTACAACGATCCTAGACGGCGCAGCGACTCGTCATTCGGTGCCGACCAACTGTCCAGCACCTCTGCAAGGAAACGGCGCATCTGGTTCTTGTTCCAGTTGTCGGCTCCGTTCTGCCTATACCTGATGCGCGCCATGTACAGGGCCGCCTCCTTCCACAGGTCGAGGTGGCCGAATATGGACGACGCACATTCGCTGGAGTTATTGCCTCCCGAGGTATAGCCGACGAACAGCCATCTGCCGTCCAAAGCCCGGATGAACCTCGGACCACCGCTGTCGCCGTGCTGTACCGGATTGATCATCTCGTCATTGCGAGACACCTGCCCTGTGCACCAGACGTCCGGAGCACCGACCGATTTCCGCGGAACGAGCGGCACCTCGACATGTCTGCGCTGGCCGTCGCTTCTGCAGCCAGCGTCGGCCCCGTAGCTGCGGTCCTGAAAGCTCTTGCAGTCATAGTCGCCGTAGCCCACGGCCATGGCCTTGACGCGCCGAAGATCGCCAAGCTCGCGGTCAAATTTCTCCTGGGAGAACTTGCCTGCGCAACGTGGCGGCGGCCTATCTCCATATTGGGCCAATTCCTCCATGGAGATAAAGCAGCTCTCGTTCTGGAGAAGCTCTGTTCCCCAATGCGGGAACCCCTCCACTTCCACGAATTCGGCCGGGACGATGAAGGCGATATCCTGCCTGTGCGCGTCCATGACATTCCATGCGGCCGGCCTTGCCCCCTTCATGGCGGCGTCCCAGTTGGTCATCTCGCGCTCGAAAGCCTTCGGATAGAAGATCTTGTGTTCGCGGACGCGCCGCTGACGCCCATCGGCATCTCGGTACTTGACATACACGCGCGTGGCGAGACCGGCGTCCGGCCTCCAAATACAGTGCGCGGCAGTGCTGACGAGGCCAGCGCGGCTGACAGCTGCGGAACAGAGGAACTGCCGCCCGTCGCTGTACTGGATATCGAGTTGGACGACAAACGGGAATTTGTCTTCGGTATCCAGCGTGCCGACGACCGCGCCAACGGGGATGTTCGACACGAGAAGGATCGCTCCTACACACATAAACGAGGCGGCACGCCGCATCGCCGCGCCCGTCGCTTCGACCCATGGCCGGCACTGCTGCAGCTTCGTCGCCTTGGGCTTAGGCCAAGTGCCGGCAACTGCCTTCACGATCATTTTGGCCGCAGAGTACAGCATGTGTTCCGACATGCTCGCCTTCGGTATTCCCCGACGGGGCAACCTCAAGCGCAATATTGTTGAGTAACGAACCCGTTTGGCATGACCCAAATGGGACATGTTTGTCAATCGGCATTCAAAATTGACCCCTCATCGGCATCCAATTTTGACCCCTTTGGGCGACGGGCTTTGGCGGGTTGTCTGATCCTCATCGCGGCTCTTGAAGCGCCAACTGTCGTTTCCGGTCTCGACGATGTCGCAATGGTGGGTGAGCCGATCGAGCAGTGCGGTGGTCATCTTGGCGTCGCCGAAGACGCTATGCCATTCGCCGAAGGCCAGGTTGGTGATTACGATGATCGATGTGCGTTCGTAGAGCTTGCTGACGAGGTGGAACAGCAGTTGTCCCCGGACTGGGCAAATGGCAGATAGCCGATTTCGTCGAGCACGATGAAGTCCATGCGAGTCAGATGATCGGCGAGCCGGCCCTGGCGGCCATTACGGGTCTCTCGGTCTCAAGCCGATTGACCAGACCGACGACGTTGTAGAAGCGGCCGCGACTGCCGGACCGGATGCAGCTTCGAGCATCGCTATGGCGAGGTGAGTCTTTCCGCTGCCGATGCCGCCAACCAGGATGGCATTGCGCTGGGCGATGAAGTTGCCGCTGGCGAGGTCGTGGACGAGGGTCTGATTGATTGGCGTGTCCTCGAACACGAAGCCATCGAGCTCCTTGGCGAGCGGCAGCTTGGCGATGGTGAGCTGATTGCGGATGGAGCGCGCCTGCTTCTCGCTGATCTCGGCCTTGAGCAGATCGCCGACGATGCGCTGGGGCTCATGCTGTCGTTTGACGGCGGTGGTCATGACCTCATCGAAGGCGGCCTTCATGCCGTAGAGTTTAAGCTCGCCCATAAGGTCGAACAGTTCGGTACGTTCCATCAGATTGTCCTCCTGAGGTTGTCGTAACGGGCACAGTCGGCAGTTGGCGCGTGTCGCAGTGCGAGTGCCGCGGGTGTTGTGATCGTTACCGGTGGGCCGGGATCGCGCTGCCTGGCCAGGATGTTGATGACGACATCGGCGGAATGGACGCCGTGACCGATCGCCTCGGCACAGGCGGTCTCGACGGCCTGAAGCCCATCGGTCAGCACCGCGGCCAGAATGTTGACCATCTGGCGATCGCCATCATCGGCGCCGGTGAGCTTACGCCGCACCCGTTCCATTGCGGCCGGCAGAACCCAGTCCTTGAACGGTGCGCCATTGCGCAAGGCACCGGGCTTGCGGGCCAGCACCGGCACATAATGCCAGGGGCGTAGACGGTCTGGCCCCGACCGAATGAGCGCAAGTGCTCGCCGACGATACGACCATCCTGGCGGATGACGATACGGTCAGCATAGGCATGGACCTCGACCGGCCGTCCGACCGCGCTGGCGGTCACCGAGTATTTGTTGTTGTCGAAGCGGACCAGGCGGGTCTTTGAGACCCACGCCGGCACCGCGTGGAATCCGTCAAACCGGCCGGCATAGGGGACGCGCTTCGGCCGCTCGGTTTCGAACACCTCCCAGATCGTCCGGTCGGTGAACTCCGGATGCCGGTGCGCCTTGGCATAGGCAACGCACCGGTCGGTGAGCAGGCGTTCATCTCGTCGAAGCTCTTGAACCGCAGCCGTGGCGTGAAGAACCGTTCGCGAACGACGCCGACCTGGTTCTCGACCTGGCCCTTCTCCCAGCCCCGATGCCGGCGTGCAGGCCACCGGATCGATCAGGTAATGGCTGCACATCTGCAAGAAGCGGCGGTTGTAAAGACGGTTTTTGCCGACGAAGACCGCGTCCACCGTGGTCTTCATGTGGTCGTAGATGCCGCGCCCGCAGGTGCCCTTGAACAAGGCGAACGCCCGATCGTGGGCATCAAACACCATCTCCTGCGTCTCGCGCGGATAGGCCCGCACGAACAGCATCCGGCTGTGGCAGAGCCGGACATGAGCCACCTTTACGATCACGATTGTGCCGCTCAGCAGCACGACCTCATGGCTCCAGCCGAACTGGTAGGCCTCCCCCGGCGCAAAGCTCAGCGGCACATAGGCTGCAGCGGTCGCTTGCCCGCGTTCCTTGGCCCATTGACGGGCGTAGCGCCGCACCGCGTCGTAGCCGCGCTCGCGCAGCTCTTCGAACAACCGGATCAGCGTCAGTTGTTCGCGGGCGGGCTTAGCCGAGTTGCTGACGAGCAGACCGTCGAGTTCTCCCCTCCAGCGCCCGAGCTTCGGCCGCGGCTGCACCTCGCGCCCATACTCAAACGATGTTCCGCCGGACCGCAGCACTTTGCGGACTGTGTTGCGCGACACCTTCAGGTCGCGCGCGATCTCCTTGATCGGCTTGCCCTTTGAGGAAGTGCTCGCGCCGTAACTTCGGCCGCGAAACAGAAAGGCGCTATGCCGACACAACAAGTCCTTCAGCAACATCGTGCCCCCCCCCGCAATGCCTCAAAGCTTCGGTCGTCAATTGAGAGGAAGCAAAATGGGATTTTTCGAGGCGATTAAGGCTGTGCACGCCTCTCTAGCCGTTTTCACTGCCCTTTCTTGTTATTTTATTGTTCTCGTTCAAAGCCGATCGCGCCACAGCGAAGTAAGTGTGTGGGACCGGCGCGATGCCTAATGCCGAGCGCCGTTGGCACAACAGGACCGACCCGCTTCCTGCGGCGGATCAACCGTTTTCCGAATTAGATCAAAGAGTGCAGATCTGCGCTATCCGTGATGGCCGTGGCCGCCGCCATGACCATAACGCCCATGACCATAACCCCCATGACCAAATCCGCCATGACCGAAGCCACCATGCCCAAACCCGTCGAAATGACCATGATGGGCCCAGTGGTGGCCATGAGCAGCCCAGTGGTGATGACCATGATAGAACGCGAGGTAGCCATAAGGTCGGCATCCGTAGTAGCCGCCGTATCCATAAGGACAGACATGACCAACCTTGGTCACCATAGTTGGAGGCGCTTGGAGGCTGGCGGGCGGGGCCGGCATAAAGGCCCAGGCCGGAGTTGCCGCTAACGTCATTACTGCCAAAGCTGCAGCCCCTGAAGCTGATACCAACTTTAGAATTTGCGACCTCTTAGCCATCGGGCTCTCCCAAAGTTCCTCTTTTGTTTCACATTCCTTGCCTACTTGGAAAGTCTTGGGTCTCGGCAAAGTTCCGTGATATCCGGGTTACAGAGCCGGTCCCGGAATTTTGCACAGGGCGCTAAGTGGAATTTCTGCCTGACGGCAGGCACGCTATGCCTGCGAA
>JAIESI010000193.1 GCA_019746135.1 Xanthobacteraceae bacterium
GAGAACCCGGTGAAGACGACGACGCAAAAAGGGATTGACCAATCGAGGCCCGTTACAGAAGGGTGGGCAAAGCCGCCAACGGGTCCGCGCCGCCAGCGCGTTTACGCGCGTCTTCGACGCGCTATGGCGCGGCCCGATGACAGGCTCCGCGGCGTGCCCACGTCTTCTGTCGAGCAAGTAGAGGTGGGCCCGGCGCTTGCGCGCCTTGGCCCACCTCTACGCCGCTGCCCGGGTGGCGAGGTTGTGCGTCTATTACAGATTCACGTTTCAAACAGCCCGGATGGCACATGTCTAGAACAAAAAGAGAACATTAGTCAAATGCAGGTGCCGAAAACGGCGGGGCACGGTCACCTCAAGCCGAGCGCGCCGCACGTCCGCCGACCGCTTCGGCGATCGCCTGCTCCAGCGCATCGAGCTGATAGGGCTTCAGCAGAATCGAGAAGCCCTCGCCTGCCGCCTTCTGCGCGGCATTGCTGTAGCCGGTCGCCAGCAAAACGGCGAGCGACGGATACCGGGCGCGCAGCGTGCGCGCGAGCTCCACGCCGTCCATGCCGCCGGGCATCACGATATCGGTGAACACCAGATCGAACGTCTCGCCCGACGCCAACAGCTCCAGGGCCGGCTCCGCGGCGCCCACGTGCCTGACCGTGCAGCCGATGCTCTCGAGCATGGCGGCGGCGGCCTCGGCCACGTCGCTGTTGTCCTCCACCAGCAGCACCTTGCTGCCGGGCTTGAGCTGCGCGTCGCCGGCCGGGCTTTCGGCGGTGCGCGGCTCGGCGCGCCGCAGGAACAGCGTGACCGTCGTGCCGCTGGCCGGAGGGCTTGCGATCGTCACCGCGCCGCCGTTCTGCTTGGCGAAGCCGTAAACCTGGGCCAGACCCAGTCCCGTGCCGCGCCCGACCTCCTTGGTGGTGAAGAACGGCTCGAACACCCGCGGCAGGTGCTCGGGGGCGATGCCCGGGCCGTTGTCGTGCACCGACAGCGCGACGAACTCGCCGGCCAGGCGATCGGTCTCCGGGTCGTCGGCCGAGAGCGTCCGGTTTCGCGCCGCGATCGTCACCTTGCCGCCCTTGGGCATGGCGTCGCGCGCGTTCAGCACGATGTTGACCAGCGACAGCTCCAGATCGCCGGCGTCAGCCTGCACCGGCCAGATCGCCGCGGGAATGTCGCTGCTCAGGTCGACCCGATCCGGCAATGACGGCTTGAGCAGGTCGACAAGCTTCGCCGCGAACGGACCAAGCTCGATCGACCTCGACTGAACCAGCCTCCGGCGCGAAAACGTCAGAAGCTTTCGCGTCAGCGCCTCGCCGTTCTGCGCCGCATGCTCGATCGCCGATATCTGCCGGTCAGCACCGATGCCCGCGGCCTTGCGTTTCAAGAGCTCGACGTTGCCGCTGATCACCATCAGCATGTTGTTGAAGTCGTGCGCCACGCCGCCGGTGAGCTGGCCGAGCGCTTCCATCTTCTGCGACTGCCGCAAGCTCTGCTCGGCGAGCTGCCGGCGCGCGACCTCGCCCTGCCATTGCTCGACCAGCCGCTGCTCGTTGCGCAGGCGACGCAGGGCCAAGAGGCTAACGGAAAACAACGCCACGGCGGCCGCCACGGCAAACGCCCCGAATATCAGCAGGTCGAGCAGCCAGATCCGCCGCAAGCTGGTGAGGCTCAGGCCGTAGCTGACATAGACCGGATAGCTTCCCACCGGCACGACGGAATAGAGGCGCTCGATGCCGTCCATCTCCGCGACGGTGCGGACGGTCGAAGCGCCGCCGCGGATCGCCTGCATGAAGCCGCTCGAGGGCGACAGCTTCGGCGCCATGCTCGTGGCAGGGGGCTGGCGCAGCAGCACGATGCCGTCGGTTCGCGCCAGCGTGACGGAATTCTCCTCGACGGCGATGATGCTGCTGTAGAACTCGGAAAACCGGTCGAGCGAGACGGCAACCGTGATCGCGCCATCGAACCGGCCATCCGGTGTCAGACGGGCGCGGGCGACGATGATGACGCGATTGCCGGTGACCCGGCCGACGATCGGCTCGCCGATGTAAGTGCCGACCGGCACCTCTTTGAGCGCCTTGAAATAGGTACGATCGGACATGTCGAGATCGGGAACGGGGAACGCGTTGGAAACGCTCGCCGCCTTGCCGTCCGCTGCGACCAGCACGATCGAGGTCACGAGATGCTGCCGCCGCGTCAGGCGGGCGAGATAGCGCTGCACGTCCTCGGAGCCGCGGACGGCGGCCCAGTCCATGTTCCTGATCCGCTCCTCGATCTGGTCGATGATCAGCTCGTGGGCTTCAAACACCTTCAGCGCATGCTCGCGCAGGATCTGCGCCGTGCGCGCGCCTTGCTGAAGCGCCTGGTTGTAGGTTTCCCGCCAATCGAGCCATGCGGCGGAAGCCAGAACCACGGCCGGCCCGACCACCGACAGCACCAGCAGCAGCCGGAGAATGCCGATGGCGCCGCCGATCTTTCCGCCGTGCAGACGCCGGCCCGCAGGGGCTGCGGTCGGATCAGCGTTGGAGTTTCGCTGGAGCATCGATCCTGCCGCCCCGTCAGATCGAAAGCGCCGCGGCCGGTGCGCGACGCGTAGTCCCATCATAGCGATGTCGGTTCGATTCCGAACGCAAAATTGGGCACAAAGGGGGCCGAAAGTCAGCCGTCGCGGTCCGCCTTCGCTGAAGCGACGATCCAGCAATTGCATAAAATGCGCCTCATCACGCACCCCATGGCTGGCAAGCCCAGCGCCTTTCGCCACCGCAACGATGCCGGTGACGCCCGCGGTCGCAGTCTGCTGCTTGCCGGTGATCCGGTCGGTGCCGTTGATGATGATGGTGGGATTGCGCGGCGCAACCTTGGCGACGGTGCCGAGGCAGCAGAGCATCCTCAGGATCGAGCCGCCGCCTTCGCGGCGGATCTCCTGGAGAGGCCCGCAAGCAAACAGGCGTTTATCTATCACGCAGAATGCGCGACAGTGGCCCGGGACAAAAGCCGGAAACCAATATCTGGAGCGGATGGAGGAGAGCAAACACATGTCGACGCGCCGATGGTGCCTGCCCTTGCTGGCTTGTGGATGGGTCGTCGTGGCCACAATGCCGGCCGCGGCGCAGGGCGACTATCCCAACCGGCCGATCACGCTGGTCGTGCCCTATGCCGCCGGCGGCGGCAACGACATCATGGCGCGCGTCGCCGCCGAGAAGATGAGCCCGCTGCTCGGCCAGCAGATCGTCATCGAGAACCGCGGCGGCGCCGGCGGCTCGATCGCCACGCGCGCGGTCGCCAAGGCCGCGCCGGACGGCTACACGCTGGTGCTCGGCGGCACCGGGACGCTGGCGATCAACCCGACGCTCTACGGCAATGTCGGCTACGACCCGCGCAAGGACTTCGAGCCGGTCGGGCTGATCGGCACCAGCGCGCTGGTGCTGGTGGTGCACCCGTCGGTGCCGGCGAAAGACGTCAAGGAGCTGATCGCCTACGCCAAAGCCAATCCGCGCAAGCTCACCTTCGCCTCGGCTGGTGTCGGCAGCGGCATCCATCTTGCCGCGGAATACTTCCGTTTTCAGGCCGGCATCGAGATGACCCACGTGCCCTACAAGGGCTCGGCGCCGGCGCTGAATGACCTCGTCGGCGGGCATGTATCGATGTATTTCAGCTCCATGCCGCCGGCGATCCAACTGGTGAAGGACGGCAAGATCCGCGCGCTCGGCGTCACCGGGCTCACCCGCTCGCCGATCTTTTCGGAGATGCCGACGATCGCGGAAAGCGCCCTGCCCGGCTTCGAGGCGGTTCTGCACTACGGGATCGTCGCGCCGGCCGGCACGCCGAAGCCGGTCATCGCCAGGCTCAACGCGGCGCTGCGGCAGGCGGTGATGTCGCCTGAGTTGAAGCAGAAGCTCGCCGCCGACGGCACCGAGCCGCTGCCGTCGACGCCGGAGGAGTACGCCACGGACATCGACAAGGAAGAGACCAAGTGGTCCGCCATCGTCAAGAAATCCGGCGCCAAGGCCGAATGAAAGCGACGGAATGAGAGCTGCGCTGCGAACGATCGCCGCCGCAGTGGCGCTGCTCGGCAGCGCCGTCCACGCCGCGGCAGCCGAATACCCGACGCGCCCGATCACGCTGGTCGTGCCCTACGCGGCCGGCGGCGGCAACGACGTGATCGCCCGCATCGTCGCCGAGAAGATGGCGACGAGCCTCGGCCAGTCGATCGTGATCGAAAACCGCGGCGGCGCCGGCGGCACGATCGCCACCCGCCAGGTGGCCCGCGCCGACCCGGACGGCACCACGCTCCTGATCGCCACAAGCTCGCTCGCGATCAATCCGTCGCTTTATCCCAATGCCGGCTACGACCCGCGCAAGGATTTTGCCGGGGTCGGCCTGATCGCCGCGAGCGGCAACATCCTGCTGGTGCATCCGGCGGTGCCGGCGCGGTCGGTCGGCGAGCTGATTGCACTGGCGAAGCAGCAGCCGGGCAAGCTCACCTTTGGTTCAACGGGCACCGGCTCGAGCGTGCATCTCGCCGCCGAGCTGTTCGCCGGCATGGCGGGCGTCAAGATCAACCATGTGCCCTACAAGGGCTCCGCGCCCGCGCTGAACGACCTGGTCGGCGGGCACGTCAACATGATCTTCAGCACCGCGGCGAGCGCCGCAGGCCTGGTGAAGGACGGCAGCAAGGTGCGCGCGCTCGCGGTGACCGGCGGCAAGCGCTCGGCGCTGTTTCCCGATTTGCCCACGGTCGCCGAGGCGGCGCTGCCGGGATACGAGGCGGTGCTGCATTACGGCATCGTCGCGCCGGCCGGCACGCCGCGGCCGGTGGTCGAAAAGCTCAACGCGGCGCTGAATGCGGCGCTCGCGACCGAGGACGTGAAGCGGCGGCTCGCGCTCGAAGGCGCGGAAGCGCTGCCGGTCCGGCCCGAGGAGCACGACGCCGACATCGCGGCCGAAGAGGCGAAGTGGTCGGAGATCATCCGCAAGTCGGGTATGAAGGCGGAGTAATCCTGTTGATGAGTCACTTCTGGCGTCGGCGGTGCCTTCCCTCCCCGCGAGGGGAGGGTGGCCGCGAAGCGGCCGGGTGGGGAGAGGCTTGCGAGAAACGGAGACTTCTCCCCACCCCCGCGCTTCGCGCGGACCCTCCCCTCGCGGGGAGGGATGAAACCGCCCGAGTCGCAATCACTTCAGTCACAAGCGATCATGGATCAGGTCCGTGGTAGAGTAACGCATGAACTTCGATTTCACCGAAGAGCAGAAGCTGTTCGCCGAATCGGTTCGCCGGTTCGCGCAGGATCACTTGGCGAAGGACGCGCTGAAACGCGCGCACTCGCCGCATTTCCCGTTCGATGTCGCCAAGCTGATGAGCGCCCAGGGCCTGCTCGGCATCACCATCCCCGAGGCCGACGGCGGCCAGGGCGGCTCGCTGATGGATGCGGTGATCGCCATCGAGCAGACCGCGGCCATTTGCCCGCGCAGCGCCGACATCGTACAGTTCGGCAACTTCGGGCCGATCCGCACGTTTTCGGAATACGGCACCGACTATCAGAAGAAGAAATGGCTGACCGAATGCCTCGCCGGCAACGCGGTGATCAGCCTCGGCATGAGCGAGCCGGAGGCGGGCTCGGCGGTCACCGACCTCAAGACCACGGCGAAGCCGGACGGCTCGGGCTACATCGTCAACGGCACGAAAGTGTTCTCGACCTTCAGCCCGGAAGCCGCGGTGTTCCTGGTGTATCTGCGCTATGGGCCCGGCGTCGGCGGCATCGGCTCGGTGCTGGTCGAGCGCGGCACGCCGGGTTTCACCATCGGCCCGCCGCAGGAGTTCATGAGCGGCGAGCTCTGGAGCGAATTGCACTTCGACAACTGCCGCATCCCGGCCGAGAACGTGCTGCTCGGCCCGGGCGGCTTCAAGAAGCAGATGGCGAGCTTCAACGTCGAGCGGCTCGGCAACACCGCGCGCTCGCTCGCCTTCGGCCGCTATTGCTTCGAGCGGGCGCGCGAGCATGCCAATGTGCGCCAGCAGTTCGGCCGGCCGCTCGCCGAGTTCCAGGGCCTGCAATGGAAGTTCGCCGACATGGCGATCAAGCTCGAAAGCGCGCAGCTCCTGCTCTATCGCGCGGCCGCCAACGCCGACAAGGGGCTGCCGTCGGCCTACGAGACCGCCGTGGCGAAGGCGGCGTGCAACCAGACGGGCTTCGAGGTGGCACACGAGTCGATGCAGATCATGGGCGCGGCCGGCTACAGCAAGACCTCGCTGGTCGAATACTGCATGCGGCGCTGCCGCGGCTGGATGATCGCCGGCGGCTCGGTCGAGATGCTGAAGAACCGCATCGCCGAGCACGTGCTCGACCGGCGCTTTGATCAGCGGCCGCCGAAGCCGAAAGCCTCCGAGGCCGCCGAGTGACCAAATCGCTGGCGCAAGTGTTGCTCGCGCCGCAGTCGGTCGCGATCATCGGGCAATCGAACGACGCGACCAAGACCGCAGGGCGGCCGCTGAAATATCTGCGACAGGCGGGATTTTCCGGCCGCATCTATCCGGTCAATCCGCGGCGCGACGAGGTGCTGGGCGAGCGCGCCTGGCCGTCGCTGAAGGACCTGCCGGAGCTTCCCGAGCACGCCTACATCGTCGCCTCCACCGAAGCGACGATGGAGGCGATCGAGGAATGTGCCACTCTTGGCGTGCCGGTCGTCACCGCGCTCGCCAACGGCTTCAGCGAAACCGGCGCGGAAGGCACCGCGCGCGAGGCGCGGATCCGGCAGCTTCTGAAAGATTCCGGCACGCGGCTGGTCGGGCCGTCGAGCCTCGGCGTGGTCGATCTGCGGCACAAGGCGCTGTTCACCGCCAACGCCGCCTTCGACGAGGCTGACCTGCCGGTCGGGCGCATCTTTGCGGCGTCGCATTCCGGCGGGATGATCGGCACGTTCCTGTCGCGCGGCAAGGCGCGCGGCATTCACTTTGCGGGGCTGGTCTCGGTTGGCAACGAGGTCGACCTGTCGATCGGCGAGATCTGCGCGGCGACCCTCGACGACCCCGGCATCGACGGCTACGTGCTGTTCCTCGAAACCATGCGCAAAGCCGGGACGCTGCGCGCGTTTGCGCTGGAGGCGGCCAAGCGCGGCAAGCCGGTGCTGGCCTACAAGCTCGGCCGCTCGGCCGCGGCGCGCGAGCTTGCGGTGTCGCACACCGGCGCGCTGGCCGGCGAGGACGACATCGCCGGGATGTTCCTGGCCGAGTGCGGCATCGCCCGCGTCGATACGATGGAAGGGCTGATCGAGGGATTCCCGCTGCTGGCGCGCGTGCCGGCTCCAATGCGCGGCGCGCGGCCACCCGCCGTGGCCGTCGTCACGACCACCGCGGGCGGCGCGACGATGGTGGTCGACCCGTTGAGCGTGCGCGGCATCAACGTCGCGCCGCCGACGCCGCAGACCCTGGCGCGCCTGAAAGAAACCACCGGCGTCGACGTTGCGCCCGCGCGGCTGATCGATCTGACGCTCGCGGGTGCGCAATACAAAGTGATGAAGGGTGCGCTGGACGTGCTCACGACGGCACCGGAATACGATCTCGTCGTGGTGGTGGTCGGGTCGTCGGCGCGCTTCTACCCCGATCTTGCGGTGAAGCCGATCATCGACAGCGCCGGCGCCAGCAAGCCGATCGCCGCGTTTCTGGTTCCGGAAGCGCCCGACGCGCTGGCGCGGCTGGCCGCCGCCGGCGTGCCGAATTTCCATACGCCCGAGGCCTGCGCCGATGCGGTTGCCGCAGCGTTGCGGCGGCATGCGCCAAGAGCGATCGAAGTTCGCTCGCACACGGCGTCCGGCTGTTCGCGAATGCTGGACGAGCTCGAGGCCTACGGCCTGTTCGACAAGCTTGGTCTTCCCCATGCGCCGTCGATTGGACTGGACGCCGGTATCGCCAAGCCCCCTGCCCTGCCGTTTGCTTATCCTGTCGTGGTCAAGGCCTTGTCCGCTGCCATCGCGCACAAGTCCGACGTCGGCGGCGTCGTGCTCAACGTTCGCGACGACGCAGCGCTGTTGGCTGCGGGCGCAAAGATCAGACAGGCAACCAAGGTGGATCGCGTGCTGGTGCAGCCGATGGTGTCCGGGCTCGGCGAGGTCCTGATCGGCTATCGCCTCGATCCGGACGTCGGGCCGACGGTGATGCTTGCGGCCGGCGGCGTGCTCGCCGAGATCCTGCGCGACCGCAGCATCCGACTTGCGCCGGTCGATCTTGCCGAAGCGAAGGCGATGATCAGCGAGGTTGCTGCACTCAAGGCGCTCGCCGGCTATCGCGGCAAGCCTGCCGGCGACCTCGACGCGCTGGCGCAGGCGCTGATGTCGCTGTCGCGGCTCGCGGTGCATGATGGACCGGCGGTAGCGGAGGCCGAGATCAATCCGCTGATCGTGCGGCCAAAGGGTGAAGGCGTCATCGCCGTCGATGCGCTGGTGAAGCTGGCCTAGCCGCCGCTGCGCCGTGCTTCCCCCTATGCTGCCCTTGCCGCCGTGCTCCGCGCCGGCGGGCATTTGCCGTCGGCGGACCTGTCGTATGATCGGCATCGGAACGGTCCAACCCATCCAACAGAGACCGTACAAGGGAGCAACATGTCGATGATCCGCGCCACCCCGTCGCGTCGCGATATTCTGAAGACCGCATTTGCCACGTCCTTGCTTTCGCTCGGCCCGGCGGCGCTCCGCCAAGGCGGCGCACAAAGCGCGCTCGTGCCCGTGCAGATGGGCATCCAGATCTTCACCGGCGCGGTCGCAACGGTCTGGACCGAGAACAAGATTCCGCAAAAGCACGGACTGGTCGTCGAGGGCAAGCAGATGCCCGACGGCCGTTCGGTGCGCGACGCGATGATCTCGGGCACGCTCAACGCCGGCACCATGAATATCACGCCGTTCATCGTCGGCGCCGCCGCAGCCTCGCTGACCATGGTGGGCGTCGTTTCACTCGGCGGCGACACCGTCGGCGTGATGGCGCGCAAGGGCGCGGGCATCAACGGCATCGCCGATCTCAAGGGCAAGCGGATCAGCGTGTCGACCGGCTCCACCACCGCCAACATCTTCATCCAGACCGTGGCGCCAAGGCACGGGCTGAAGCCCGGCGACTATCAGCTCGTCAACATGCGCCCGCCGGATCAGGTCGCCGCGATGGTGGCCGGCTCGGTCGATGCCATGACGTCGTTCGAGCCGTATCTTTCGGTGGCGGAGAAGGAAGGCGTCGGCACGATGCTGATGCGGTTTGGGGAGATCGATCCCAATCCGACCTGCCTCGTGCTCGGGCCCGCGCTGATCGAGAAATCGCCGCAGACCGTGCAGACGTTTTTGAAGGCCTGGCTCGACGGCGTCGAGTTCTGGCAACGCAATCCGGCGCGGGTCGCCGAGATCATCCATCAGCAGTACGCCGGCGCGGGCTACTCCAACGTGACGCGCGAGATGGCCGAGAACATCGTCAAACAGATCAGGGTCAGACCGGACCTGACGCCGCAGGTCGTCGACCACATCAAGACCGAGGCCGAGCGGATGAAGGCGGCGAACCAGCTTCGCGCAATTCCCGACTGGACCAAGGTGATCCGCGCCGATCTGCTGGCGCAGGCCAGGGCCTGAGGAAAGCCCCATGATCGAACGCATCCCCGACCTGGTGAACGCCGACGAGGACCTCGTGCGGCGAGGCCGTTTCCTCAGCACCACGTTCCTGATCGAGATCGGCGACAAGGGTTACCTGGTGAAGATCATCGAGGGCCGGGTGGTCTCGGTCACGCCGGGGCCGTTCGTGACGCCGAACTACAGCTTCGCGCTGCGCGCGCCGCGCGACGAGTGGGAGCTGTTCTGGACCGCGCTGCCGCCGCCCGGCCATCACGACATCTTTGCGCTGTTCAAGCGCGGCAAGCTCATAATAGAGGGCGACCTGCATCCGCTGATGGCGAACCTGCTCTACATCAAGGATGTGCTGGCGTCGCCGCGGAAGCTCGCCGGTGCTGCGGGCGACGGCCGTGCGGCAGCCTCCGCCGGCAAACCGCGGTTCGAGCCCAGCTTTGAACCTATTTTGGGGCGCTACCTCAACTTCGACCTGCTCGGCCGGCCGCACCGGCTCTACATCGAGGAGGCGGGCCAGGGCATTCCACTGCTTTGCCTGCACACCGCGGGCTCCGACGGGCGGCAGTATCGTGGGCTGCTCAACGACAAGCGCATCACCGACCATTTCCGCGTCATCGTGTTCGACATGCCGTGGCACGGCAAATCCTCGCCGCCCGAGGGCTTCCAGAACGAGGAGTACAGGCTCACCTCGCGCGACTACGTGCAAATGATCCTCGAGATCGCCGACGCGCTCGAGCTCGACCGGCCGGTGGTGATGGGCTGCTCGATCGGCGGACGCATCGTGCTCTATCTCGCGCACCAGCATCCCAGGCGCTTCCGCGCCATCATCGGGCTCGAAACCGCGGCGCATGTCGCGCCCTATTACGACGTGAATTGGCTGCATCGCGGCGACGTGCACGGCGGCGAAGTGTCCGCGGGCGTGGTCTCAGGCCTCGCCGCGCCGACCGCGCCCGACAAAGAGCGCTGGGAGACGCTATGGCACTACCTGCAAAGCGGGCCGGGCGTGTTCAAGGGCGACCTGCATTTCTACAAGGTGGACGGCGACATCCGCGACAAGGTCGACCAGATCGACGGGCGCACCACGCCGCTCTATCTGCTCACCGGCGAATACGACTACTCGTGCACCACCGAAGGCACGCTCGACGTGGCGAAGCGCACCGGCGCAGAAGCCGTGATCATGAAGGGCCTCGGGCATTTCCCGATGAGCGAGGACCCGCCGAAGTTCATTTCGTATCTGCTGCCGGTGCTGGAGAAGATTCGCGGGAAGTGAAGGGGCCTTTGCCTCGCCACAGTCTATCCGGGACGCGATGGTGATGGGCTCATGGGATGTGGTATGCTCAGTCTATGGGAGCAAAATTGAAGGACGTCCTGGAGAAAGCCCAGACTTGGCCGGACGAGGATCAGGAAGAACTTATTGACCTTGCTCGCGAGATCGAATCTCGGCGAAGCGGCGTCTATCGCCTCAGCGACGAAGAGCGCAAAGCGATCGAGCAAGGCTTGGCTGACGCGCGAGCCGGGCGATTTGCCAGCGACGAAGAAATCGGCGCGATCTTCAAAAAGGCACGTTCTCCGCGCCGATGAAGGTTCGCTATACGACGACGGCCAGCCGCGAACTCGATCAGGCCGTTGAATATCTATTGCAACATGCGCCGCACGTCGCGCCGGCCTTTGCCGACAGCGTCGAATCCGCGATTGCCGAACTGGTCGAGAACCCGCTGTCAGCGCAGGAGACCGAACAGCCGGGTGTTCGCCGAAAGCATATTCGCAGGTTTCGTTATGCGCTGTTTTATTCGGTCAGCCAGGACGCTGGCGAGTTGCTGGTGTTGAACATCCGGCACGCGGCTCGGCGCTGGCCCTGGGAAGCGGCCCATCGGGGGTAGCGTTGTCACGTTGGGCAAGCGTGCACGCCCAGCATGGATGGCCGTCCACCCATGGCCGACCGTGTTCGAAAGGTTTAGCTTGGCCCGGCATTTGTACCGGAGCACGCCATGTCCCACGCCGAAGCCGTTCACACGCTGCAGCCCGCCGCGGGCGCAACCGACCAGATCGTGCAGTTCACCACCGGCGTCCGCTACGACGCACTGCCGGAGGACGCCCGGCACTATGCGCGGCGGCATCTGCTCGACACCGTCGGGGTGATGATCGCGGGCGCGGGCGGCACGATTGCGACCCAGGCCGAGACGGTGATCAAGGCGGTGCGGCCGGACGGCAAAATCCCGGTCGCGGGCCGTGCGCGGCGCGCGGACCTGCTCGACGCGGCCTTCCTCGGCGGCACGGCGGCGCACGGCATCGAGCTCGACGACGGCTATCGCCACGGCTCGGCGCATTGCGGCTGCGTGATCATCCCCGCGGTGCTGGCCGTGGGCTATGACCGCCGCGTCAGCGGCAAGGCGCTGATCGAGGCGATCGTCGCGGGCTACGAAACCAACATCTGCCTCGCCCGCGCCTGCGCGCCCGACCTGCGCAACCGCGGTTTCCATCCGACCAGCGCGGTGGGGCCGTTTGGAGCGGCGATGGCGACCGGCAAGCTGCGCGGCATGAACGCCAGCCAATTC
Organism: Xanthobacteraceae bacterium; assembly: GCA_019746135.1. GTDB lineage: Bacteria > Pseudomonadota > Alphaproteobacteria > Rhizobiales > Xanthobacteraceae > Z2-YC6860. The sequence goes on from JAIESI010000193.1 coordinate 12,132, forward strand.
GCCAACGCGCTGGGCATTGCCGCCTCGAGCGCGGCCGGGCTGTTCGCCTTCGTCAACGGCGGCGCCGACATCAAGCGGCTGCATGCAGGCCACGCCTCGCGCGAGGGCATGCAGGCGGCGCTGCTCGCGGAACAGGGTGTCGAAGGCCCGCCCGGCGTGATCGAGTCGCGCGACGGCTTCATGCAGGCGTTCGCGTTCGGGCGGATCGACAAGGCGCGGCCGATCAAGCTGCCGCCTGCGGCCGAGTACGGCATCACCGATTGCTACATCAAGCCCTATGCCTGCTGCCGCCATATCCAGCCCGCGGTCGAGGCGATGTTCGGGCTTGCGAACGACGAGAAGATCGCGTTCGAGGACATCAGGAAGGTCGAGGTCGAGACCTACAAGATCGCGGCCGAGCACGCGCATGTGCCATGGGACGATTTCGCCAGCGCGCAACTGAGCTTCCCGTATCTGGTCGGGCTTGCGGCGCGCTACCGCGGCGTGAAGTTCGAGCACTTCGACGAGAAGACCCGCAGGGATCCGGCGTTTGTCGAGTTCGCGCAGAAGCTGACGGTGACGGCGCCCACCGAGATCGACCAGCTCTATCCGAAGCTCCGCCCCGCGCGGGTGACGGTGACGACGGGCAAGGGCAAGTTCGTGCGACAAGCCGACGAGGCCTGGGGCTCGCGGCAGGTGCCGCTCGACGATGCGGGGCTGATCGCCAAGTTCCACGGGCTGGTCGAGCCGGTGTTCGGCGAGAAGCGGGCGAAGGAATTGTCGGAGCGGCTGTGGACGGTGGACCAGGCGGCGGATGTCGCGCCGCTGGTCGAGGCGCTGGCGAAGTAGCGCGGCGTCGTGTCCCGGATGCGGTGCAGCGTGAGCGCCCACCAGCGCGTTTACGCGCGTCTTCGACGCGCTGTGGCGCGAACGGTGCACCGCTGATCCGGGACCGTTCCAGACACTGCCTTTGAAACGGTCCCGGGTCTGCAGCGCATCACTTCGTGCTGCGCTGCGCCCGGGACACAAGACTGCCTATGCGGTGGCTCTTGGCTTGACCGTCGGATTGCCGAGCCGCAACGGCTCGCCCTTCTCGAACTTGACGATCTGCTCGAAGCACTCGCGGAAATAGAGCTCGAAGTTGTCCCATTCCGCCCAGCCGAGGTGCGGCGTGCACAGCACGTTCGGCATTTTCAGATACGGGTGGTCGCCGTTGACGATCGGCTCCTGCTCATAGACATCGACGGCGGCGTAGCCGGGGCGGCCTTTCTTCAGGGCGTCGAGCAGCGCGCCGGGCTGGATGAGCTCGGCGCGGGCGACATTGACGAACAGCGAGGTCGGCTTCATGCGGGCGAAGTCGTCCGGGCCGATCAGGCCCTTGGTCTCCGGCCGCAGGCGGATGCTGAGCGAGAGCACGTCGGAGCGCTCGAACAGCTCGGCCTTGCTCTTGGCGGTCTCGTAGCCCGCGGCGGCGGCCTTCTCGAGCGAGTTCTTCTGGCCCCAGACCAGCACCTTCATGCCGAGCCCCTTGCCGCCTTCGGCGACGAGAGCGCCGATCGCGCCGAGGCCGAAGATGCCCAGCGTGGAGCCACGGATGCGGTGCGACAGCGTGCACGGCCAATCGCCGCGCTTCATGCGCTCGGCCTCCAGCGCGATGTTGCGGCGGGAGGCGACGATCAGGGCCAGCGTCAGTTCGGCCGGCGCGACCGGCGAATTGCTGACGCCGGTCGAGACCGGGATGCCGAGATCGGTCGCCGCAGCAAAATCGAGCATGTGCGAGTTGCGGCCGACCAGCGCGATCAGCTTGAGCTTCGGCAGGCGCTCCAGCAGCGCGCGGGAGAACTCGACGCGCTCGCGGATCGACACGACGACGTCGGCGTCCTTGAACCGCGCGACGAGTTCATCGAGGTCTTTGGCCGGGGTGCGATAGCGCACCACGTCGTGGTGGCGGATCATGGAAAAGCATGGAAGCTGATCCACCATGTCCTGATAGTCGTCGGGGATGGCGATTTTCATGGGGGACTCGTTGGGAGGAATTTCGCGGTCTTATACGACGGCTGGTGCCACCGTGTCCCGGATGCGGTGCAGCGTGAGCGCCCACCAGCGCGTTTACGCGCGTCTTCGACGCGCTATGGCGCGAACGGTGCACCGCTGATCCGGGACCGTTCCAAACACCGCCTTTGGAACGGTCCCGGGTCTGCAGCGCACCACTCCGCGCTTTCGCGCTACGTGCTGCGCTGCGCCCGGGACAAGAACCCGTCAATGCGCCGCAAGGAACGGCTCGATCGCGGCGAGGAAGCGGTCCGGCGCCTCGATGTTGGAGATGTGGCCTGCGCCCTCGATCATGATGTATTTCGCGCCGGGGGTGGCGGCGGCCATCGCGCGCATCAGCTCGGGCGGCCCGCCGAGGTCATGCTCGCCGCCGACGAACAGCGCGGGCACGGTGATGTTCGGCAGGCTCGGGCCCTCGGCGAGCCCGCGCAGCGCCTCGCAGCAGCCGATGTGGCCGTCCGCGGAGGTGTTGCGGATCATGTCGCTCATCTCCGCCACGGCTTTCGGATTTCTGGCGACAAAGTCCTTGGTGAAGAAGCGGCCGAGCGTCGGCTCGACCATGCCCGCCATGCCCTTCTCACGGGTCGTCTTGATCCGCTCGACGAACACCCCCTGATACGCCTCGTTGGCGTCGGCACGGCAGTCGGTCGCGATCATGGTGCGGAACTTGTCCGGGCGGCGCGCGGCGAGGTGGATGCCGATCATGCCGCCGAGCGACAGGCCGACCCAGTGGCTTTTGTCGACCTTGAGCGCGCCCCAGAGCCCGACCACGTCGTCGGCGAGCTGCCGCAGCGTGTAGGGCGGACGCGGCGCGTCGCTTTTGCCATGGCCGCGCATGTCGAAGCGCAGGATGCGGTAGCGATCCTTGAGCGCCCGCGCCTCTCCGTCCCACATCTCCAGCGAGGTACAGAGCGAGTTACCGAAGGTGAGCCACGGCGCGCCCTCCGGGCCGTCGATGCGGAAGTTCATGTCGAAGCCGTTGACGGCGAGTTTCATGCGGCGATGTCCTGCGGCGGCGCGACGCCAAGCCTTGCGGCCAGTTCGTTGACGTCCTGCCAGGTTTTCATGGCGATCGGGATCCCTTCGCGCATGCGCTTCTCGTATTCGCGCGCGCCCCGCTCACCGGGCATCAGGATCTCGTCGAAGCCATCGGCGCGCGGCTCCGCCTTGATCGACTGTGCCAGCGACGCGAGGTTCTGCTTCAGGCCCGCCATGTCGCCCAGCACGCTCACGTCCATCGCCACGATCAGGCTGTTCTGGCGCACCTGGCCCATCAGCTTGCGGTCGTTCAAGGCGCTGGCGATCAGCGGATTGCCGAGCGCAACACTGGTGAGCGCCTCGATCATCAGCGAAAGGCCCGCACCCTTCGGACCGGCCATCGGCGTGAGCGTCACAGCGGCGTGGGGGTCCGTCGTCGGGCGTCCGTCCTTGTCGAGCGCGATGCCCGCCGGCAGCGGCTTTCCCAGGGCCTTGGCGACCGTGAGCTTGCCGCGCGAGCTCGCCGACGTCGACATGTCGAGCATGATGCCGCCCGGCATGGCGATGGCGATCGGGTTGGTGGAAACGGCAGGCCCGCGGGTGCCGTGATAGGCCATCATCGGCCGCAGCGCCGACATCACGATCGCGGCCATGCCGGCCGCCGCCACACGCTCGGCGTAGAAGCCGACCGCCCCGGCATGGGTGTGGTCCTGCGCCAGCACCCAGGCGGCCGCATGTTCGCGGGCCTGGGCAATGGCGGTCTCGACGGCCGGCGCCATCGCCGCAGGGCCGACTGCACCCTCCCCGTCGATCTTGGCGACCGCGCCTTTCCGAAGCACCACCTTCGGCCGGGCGCCGGCGTTGATGATGCCGCTGCCGACCCAGCCGACATAGAGCGGGATGCGCCACACGCCGTGCGACGGGTGCCCGCGCAGTTCGGCCCAGATCAGGACATCGGCGGTCAGCGCCGCCTGCTCCTCGGCAAGCCCGGCCTTGCGGAACAGCTCGCGCGCGAAGGCGCGAAGCGGCTCGGCGGCAATGACGATCTGACCGGCCATCAGACTCTCCGCACGATGTTGCCCGCGGCGTCGCGGCGGGCGAATTGGGTGGCGCCGAACTGGAGGTCCCATTCCTCGTCGGTGTGCCTGACGAAGCGGTTGTTCGACTTGAGCACCTCGAGCGCGCGCAGCACCGCGGGCCGCGCGCCGACCTGGTCGCGCCAGCGCTTCACATTCGGGTATTCGTCGATCTCGACGCCGTGGAACGACGGCATCCGCAGCCAGGGAAACACCGCCATGTCGGCAATGGTGTATTCGCCCCCGGCAAACCATTCGCGGTCCGCGAGGTGCAGGTCCATCACGTTGTAGAGCCGGTTGGCCTGCCGCAGGTAGCGCTCGATGCCGACCTCGAGCTTCTCGCGCGGGTGATGATCCGGGCCGTATTTGAAGAACACATGCGCCTGGCCGAGCATCGGACCCACGCTCGACATCTGGAACATCAGCCACTGCATGCAGTCGTGGCGCTTGAGCGGATCGTCGGGCAGGAACCGGCCGGTCTTCTCGGCGAGATAGAACAGGATCGCACCGGACTCGAACAGCGCGACCTCCTGCCCGCCCGGCCCGTCGCGGTCGATCATCGCCGGCGTCTTGTTGTTCGGGCTGATCTTGAGGAACCAGGGCTGGAACTGCTCGCCCTTGCCGATGACGATCGGGTGCGCCTGATACGGCAGGCCGCACTCCTCGAGCATGATGTGCACCTTGTGGCCGTTCGAGGTCGGCCAGGAGTAGAGATCGATCATCTGATGTTCGTCGCCCGGATGGTTCAGGATGGAAGGCTAACACCGCGAGGCGAACCGCCGCTACTCGCTGCCGGCATGCGGCGAATGCGAATGCCGGATGGTCTAAGCCACCTGCAACGCGGCGCGGCCGGTCACCTCGCCGCGCTCGACGAGGTCGTGCACCGCTTCGGCCTCCTCCAGCGGCCGCAGCACCGTCACCAGCGGAAACACCTCGCCACGCGCCACGAGCTCGAGCGAGGCGACAATCTCGCTGCGCGTGACGTAGCGGCTGCCCAACAGGTCCTGCTCCTTGTTCAGCATGTCGGCCGCGAGAGCCTGAAACGGCTTGCCGGAGCCGCCGAGCGTCACCAGCCGGCCGCGGCGGCCGAGCGCCCTGGCGCCGGCTTCGAGCGTCGCGGTGGCCGAGACATAGTCGATCACCACGTCGACGCCGCGCCCTTGCGTCAATTCCAGGAGCTGCTCCGCCACGCGGCCCCCGCTCGCATCCACCACCGCGTCGGCGCCGGCCTTGCGGCACGCCTCGAACTTGCTCGCCCGCGTGTCGACGGCGATGACGCGGGTCCGTGCCCACTTCGCCATCATCACCTGGTGAATGCCGAGCCCGCCGCCCGCGCCGATCACGGCGACGGTCTCGCCGGCGTTCACGCGCGCGCGGCGCAGCACCTTGTAAGGCGTCGCCAGCGCGTCGGTGACGACGCCGATCTCGGCGGGGTGCTTCTTGTGGTCGAGGCCTTCCGGCAGGCGGATGAAGTTTCGCGCCGGCAGCTTGACGTATTCGGCATAGGCGCCGTCGCATTCGAGCCCGACCTGCCCGCCGCTGTTCTCGCAGAGCGGCTCGAGGTTTTGCAGGCACCAGCGGCAATGACCGCAATTGAGATAGAAGTAGGTGGTCACCGGATCGCCGACCTTGAGGCCGCGCACGCCGGGGCCCACCTCGACGATCTCGCCGGTGATCTCGTGGCCGATGATGCGCGGGAACTGCACCTTCCGCCGCCCGGCCTTGACGTGCTGGATGGTCAGGCCGGCGCCGCAGGTGATGACGCGGGCCACGGCCTCGCCCGGCCCGGCGGCGGGATCGGGGCGCTCGACCCGCTCAAACGGCAGGTTCGGACCGTTCAGCACCATCGCTTTCATGCAAGCTTCCCCGTCTCAACCGACATTCAGCCGTCGCAGGGCGACTTTAACGGAGGGGTCGCGGCGGGCGAATAGTCTATAATCGCCGGGCTGGCCGTTGGGCCGCGGGGGACAGGAGAAGGCATTATGGCAGATCAGGACAACAAGAGCGCACCGGCAGGCGCGCAGACGGCGACGATCCGTTACGTCGACCGGCCGGAGATGGGCGAGATCTTTGCCGACTCAATCAATCACGTCTATTTCGACGGGCAGTCGCTGCGGCTCGAGTTCGGCATCACCCGGCTCGACGACGTCAAGCCCAATGCGCCGGTGACCGGGCGCCGCTTTCCGGCGCAGCGCATGGTGCTGACCCCGGTCGCAGCGGTCGAGCTGATCAACCGCATGCAGCAGGTCGGCGCCGCACTGGCGCAGGCCGGCGTGCTCAAGGCCAATCCGGCGGCCGCGGCGGCGAAGCCGACGGTCGCGGGCCCCAGCACGCAGAACTGACGCGCGGCGCGGCAAGCCTCGGCCGATCGGCCCTGTCCAAACTGAGAGCGGCGGCACTCGCGTGCCGCCGCCTGCTTTCGTCTTGTTGCCGTTCGATCAGAACAGCCGCAGCACGGCCTGGCTCGCCTGCGAGGCCAGCGACAGCGCGGTGGTCGAGAGCTGCTGCCGGGTCTGCAAGGCGAGGAGGTTTGCGCCTTCCTCGTTGGAGTCGGCAAGCGTCAGGCTGTCGGCGCCGGTCTGCAGCGTGTTGATCATCGCCTTGGTGAACTCCTGGCGGATCTGCACGGTCGACAGGTTCGAGCCGAACGCCTGGGCCTGGGAGCGCAGCGTGGTGAGCGCTGTGGTCAGTTCGGCCGAGGCCGCGGTGATGTCGGCCACACCGCCCCAGTTGTTGACCGCGTTGTTGATCGCGAGATCGCCGGCGGCGCTGAAGTCGACCGCCGCGACGGTGACGCTCGAGGTCCCGGTCTCGTTCAGCGTCACGGTCAGGTCCGTGCTCGAGCCGGAGTCGAGCAGGTTGATGCCGTTGAAGCCGGAGTCGGCGGCGAGCTGGTCGATCTGGGTCAGAATCTCGCCGAACTGGGTGGCGAGGCTGGTGCGGACCGCCGTGTCGGAGGTCTGCTGCGCCTGCGACACCAGCGCCTGAGCCGATTGCACCAACTTGGTGATCGAGCTGATGCCGTTGTTGGCGGCCTGAATGGTGTTGAACGCGTTCGACATCGAGTCGAGCAAGCTGCTCAAGTCGCTGGCGCGGTTCGACAGGCCCTGCGCCGTGAAGAAGTTGACCGGATTGTCGAGCGCGCTGTTGACGCGCTTGCCGGTCGCCAGCTTCGACTGGGTCGCGGTGATGAGATCCGACGTCTTCTGCAGCTGCAGAAGGTTTGAACGAACGCCGGCCGAAAGAACGATATCAGCCATTGTAGGAGTACTCCCTGTATGTCCCCACTCGGTGTGGTCCCTGATCCCTACTGGATCGTGCGCCATCCTCTGCGGTGGGCAGTAATGTGGCCCTAAAAAAAATGGCTAACGAATTCCGCGCAATTTCGCGGTTAAAAATCGCTGCAGGAAATGAGTCATCGGGACGTGAAAAAAGATGACTTCTGAAGTCTTAACAGCGCGGTGCCGCGCTATTGTGCCAATGATTCCGCGGCTCTGATTGGTTAATTCGCGACGCATCAACCCGGCAGCGGCTCCGAGCGCTCATCTGCTCCAAAAGGATCAGCACCATGCGAGCCAGACCGCCGGCTGACAACTGTCGCCCAAGCATGCGCGAGGCGGGAGTAGATCAGTCCTTGGCTGCTGGTGATCCCGGCAAGACTCGAACTTGCGACCTTCGGTTTAGGAAACCGCTGCTCTATCCAGCTGAGCTACGGGACCACACGCCCCCTGAATATCAGAGTGGGACGGCGCAAACCACCGCCGCAAGGCATTCAGGCGAGCCCGTGTTTACCAAGGAACTCCAGCGTCAGGCGCACGCACTCGTCGGGTTTCTCGATCTGCAGCAGGTGCCCGGTGCCCGCGACGAAGCTGTAGTCGTATCCGCCCTCGATGCCGAGCGCCTGGTTGGCGGGGCCGGTCGCGGGCGCGCCCTTGAAGTTCGGATCGCAGCCGATGAGCCTCACCGGGCCGCCGAACTCGGAGGCCTTCGGCCAGAGATCGAGCGTCAGCGCCTGGGCATAGATGGCGGCTTCGTTCTCGGGCGCGCAGACGAGCTCGTAGCCTGAGCCGTCCGGCGACTTGCGCAGCACCGACTGCGCCATCAGCTCGTGCAGGCCCGGCACCCAGCGCGCGGTCGCGCGCGAGGCCCGGTACTCCTCGACAAGCTCATCGACCGAGTTGAACTTGCGGCGGCGGCCTTTCGCCCATTCGGTGAGCCGGTTCTCGAAAACCTCCATCGCCTCATAGAGCGGATGGCCCTTCGGCGGCACGTCCGGCGGGTCGAACAGCACGAGCGCGTCCCAGCGCCAGCCGATCTCGATGGCGTGCTTCATCGCGCTGCGCGCCGACATGGAATGGAAGATGCCCGCGGTCTTCCTCGCGCCGAGCTTCTCCTTCACCGCCTGCACGACGCGTTCGAGGTCGTCGGCAAGCTGCGCGTAATGGTGGTTCGACGGCGTGACCGGGACGTTGCGGCCATGATTGCGGAAATCGAATACCAGCAGGTCGAATTTTGCCAGCAGCTGTTGCCAGTACGGGTAGTACGCGTCGGCCGCGAAGCCGTTGCCATGCGTGACCAGAAGCCGCACACCGGCCGGATTGCCGTGGCGGCGCATCAGAATGCGGGCGCCATCGGCAAGCGGAACCTCGAATGTCAGGCTTGGCGGGGGAATTTCGAACGGCATCCGGGGACTCCCCCGGACGCGTGTTCGGCGCCGGCACTGCTTAGCAATCAAGGCATTCCGCCATGCGTTATGGAGACGGCGGCCCATCCGGTCAACGCTTGATTCCCGGCTGAAATCAGGGCTTTGTGGGGGCCGGTTTCCAAGGTCGGTTCAGTGTCACAGCGTCTCGGAACATCCGTGGTTCGCAAGGAAGACCCGGCGCTTTTGTCGGGCCGCGGCCGTTATGCCGACGATCTGCCGGTGCCGTCCGGCACGCTCGCGGCCCATGTGATCCGCTCGCCGCATCCGCACGCCGACATCGTCAGCATCGACACGAGCGCGGCGCTGGCGCTGGACGGCGTCTGGGCGGTGCTGACCGGCGAGGACGTCGCCAAGATTTCCGATCCGTTCCTGGTGGCGCTGAAGGCGCCGATCGATCAGTGGTCGCTCGCAGTCGAGCGCGTTCGCTACGTCGGCGAGGCGGTGGCGCTGGTGGTGGCGGAGAGCCGCTACATCGCCGAGGACGCCGCCGAACTGGTGGCGATCGAATATGCGCCGCGCGACGCGGTGATCGATCCGCTGGAAGCCAAGAAGGCCGGCGCGCCGATCCTGCATCCGGAGGCCAAGACCAACGAGGTTTCGGTCCGCGAGTTCAAGTACGGCGACACCAGGACGGCGTTCGAGCAGGCCGACCGGCGGGTGAAGATGACGGTCGACTTCCACCGGCTCTCGTTCACGCCGATGGAGTGCTTCGTCTGCGTCGCGCAGCACAATCCCGCCGACGGCAGCTACGACTGCCTCGCGAACTTCCAGGGGCCGTTCAGCACGCATCCGGTGATGGCGCGGGCGCTGCGCGTTCCCGGGCCGAAAATGCGGTTGCGGATTCCGCCGGACTCGGGCGGCAGCTTCGGCATCAAGCTCTCGGTGTTTCCTTACGTCGTGCTGACGGCGCTCGCCGCCAAGGTCACCGGCCGCCCGGTGAAATGGGTGGAGGACCGCGCCGAGCATCTTCTGGCCGCAAGCACGGGACCGAACCGAGTGACCGAGATCGAGGCCGCGGTCACCAATGACGGGAAAATCCTCGGGCTTCGCATGGACCAGCTCGAGGACTACGGCGCGTTCCTGCGCGCGCCGATGCCGGGACCGCTCTACCGCATGCATGGCGCTCAGACCGGCGGCTACGACATTGCGAACTGCGACGTGACCAACCGCGTCGTGCTCACCAACAAGATGCCGGCGAGCCTCATTCGCGGCTTCGGCGGGCCGCAGCTCTATCTCGCGCTGGAGCGGCTCATCCAGCGGATCGCAGTCGAGCTCGGGCTCGAGCACATCGACGTGATCCGGAGAAATCTCATTCCGGCGGAGAAGTTTCCGTACCGCGCCGCGGCGGGCGCGCTCTATGACTCCGGCGACTATCCCCGCGCCGTGGAGACCGCGATCGGCGACGGCCGCCTCGACGAACTGAAGAAGCGCCGCGACGAGGCGCGCGCCAAGGGCAGGAAATACGGCATCGGCTTTGCCGTGGTGGTCGAGCCGGCGATGTCGAACATGGGCTATCTCTCGACGCTCCTGACGCCCGAGGCGCGCGACAAGGCCGGGCCGAAGAACGGCGCCACCTCGATGGTGACGGTCAACATCGATCCGCTCGGCGCGGTGTCGGTGACCGCCGACGTCACGGTGCAGGGCCAGGGTCACGAGACCGTGCTGTCGCAGATCGTCGCCGAACAGCTTGGGCTGCGCCCGCAGGACATCGACGTCACGCTGGAGATGGACACCGCGAAGGACCAGTGGTCGATCGCGGCCGGCACCTATTCCTGCCGCTTCACGCCGGGCACGGCGGTGGCGGCGCACATGGCGGCGGCAAAGATCGCCGACAAGCTGAAGCAGATCGGCGCCAAGCAGCTCAACGTCCGCGCCGATGACGTGGAGCTTGCGAACGGCAAGATCCGCAGCATCAGCAACCCCGACAACGCGCTGTCGTTCGGCCGCGTCGCCGGCACCTCGCACTGGTCGCCGGTGATGCTGCCGGAGGGCATGGCGCCGGTGCTGAGCGAGACCGGCGTCTGGAACCCGCCGGAGCTCGAGCCGCCGTCGAGCGACGACCGCATCAACACCTCGCTGACGTACGGCTTCGTGTTCGACATGTGCGGCATCGAGATCGATCCGATCACCTATCAGGTTCGGGTCGACCGCTATGTGTCGATGCACGACGCGGGCAAGCTGCTCAACCCGCTGATCGCCGAGGGGCAGATCCGCGGCGCGTTCGCCCAGGGGATCGCGGCGGCGCTCTACGAGGAGTTCGTCACCAACGAGGACGGCGCATTCCTGACCGGCACGTTCGCCGATTACCTGGTGCCGACCGTGAGCGAAATCCCGCCGGTGGAATTGCTGCACATCGAGTCGCCCACGCCGCTGACGCCGCTCGGCGCCAAGGGCCTCGCCGAAGGCAACTGCATGAGCGTGCCGGCCTGCGTCGCCAATGCCATCGCCGATGCGCTCGGCGTGGCCGACGTGCGGCTGCCGGCGACGCCGCGGCGCATCCACGCGCTGATGACGCAGAAAGAGGCCGCGGAATGAAGCCGCGCCCGTTCGATTATGTGCGGCCGGACAGCGCCGACGAGGCCATCGCGGTGCTCGGCGAATACGGCGACGACGCCCGCGTGCTGGCCGGCGGGCAATCGCTGATGGCGATGCTGAACCTGCGGCTGGCGGACCCTGCGGTGCTGGTCGACATCGCGCGCATTCCGGAGCTCGACGCGATCCGCGATCTCGGCGGCCGGATCGAGGTCGGCGCAGCGGTGACGCAGAACAAGCTGCTGAGCTGGCCGAAGCTTGCGGAGAAGCTGCCGCTGGTGGCGGTGGCGCTGCCGAACGTCGGCCACTTCCAGACCCGCAACAAGGGCACGATCTGCGGCTCGATCGCCCATGCCGACCCGAGCTCCGAACTGCCGCTGTCGCTGGCGCTGCTCGAAGGCGAGGTGGTGTTGCGGAGCAAGCGCGGCACGCGCACGGTCGGCGCCAAGAGCTTCCAGCTCGACATGCTGACCACGGCGCGGGAGCCGGACGAGCTGATCACCGCGGTGCGCTTCCCGGTCGCGCCGAACCGCAAAGCCGCGTTCCGCGAGGTGGCGCGGCGGCACGGCGACTTCGCCATCATCGCCGTCGGCGCGATCATCGAGGACGAGAACACGGCGCGGATCGGCGTCGGCGGCATCGCCGGCAAGCCCGTCGTGCGGCGCATCCCGCTCGATGGCGCGAAGGAGGCGGTCAACGCGCTCGCCGGCGAGCTCGAAGGTTACGAGGACCTGCACGCCTCGGCGGAGCTGCGCCGCGACATCCTGCGCAATCTCGCCCCGGTGGTGATCGAGGAGGCTCGGGCGTGCGCCGCGTAAACAAAGACCAGAAGGTGCGCGTCAGCATCACGCTCAACGGCCGCAAGCTGTCGGCCGAGACCGAGCCGCGCACGCTGCTGTCCGATTTCCTGCGCCATTCGCTCGGCGCGACCGGCACCCATGTGGGCTGCGAGCACGGCGTCTGCGGCTGCTGCACCGTGCAGATCGACGGCGCGGCGGTGCGCTCGTGCCTGACGCTTGCGATGCAGGCCGAGGGCCGCGACGTGAAGACCGTGGAGTCGCTCGCCTCGCCCGACGGCAAGCTCAACAAGCTGCAGCAGGCGTTCCAGAACCATCACGCGCTGCAATGCGGGTTCTGCACGCCGGGCATCCTGATGTCGTTCACCGACTATCTGTCGCGCAATCCCAAGCCCACCGAAGAGGACCTGCGCGAGGTCCTGAGCGGCCACATCTGCCGCTGCACCGGCTATGCCGGGATCATGGCGGCGCTGAAGGAAGCGGCGGGGATCGCCTGAACGTGAGTAGGAACGTGCCGGGTCAATCAGTGCAAACCGTCGATCTCATCATCAAGGACATCGCCTGGCTGATCACCGTCGATCCGCAGCGACGGATCATCCGCGACGCGGCGGTTGCGGTGGACGGCGGCAGGATCGTCGCGGTCGGCAAATCGGCCGAGATTGCCAAGACCCACACCGGCCGGAAGACCGTCGACGGCCGCAACACGGTGGCGACGCCGGGCTTCGTCGACTGCCACCTGCATTCGTCGTTCCAGCTTTCGCGCGGCCTTGCCGACGAGGCCAATGCGCAGTCGTTCCTGTTCGACCGCATGTATCCCTACGAGGCGGCGCTCGACGGCGACGACGTCCGCGTCTCGGCGACGCTGGCCGCGACCGAGCTGCTCAAGCACGGCGTCACCTGCTTCGTCGATCCCGGCAACTACCACCCCGAGGCGTCGGTCGAGGGCGTGATGTCCACCGGCATCCGCATGGTGGTGTCGCGCTCCTCGTTCGACCTGACCAAATCGGTGCTGGGACTTTTGCCCGAGCGGATGATCGAGAACACGGCGACCGCGCTCCAACGCGCCGAGGCGGTGCTGGAGAAGTATTCGAAGAGCGGCAACCCGCGGCTCACCGCCAGCGCGTCGTTTCGCGGGCTCAACAACGCGTCGGACGAGCTGATCACCGGCCTCGACAAGCTCGCCAAGAAATACGGCACGCTGCTGCAGACCCACGCCTGCTTCTCCTACTCCACGCACGACTCCAGCATCGCCCGCGGCGGGCTCGCCGAGATCGAGCGGCTGGAACACCTCGGCGTGCTCGACGAGCGGATGCTGATCGTGCATTCCGGCTGGCTCGAGCCGCAGGAGGTGGCGATGCTGGCCAGGCGCAAGCCGTCGCTGGTCTGCGCGCCGTCGTCGAGCCTGCACAACGGCTACGGCAATTTCGTCGTCGGCAAGCTGCCGGAACTGATCGCGCTCGGCGTCAATGTCGCGGTCGGCTCCGACCACGCCTCATCCGGCATCGTCGACATGCCGCAGGAGATGCGGCTCGCCTGCTGCTGCTACAAGGAGACGCGGCTCAATCCGCGGGTGATGCCGCCGGAGACCGGGCTGGAGATGGCGACCATCAACGGCGCCAAGGCCGCGCTGCTCGCCGACCGCATCGGCTCGATCGAAGTCGGCAAGGATGCCGACATGGTGCTGTTCGACACCCGGCGGCCGGAGTGGCAGCCGCTGATCAACCCGGTCGCGAACCTCGTCTACAGCGCCACCGGCGACTCGGTGCGCGACGTGTTCGTCGCCGGCGAGCAGGTGGTGGCCGGCGGCTCGCTGACCAAGATCGACGAGAGCCGGCTCTACGAGGAAATTCCCGTTGCGGTGTCGCGCTTCAGCAAGCATCTGAAGATCGAGCAGATGGTGCAATTGAAATGGCCGGTGACGTGATGGACGCCAAGGCGGAAACCAAGCCACGGCCGCAGCAGAAACCCGGCGACGTCATCGACGGGCTGATGTTTCCGTTCGCCGAGTTTCCGGCGGCAGGCGAGACCATCGAGGTGGCCGACGGCATCTTCTGGGTGTCGACGCCGGTGCCGTTCGTCGGCCTCAAGCAGGTCAACCTGTGGCTGCTCCGCGACGGCGACGGCTGGACCATGGTCGATTGCAGCTACGGCGGCACGACCCAGCGCGAGCTGATCGAAACGGTGTGGGCCAAGCTCCTCGGCGGCCGGCCGGTCAAGCAGCTCATCGTCACGCATTTTCATCCCGACCACGCGGGCGGCTCCGGCTGGATCGCGGAGAAGTGGGGGCTGCGGCCGCGCATGTCGCACGGCGAATGGCTCACCGCCAATCTCGCGGTGATGAACAAGAACACCGACCACGTGGAATCGCGCGGTGTCTTCTATCGCCGCCACGGGCTCGACGAGGCGCGCGTGCAGCGGTTTCTCACCGGCGTCGTGCTCTACAGCGACGGCGTGACGCTGCCGAAGAGCCACAAGCGGCTGCGCTCCGGCGATCTGGTGCCGATCGGCCAGGACAAGTGGCGCGTGATCATCGGCGAAGGCCATTCGCCGGAGCATGTCTCGCTCTACTGCGCCGAGCGGAAGATCCTGATCGCCGGCGACCAGATCCTGCCGAGCATCACCACCAATGTCAGCACCTGGCATGTGGAGCCGGAGTTCGACGCGGTCGGCGCGTTCCTCAACACCTGCAAGACCTTCCTCGACGTGCTGCACGCCGACACGCTGATCCTGCCGTCGCACCGAAAGCCGTTCCGCAACGTGCAGCACCGGCTGCGCCAGCTCGCGCTGCATCACGCGCACCGGCTCAACGTGGTGCTGGACGCGGTCGGCCAGGAAGCGCGCGCCGGCGAGCTGATCGACGTGATGTTCACGCCGGGGCTCGACGGCCATCAGATCGGCTTCGCCATGGGCGAGGCGATCGGGCATCTCAATCATCTGGTGGCGCTCGGGCATCTGGAAATGGTCGAGACGAAATCGCAGGTCAGCTACCGGCGGATCAGTGCAAAAGAAAAGAAGGTGGAGCCGCACTTCGCATAGGGATTATGGCGACGGGACCTCTCCGCTGTCATTCCGGGGCGCGCCGAAGGCGCGAACCCGGAATCCATAATCCGCAGCGGTGGTTATGGCTTCCGGGCTCCGGCCCATAGCGCGTTAAAAACGCGCGTGAACGGGCTTATGGACCGGCCCCGGAATGACGGTGGGAAATACACGGAGTGACCGATGACAGGCCCATTCGGCGATCATCAGCTCAAGATTCCCTACGAGCCGGTGGCGGACCTGCTGGCGAAATACGCAAGCCGCGATCCGAACAAAACCGCCATCGTCGACCTCGAGACCGGCACGTCGATCACGTTTGGCGAGCTTGAGCAGGTCGCGATCGACGTCGCCGCTTATCTCAAGAGCCGCGGCATCAGGAAGGGCAGCCGCATCCTGCTGCTCTCGGACGGCAATCTCGAGATGCTGATGATCTGGCTCGGAGCGTGGCGGATCGGCGCCGTGGTCTGCCCGTTCAATCTGGAGATGAACGAGAAGCAGATGGTGCCGCTCAGCGCGACGCTCGGGCCTGCGCTGATCGTCTATCACAAGGAGATCGACCTTCAGAAGATGGTGGGCGACCACCCGGCCCCGCGCATCCGCTTTGGCCGCTGGTCGCCGGACGGCGTGAAGGACCCCGAGGACGAGTTCTTCCGCGCGCTGACGCCGGGCGACGCCGCCACGCTGCCGGAGCGCAACGAGCCGATGGATCACGCGCTCGTGGTCTGCACCTCGGGAACGACGGCGCGGCCGAAGATCATCATCCTGCACCACGCCATCATGTGGATGAACGGCCTGAATACGCTGGAATATCTCGGCCTCACCGAGGACGACCGCATCCTGGAGTATCGCTCGTTCGGCTGGAACTCGCCGCAGATCGTCACGCTCATGCCCTTCCTGGAAAAGGGCCTGACCATGCATGTCGCCAAGCGCTTCTCACACAGCCGCTTCTTCGAATGGGTGCGGAAACACGGCATCACGTTCTCGGCCGGCGTGCCGACCGTGATCAACATGCTGCTGAACAAGCCGCTTGGTTTCACCGCCAAGGATGTGCCGACGCTGCGGCTGATGAGCTGCTCGTCGGCGCCGCTAACCGCGCAGCAGTGGACCAAGTTCGAGGAGATGTACGGCCTGACGCTGCTCACATGGTACGGCATGTCGGAGACCGGCTGGATCTGCGGCAACCGCCACTACCAGAAGAAGATGGGCACCGTCGGTCCGCCCGCCGTGCATCAGGAGCTGAAGATCGTCGACGCATCCGGCAACGACGTCTCGCCCGGCACCGAGGGCGAGATCACCGTCGGCGGACCGCAAATGGCGGTCGGCTATGTCACCGACGACGGCTCGGTCGAGCCCATTCTCGGCAAGCGCATGAAGACCGGCGATCTCGGCGTGCAAGACCCGGACGGCTTTGTCCGCGTCACCGGCCGCACCAAGGATCTGATCATCCGCGGCGGCGTCAACATCGCACCGCTGGAGATCGACGAGGTGCTGATCAAGCATCCCGGCATCGCCGAGGCCGCGGCGGTCGGCGTGCCGGACAACATCTACGGCGAAGAGGTGATCTGCTACGTGGTCGCCAAGGATCAGGCGCTGACCGCCGCCGTAGTCCTGGCGCATTGCAGCAATTTCCTGCCGCCAGCCAAGACGCCGAAGCAGGTTGCCATCGTCTCCGACCTGCCGAAAAGCGACCGCGGCAAGGTGCTACGCGAGAAGCTGCGCGAGGACTGGATCGCGCGGCAGAAGGTCTCGGCGTAGCGCGCCGTCGCGCCGTATTCCGCCAGCCGCGCTAATGTGAGATGCTTTGCCCTGCATCGAGGGCAGCCGGATGACAATTCCTCGCAGGCAAGTCTTGCGGCTCATGACCGGCGCTGCGGCGCTTCCGGCCTTGCCGCGCGTCGCGTCGGCGCAGGCCTATCCGTCGAAGCCGGTCCGTCTCGTGGTCCAGGTCGGGGCCGGCAGCGCGCCCGACATCATCGCCCGCGTGGTCGGGCAATGGCTGTCGGACCGGATCGGCCAGCCGGTCGTCATCGACAACCGGCCTGGCGCGAGCGGCAACATCGCGACCGAAGCGGTCGTGCGTTCGCCGCCGGACGGCTACACGCTCCTGTTCTGCATGTCGGCGAACGGCATCAACGCGTCGCTGTTCGACAATCTTCGTTTCAGCTTCGTCCGCGACACCACGCCGGTGGCGCTGATCGGCCGCATTCCGCTGGTGATGGAGGTTCACCCGTCCATCCCGGCGAAAAACGTCCCCGAATTCATTGCCCATGCGAAGGCCAATCCCGGCAAGATCAACATGGCCTCCAGCGGCAACGCCACGCCGCTGCATGTGGCGGGCGAGCTGTTCAAGCAGATGGCCGGCGTCGACCTCGTTCACGTGGCCTATCGCGGCGAGCCGGTGGCACGGCCCGATCTGCTCAGCGGCCAGGTGCAGACCATGTTCGGCGTGGTGCCGTCGTCGCTGCCTTACATCAAGAGCGGCCAGATGCGGGCGCTGGCGGTGACCACCGAGCAGCGGCTCGAGGTGATGCCGGACGTGCCGGCGATGGCCGAGCACCTGCCGGGCTACGAGGCCAGCGGCTGGTACGGCCTCGCCGCGCCGAAGGACACGCCGCACGAGATCGTCGAGCGCCTCAACAGGGAGATCAACGCAGGCCTGACCGACGCCAAGGTGAAGGCGCGGCTCGCCGAGCTGGGCTGCCTGGTCTATCCGGGCACGCCCGGCGCGATGCAGGCGTTCGTCGCGGGCGAGATCGACAAGTGGGCCAAGGTGATCCGCACCGCCGGCATCAAGCCGGAATAGGCGTCTCCGCCGGACTCTGGAAATCGAGGACATCAGGACAATGAGAACATATCGCACGATCGCGGCGATTCTCAGCGGCTTTGTCATCGCCGGAAGTACCGCCGCTTCGGCACAGACCTGGCCGTCGGCCAAGCCGATCACCATCGTGGTGCCGGTGCCGCCGGGCCCGACGGTCGACATGATCGCGCGGATGGTCGCGGCGAAGCTTCAGGACTCGCTCGGTCAGACCGTGATCGTCGACAACCGCGGCGGCGCCAACGGCATGATCGGCTCGAGCCTTGTCGCCCATGCCGCGCCCGACGGCTATACGCTGCTGGCCGCCACACCGGCGTCGCATGTGACCGCCGTGCATCTGATGAAGAACCTGCCGGTCGATCCGGTGAAGGATTTCACGCCGATCATGGCCGCGGTCGAGCCGGTGACCGCGCTGATCGTCAACGCCGACCTGCCGGTCAATTCGGTGCCGGAGCTGATCGCCTATGCCAAGGCCAATCCCGGAAAGCTGTCTTACGGCAGCTCGGGCGTCGGCTCCGTGTTCCATCTCACCGGCGAGCTGTTCAACCGCATTGCCGGCGTCAATATGATCCATGTGCCCTACCGCGGCGTCGCGCAGCCGATGCAGGACACCGCCGCAGGCCATATCCAGCTCCTGCACATCTCGCTCTCCAGCGCGCGCGGCGCGCTCGCCTCGGGCAAGGCCAAGGTGCTCGCGATCCTGGAGCCCAAGCGCTACGACAAGATGCCGAACGTGCCTTCGCTCACGGAGATCCTGCCCGAGTTCCGCAAGCCTTCGACCTGGTTCGGTTTCTTCGGGCCCGCGAAGCTGCCGCCGGAGATCCTCGCGCGGCTCAACACCGAGATGCGCAACGCCATCAATGCCCCCGACTCGCGGGCGAAGATCGCGGAGGGCGACATGACGATCATCGCCGACACGCCGGCACAGTTCGCCGCCCTGCAAAAGGACGGCATCGAGAAGTTCGGCGAGATCATCAAGGCGGCCGGCATCAAGCCGGAGTAGATGATTTACGGCAGTCTCCGTTTTTGTGCCCTCTCCCCTTAGCCCGTCGAAGACGGGCGTGAACGCCCTTATGGTGGGAGAGGGCCACGCGGAATGCTCAACGAGCTCGAATGGGTGAAGGGTCACGGATGGTCGAGAGACCGTGACCCCTCACCCATTCTTTATGCAGAACGTTCTGTGTAGCCCTCCCCCACAAGCGGCTCTTTGATTCACACATCCTGGAGCCTCAGGGTGGTGCCGTATTTGATGCGCTGGAAGTCTTCGAGACCCAAGCG
>JAIESI010000023.1 GCA_019746135.1 Xanthobacteraceae bacterium
GCGCTCGGTGCGGGCGGCCAGCGGCGGCGGTGCGGGCGTGGGGTCCGGCCAAGGTGCGAGACCGGCCGCGGGTGCGGGCTCGGGCAGGGCATGTCCGTTGCGCCCGGCCGCGGTGTCGCGGCCTGCGACCGCGGCGCGCACGATGTTGGTTTCGACCACCACGTCGGTCGGCCCGCCGATCATCAGCAGGTGCTCGATGTTGTCGCGGCGGATGATGACGAGCTTGCGACGGCCGTCGACCGCGGCCGCATCGACCACGGCAAGCCGCGGCTGGCGGCTGCGCGCGGCGGGATCAAGGCGGGTCGCGCCGAAGCGGCGCACCAGCCAGGTTGCTGCGCCGATCAGCAGCAGGACGACGACAAATGCTATGACGAAGTTCACCGGAGTCGGCAGGTCCACGCCAAAGAGGCTGTTCATCGGTTCTCCCCCGGCGCAACGCGGGCCTTTCGGTCCGCTGCGACGCCGAAGCGTTCAACGTCTGGTCGAGTTCGCCCACTCGCGGGACACGCGACGCCCCGGTTTCCCAAGGCCACACGTCCGAAGCCAAAGTCGTTAACGCCGCCGGCAATAATTGCCGCCGGGAATACTAACAAAGAGTTAACGGCTTTGGCCGCCTTCGACTCACACCCACCCAGATACAACGATTCGCTTGGTAAACGGCACTTTGATGGCGGGCAAGGGCTCAAGGCCGAGATAGTGGCCTGTCCCGCTTTGGAGCGGCCTTAACCCCCCGTTAACCATACACCCGGCAAAGTCTGCCCACCTGTTCGGCGTGCTGACCGCAACCGGAGCCGCGCCGCGGCCCTCAGCTAGAGCATTTTCCGGCGAAGTGTGCAGCGGTTCGCCGCAGAAAATGCGACCAAACAAAGAGGCACGAGGTTCCGCCTTGGCCATCACCGATCTGCCGCTGTTTTCGATGCTGCGAACCCGGATGCAATGGCATCAGGAGCGCCAGCGCCTTCTTGCCCAGAACGTGGCCAATGCCAACACCCGGGACTACCGGCCGCAGGATCTCGCGCCGCTGCGGTTCGAGCCTTCGAAAATTGCGACCACGTCGGCGACCGGGGCCCAGGCTTCGGCCGGCCTGCGCCGCACCGATGCCGGCCATATGGGCTTCGCTGCGAGCTCCTCCGGCAGCCGGTTCCAGGTCGACATGAATGGCGGCCACGAGACGCGTCCGAGCGGCAATGCCGTCAACCTCGAAGACGAAATGATCAAGGTCGCCGCCAACCAGATGGATTTCCAGGCGGCAGCGACGCTCTACACCAGGAGCCTGGGGCTGATCAAAGCCGCCATCGGCAAACGTTGATGAACAAGCGCTGACGCAATCTGAGGCCAGGTTCCATGGATTTTCTCAAATCGATCGCGATCGCCGCATCCGGCCTGCGCGCGCAGTCCGGCCGTATGAGGGTGATCGCCGAGAACATCGCCAACGCCGACTCGACCGCGGCGACGCCGGGCGGCGAGCCCTACCGCCGCAAGATTGCGACCTTCAAAAGCGAGATCGACAAGGCGCTCGAAGCGCCCGTCGTGGCGCTCGGGCCGGTGCGGACCGACCCGTCCGAGTTCCGCACCAAGCACGAGCCGGGGCATCCCAACGCCGATCAGAACGGCAACGTCAAATATCCCAACGTCAACGGGCTGGTCGAAATGACCGACATGCGTGAGGCCCAGCGTTCGTATGAAGCCAACATCAACGTTATCAGCGCGTCGCGCCGGATGATCCAGCGCACCATCGAAATCCTCAAATCCTGATCTGGAGAGCCGTGATGGCCAGCCCGACTGTTGCCGCAAATGCCTATGCCAGCCTTGCCCGCCTGACCGATCCGGCATCGGGCCTCACCAAAAGCGCCCAGGAAGGATCCTCCGGACCGAACTTCGGCGATCTCGTCAAGGAGGCGGTCGGCTCGCTGACGCAGGCCGCGCGCGCCTCCGACGCGCAGTCGCAGGCGATGGCCGCCGGCAAGGCCAATATCATCGATGTCGTCACCGCGGTGGCCGAGACCGAGGTCGCAATCGATACGCTGGTGTCGGTCCGCGACAAGGTGGTCCAGGCCTACGAAGAAATCATGAGGATGCCGATCTGAGGTTTTTTCACCTCTGTCATTTGCCGCAGGCGCGAGCCCGGAATCCAGAGGCGAGTGTGGAAGGATACGTAGAATGACCGGACCCGAAGTGCTCGACGTTGCCCGCGACTCCATCGTCACGCTGGTGCTGGTGTCGTCGCCGTTGATGCTCGTGGGGCTCGCCATCGGCGTGGCCATTTCGCTGTTCCAGGCGCTGACGCAGATCCAGGAAATGACGCTGGTCTTCGTGCCGAAGATTCTCGCGATCTTCGTCGCCATGCTGCTGATGCTGCCGTGGATGGCGGACTCGCTGCAGGGCCACATGGCGCGGATGGCGACGCGCATCATCAACGGCGGCTGAGCGTTCGCGTGCGCAGCGCGCTCCGGCGTGGCAGGCCAGTGGCGAGATGACAATCGACGTCTCCTTCCTTCCGACGTTCGCGGCAGCCTTCATGCTGTGCTTCGCGCGCATCGGCACGATGGTCATGTTGCTGCCGGGGCTTGGCGAGCTCACGGTGTCGCCGCGGGTGCGGCTCACGCTTGCGCTCGTTCTCACCATGGTCATCCTGCCGCTGCACCGCGGCGCCTATCAGCTCGATCTGCGGGTGTTTCTGCCGGTGGTGCAGATGCTGTTCCAGGAAATGCTGATCGGCGCGGTGCTCGGGCTGTTGTCGCGGCTCACGGTTTCGGCGTTGCAGGTCGCAGGCGTGGTGGTCGCCCAGCAGATGGGGCTTGGCTTCGTCACCGCGGTCGATCCGACGCAGGGCCAGCAGGGCATGATCGTCGGCAATTTCCTGGCGGTGCTCGGCATCACCATGATCTTCGCCACCGACCTGCATCATCTGGTGATCGCGGCGCTGAACGACAGCTACCTCATCTTCAAGCCCGGCGAGATTCCGGTGCTCGGCGACGTCGCCAACGCGCTTTCCGGCACGGTTGCCGGCGCGTTTCGCATCGGCGTGCAGATCGCCGCGCCGTTCCTGGTGTTCGGGCTCCTGTTCAACATGGGGCTTGGCATTCTGTCCAAGCTCATGCCGCAGATGCAGGTGTTCTTCGTCGGCATGCCGCTGTCCATCCTGGTCGGCTTCCTGATCCTGATCCTCGTGGTCGGGGCGATGATGACGACGTTCCTCGACTATGCGGGTGGCGTGCTCCACCTGCTGGCGCCGCGGGGTTAGCGGGCCATGGCGGAAGGAGAGAACGATTCCGATCGTTCAGAGGACCCGACTGCAAAACGTCTCGACGAGGCATTGCAGCGGGGCGACGTCGCCAAAAGCCAGGAGGTCTCGACCTGGTTCGTGATCGGTGCCGCCGCGATCATGCTCGCGGCGTTCTCCGGCCCGATGAGCAGCGGGCTCTCCACCACCATGCGCGGCATCGTCGCCAACGCGCATCAGATCCCGGTCGACGGGCGCGGCCTGATCGCGCTTACGGCGCGGATCGAATACGAGGTGATCGCGGCGATCGCGCTGCCGCTTCTGCTGCTGATGCTTGCCGCCATCGCCGGCAACATGATCCAGCACCGGCTGGTGTGGTCGTCGGAGTCGCTGAAGCCGAAATTCAGCAAGATTTCGCCGCTCGCCGGCATCAAGCGCCTGTTCTCGCTGCAGGCGGTCGCCAATTTCGTCAAAGGCCTGATCAAGATCGCCGTACTGGGCGCGGTGATGGTTGCGCTGCTCTGGCCGCAGCGCTTCCGGCTCGAAGGCCTGGTGTCGGTCGACCTGTTGGGCACGCTGCTGCTGACCAAGTCGCTCGCTCTGCAGATGGTCGGTGCGGTGGTCGCGATCCTGCTTCTGGTCGCCGCCGTCGACTTCATGTTCCAGTACCGGCAATGGTTCGAGCGCCAGAAGATGTCGTTCCGCGAAATCAAGGAGGAGTTCAAGCAGACCGAAGGCGACCCGATGATCAAGGGCAAGATCCGGCAGTTGCGCCAGCAGCGGATGCGCAAGCGCATGATGGCGGCGGTGCCCAAGGCCTCGGTGGTCATCACCAACCCGACCCACTTCGCCGTCGCCCTGCAATACGAGAAGGGCATGGAGGCGCCGGTCTGCGTCGCCAAGGGCACTGATCTGGTCGCGTTGAAAATCCGCGAGATCGCAACCGAGCACGCGATCCCGGTCGTCGAGAACCCGCCGCTCGCCCGCGCGCTGCACGCAACCGTCGAGATCGACCAGGAAATCCCGAACGAGCACTACAAGGCGGTGGCCGAGGTGATCGGTTATGTCATGAAGCTGCGGCGGGTCGCGGGCAGGGGGTAAGCGGAACTGGCGGCCGAAGCGAGCGAAATCACTTGCCTGATCGGCCTGCAATCAGGCACGAAGTGCGTGCTTCGTTGCGTCGCGTCATGGCGCATGATCCCGAAAAAGCTTGCCCCGGACGCGATCCGGGGTGGGAACCGGTTTTCGGATAAGATCATGCGCTGAATCGAGAAAGACCGAGCATCAAGCCAGCATGGCAAGCCAGGACGTGAGCGAAACCTACCGGCCTCCCGCGGTTGATCGCAGCCATTCCGGCGCCCGCGGCGGCAGCATCGGCATGGTGCTGCTGGTGGCGGTGGCGCTGGTCGGCGCGGCGGTGGGCCTCTTGCTCATCGGCCGGGGCAATGCCGGGCCTTATATTCTGGCGCTTCTGGCCCTGCTGGCGATGGCCGGCGTGTTTTGCCTGTTTGCGCTCGCCACCGGCGTGCTCCGCGTCGCCGGCAAGGATGGCGCGCCGCCGATGCTGCAGGCGGTGGTCGATGAGGCCGCCGACGGCCTGCTGGTGACCGACCCGCGCGGCCGGGTGATCTATGCCAACGCCGCCTATCTCGACCTGGTCGACGCCCGCGACGCCGACGACGTGCGGCCGATCGAGCGGGTCTTCATCGGCGACCCCGATGTGTCCGAGGCGGTTTACCGCCTGCTCAAGGCCGCCCGCGAGGGCCGCCGCGCCCAGGAGGAGGTCCGCGTCACCGGCCTGAAGGGCAGGCCGGTGAGCTGGCTGCGGCTGCGCGTCCGCCCGCTCGCCGACGGCAAGCGGTTCGGAGCGCTCACGGTCTGGGGCGTCACCGACGTCACGCGCGACCGCGAGCGGCAGGAGAACATCTTCCAGGAGCTGCAGCACGCCATCGACTACCTCGACCATGCGCCGGCGGGCTTCTTCTCGGTCGATGGCAAGGGCGACATTCGCTACATCAACGCCACGCTGGCCGCCTGGCTCGACCACGATCTCGCCCAGGTCGGCTCCGGCGGGCTGATGCTCTCCGACATCGTCTCGGGCAGCGGAGCTGCGCTTCTCACCACGCTCGGCGCGACCCCCGGCGAGGTGAAGACCGAGGTGATGGACCTCGATTTCAAGACCCGCTCGGGCAAGACGCTGCCGGTTCGCCTGTACCACAAGGTCGCGTTCGGCGCTGACGGCACCCCCGGCGCATCCCGCACGCTGGTGCTCAACCGCACGCAAGGCAGCGCCGCCGCCGATCCGGCCCGCTCGGCCGAGGTGCGCTTCATGCGCTTCTTCCAGTCGACGCCGATGGCGATTGCCGCGGTCGACAAGGCCGGAAAGATCTCCCGCACCAATTCGCTGTTTGCCCGTTTGTTTCCGGCAACCCTCAAGGACGCCGAAAGCCGCTCCATCCTCTCCGTCGTCTCCGAGCGCGACCGCGGGGCGCTGGCGGCCGCGATCGGCAGCGCGACCGCGGGGCAGAGCGAGATCGCGCCGGTGGAAGCCTCGCTCAGCGGCAGCGGCGAGCGCTGGGGCCGCTTCTATGTCTCGCCGGTGGAGGAGGACGACCGCGAGACCGAAGCCGCCATCGTCTATGTGCTCGACACCACGAGCCAGCGCGTCACCGAAAACCAGCGCGACCAGGCCGAGAAGATGAAGTCGGTCGGCCAGCTCGCCGGCGGCATCGCCCACGACTTCAACAACGTGCTGTCCGCCATCATGATGGCGACCGATTTCCTGCTGAATGCGCACAAGCCGACCGATCCGTCGTTCGGCGACATCATGCAGATCAAGCAGAACGCCAACCGCGCCGCGAGCCTGGTGCGGCAGCTGCTCGCCTTCTCGCGCCGCCAGACCTTGCGGCCGCAGGTGATGGATCTGTCCGAGACGCTGTCCGATCTCGGCATGCTGCTGAAGCGGCTCCTCGGCGAGCGCGTCGCGCTCGAGGTCAAGCACGCGCGCGATCTCTGGCCGGTGAAGGCCGACATCTCCCAGTTCGAGCAGGTGATCGTCAATCTTGCGGTCAACGCCCGCGACGCCATGCCGGACGGCGGCAAGGTCGCGATCCGCACCGCCAACGTGCCGGCGACCGAAGCCGGCATGCTCAACCTCAACGGCATGCCCGCCGCCGACTACGTGCTGGTCGAGGTGTCCGACAACGGCACCGGCATCCCGCCGGACATCATCGGCAAGATCTTCGATCCGTTCTTCTCGACCAAGGAGGTCGGCAAGGGCACGGGCCTGGGCCTCTCCACGGTCTACGGCATCATCAAGCAGACCGGCGGCTTCATCTATCCGGTGTCGGAGGTCGGCAAGGGCACCACGTTCCGCATCTTCCTGCCGCGTCACGTGCCGGGCGCGGAGGAGAGCGAAGCCAAGGCGGCCGACGACAGGCCTGCGGCGCTGCCTGAAACCGCAGCGCCCGGCATCGCTCCGGCGCAGCCCGCGCCGGCACGGCCCGTGGCAGCGGCCACCGCCGACCTGACCGGCACCGGCACGATCCTGCTGGTCGAGGATGAGGAGGGGCTTCGCGCGCTCAACGCCCGCGGCTTGAAATCGCGCGGCTACACCGTGCTCGAGGCCGAGAACGGCGTCGAGGCCATGGAGGTGTTCCAGCAGCACGGCGGTGCGGTCGATCTCGTCGTCTCCGACGTGGTGATGCCGGAGATGGACGGTCCGACGCTCTTGAAGGAGCTTCGCAAGCGCAATCCGGCGCTGAAGATCATCTTCGTCTCGGGCTATGCCGAGGAGGCGTTCGAAAAGAGCCTGCCCAAGGGCGAGCAGTTCTCGTTCCTGCCCAAGCCATTCACGCTGAAGCAGCTGGTCGGCGCGGTGAAGGAGACGATGGCGGGATAGCGCGGCCAGTTCCGCCACCATCGAGATCCCTCCCGAATGTTCTCCATCAATTCCAGCTCGCTTCGCTCCGACGTCGCCGGAGGCCTTGTCTCATCCGCGCTCGCCATTCCGCTGGCGATCGGCTTCGGCATGTTCGCCTTTGTGCCGCTCGGCGACGAATATTTCGCCTACGGCGCGCTCGCGGGGCTGCTTTCGGCGCTGATCGGCGGCTTCGTCTGCGTGCTGCTGGGCGAGCGCTCGACGCTGGTCTATGCGCCGCGCATCACCACGACGTTCTTCCTCGGCCTGCTACTCTATTCGCTGGTGCATTCCGACAATGCGATGCCGAACGTGGCGTCGACGCTGCTCGCGTTCTTCGCGATCGTCCTGCTCGGCGGCGTGTTCCAGGCGCTGTTCGGCCTGCTGCGGCTCGGCACACTGATCAAGTTTGCGCCGCACCCGGTGATGGCGGGCTTTCAGAACATGGCGGCGGTTCTGCTGCTGCTCGTGCAGCTCGGCAACGTCGCGGGCTACGACCGCGTGATCGGCTTCACGCACCTCCACGAGCATCTCGCCGAGATCAAGCCGTTGAGCGTTCTGGTGGCGGTGCTGACGTTCATGGCCATGTGGAATGCGCGCCGGCTCAGCACCAAGGTGCCGCCGCTGCTGGTTGGCCTCGGCGTCGGCATCGCTGCCTATTACGGCTTGCTGCTCGCAGGATTTGGCGCGGGGCTTGGCCCGGTCATCGGCCCATTGACCGCAAGCGCGGCGATGCGGAGCGAGCTGGTGGATTTTTCGCCGCTGACGATGGCCGAGCCGCTGGTGCGGTCGATGCCGGCCATCGTCGCGGGCGCGCTGGCGCTGGCGATCATCGCCTCGATCGACGCGCTGCTTTGCGCGAGGCTCGCGAGCCCGCCGGGCGAGATCCGCAACGATGGCGACAAGCTGCTGCTGCGGCTCGGCGCGGCGAGCGCCGTGGCCGGCGCATTCGGCGGCATCACCAACGGCATCAACATCGGCCCGAGCGTCAGCAACCGCGCATTCGGCGGGCGCACCTGGGTCTCGGTCGTCGTCAATGCGCTGATGCTGCTTGCCGCAGCGACCGTGCTGTTCCCGCTGGTGACCTACATGCCGCGGGCGGTGCTGTCGGCGGCGATCATGGTGATCGCCGTCCAGCACATCGATCCATGGTCGAAGCAGGCGGCGGCACAACTGGTCGATCGTTCCACGCCGCGGCGCAGCGCGATCGCGCTCGACCTGGCGGTGGCGCTGTTCGTGTCGGTGCTGTCGATTGCGGTGCATGTGGTGCTTGCGGTTTTCATCGGTATTGCACTTGCCGTGCTTCTGTTCGTGCTCCGCATGAGCCGATCGAGTGTGCGGCGGACCTATCGCTGCGATCTGGTGCGCTCGCGGAAGTCGCGCGGGCCCGCGGAAATGGCCGCGCTCGAGGCCAAGGGGTCGGCCATTCTGGTGATCGAGTTGCAGGGCGCGTTGTTCTTCGGCAGCGCCGAGCGGCTCGCACAGGTGATCGCGCGCGAAACCGCGTCGGGCACCGGCGCCGTATTGCTCGACCTTCGCCGCGTCACCGACGTCGATTCCACCGGCGCGCGTATTCTGGGCGACGTCGATCAGTCGCTGGCACGGCAGAGCATCCGTCTCGGCCTGGTTTATGGGGGCAGGGGTGCCGCGCCGGGTCTGGCGGGCGTGTTCAGCGCCCGTGACCGCATTTTTCCCGACATCGACCGGGCCATCGAATGGGCTGAGGACGGCTTGCTCGGCACTGCCGACGCATCTGCGGCCGCAGGCGAAATCGGCATCGAGCAGGTGTCGATCCTGCGCGACTTCACGCCGGACGAGCTGGTGGTGCTGCAGCGTCACCTCGAGCGCATCACCTGGCCGTCGGGTCAGGTGATCTTCCGTCAGGGCGATCCCGGGTCGGCGCTGTTTCTGGTGACCAAAGGACGCGCCAGCGTGCACATTCGCCACGCCGACGGGGCGATCCGGCTGGTGACTTTTGTCCCGGGGACCGTGTTCGGCGAGCTTGCGATCCTCGATCAGGGCCCGCGCGCGGCGACCGTGACCGCCGACGAGGAGATGACGGCGTTCTCGCTCGGCAATGACGCGTTCGCCGCGCTGCGCGAGCGCGAGCCGGCGGTGGCGATCAGGCTCCTGTCGGCGTTGGGGCGCGAGCTGAGCTTCCGGCTGCGCTCAGCCAACATGACGATCCAGCAACTGGAAATGTGAGCGCACCGGCGCAGCGATTTGTCCCGGGAGCATTTTCCGGCGAAGTGTGAAGCGGTTCGCCTCAGAAAATGCGACCAAACAAAAAAGCTAGAGCCGTTTCCGATTCCGAAGGAACGGAAACGGCTCTAAATTGACCCCATGCCCGAGACCGATCTGGAAAAGCCGCAGACCCCGGAGGAAGAGGCGCGCGACCGCCGCACCGCCAACATCTTCCTGCTGGTGTTCGCCGTGGCGCTGGTCGGGATCGGCGTCTGGCTCGTCAACGCGCTGGTCGACGCGCGCAAGGCCGACGACTGCCTGTCTTCGGGCCGAAGGAACTGCAGTCCGATCGATGTCCCGGCGCGATAACCGGTCTGGCCGTCGTTACCTGGTGCTGCTGCCGTTGGTGCTGACCGACATGTCGACCGCCTCGTCCAGGCGCGGATTGTAGCGGCGGACGTTGTAGCGCGGCTTATCCCAGACGCAGCGATAGGCGATGTAGTCGCCGTACACCCGGTGGATGCTGCTGGCGACCGGGAACTTGTTGTGCCGGCTGCACTGTTCCTCGGCGATGGCGAACGCGTTGCGCTCGTTCTCCGGCGTCCATGGGATGATGCCGCCGGTGTCGTTGCTCTTGTGGCCCCAGACGCTGTTGAAAATGTCGTTCCAGGCGCTGGCCTGCGGCGCTGCGACCAGCGTGAACGCCCCTGCCAAAACCAAGGCCCTGATCATGGAATTCTCCTGAACTTCTGCGCGCGCCGGCCAAACCCAACCTCGGCAGTATAGAGATTGCCGCGGGAATCGATAGCGATGTTGTGAATCCATTTGAACTGGCCCGGCTGGCGGCCGTGCCGGCCCCATTTGGCCAGTTCTTTGCCGGATTCCCGGTCCAACGTGACGATATTGCCGTTGGCGCCGTCGGCCACGAAGATGAACTTCTGCTGCGGGTCCTCCGACATCACCAGGTCCCAGACCGAGCCGTTCTGCAGGGTCGCAGTCGACACCCGGAATTCCTTCACGAAGGTCCCGTCCTTGCGGAACACCTGGATACGGTCGTTGGCCCGGTCGCAGACATAGACCAGACCGTCGTTCGACAGCCTTACGCAGTGGACCGGGTTGGCGAACTGCTCGGAGAGCTTCGCGTCCGGCTTGTACGGCGGCATTTTCTCGTCACTCGGCGGCTTGCCGTAGGCGCCCCACATCCGCTTGAACGCGCCGGTCTTCAAGTCGAACACGACGATGCGGTGATTGCCGTAGCCGTCGGCCACGTAGATCTCATCGGCCGCGTCGTCGGTGATCATGTGCGCCGGCCGGCCGAGGCGGGTCTGCGACAGCGAGCCCTTGTTGCCGTCGTCCTTGCCGATCTGCTGCAGGAATTTGCCGTCGGGCGAGAATTTCAAAACCTGGTCGCCGTCATTGTTGCCGCCGACCCAGACGTTGCCGTCGCCGTCCACGTGAATGCCGTGCTCGTTCCTGACCCACGGCTGGCCGGCTGCGCCCCAAGAGCCGCCCCACGAGGCGAGCAGGTTGCCGTCCGGGTCGAACTTCAAGATCGGCGGCGCGGCCTTGCAACACGTCGTCTCCGGCGGGTCCTTCTGCGCGCCCTTTTCGTCGTCGAGCAGCGTCGCCGGCCGGTGGACGATCCAGATGTTGTCCTGGCGATCGACGGCGATGCCCGAAACCTGGCCGAGGATCCAGTTCTCGGGCAGCGGCTTCGGCCAGAACGGCTCGGGTTGGAATTGCGGCGCGGAGGATTGTGCGGCAGCAGGCAGCGCAACGGCGATCGCGGCGGCGCAGCCCAAGGCAAGCACCAAGCCAAGCTTACGCAACGGATGCATCATGACAGGCTCCCCAGATGCCGCCTGTTTCGCAACCGTGACCGGCGGCTTGAAGCCGATGTTAAAGAAAGCAAAGGCGCGGCGATAGCCGGGGAAGGGGCGGTGGATGGCTAGATCTGCCGCGGCGGGGTGGTGACGATCAGCCCGTCGAGCGCTTCGGTGACTTTGATCTGGCACGACAGCCGCGAGTTTTCCTGCAGGTCGTGGGCGGTGTCGAGCATGTCCATCTCTTCAAGCTCCGGTGCCGGCAGTTTGTCGACCCAGGAATCGTCCACATAGACGTGGCAGGTGGCGCAGGAGCAGGAGCCGCCGCAGGTCGCAAGAATGCCGGGCACGTCGTTGTTGATGGCGGTTTCCATCACGGTCGAGCCGACCTCGGCTTCGATGTCGCGTTCGTTCCCGTCCTGGTCGATGAAGGTGATCGTCGGCATGGATCGCTGGCGCTGCTGGTCGCTGATGGCCGGGCTTATAGGCCAAGCGTTGCCGCTGCCGTCAACCCTCCGCGGCCGAGCCCGCGCCCTGGGACAGCCGCGTTCCAGCCCGCTATCATCCCGGCAAAGATCGGGAGCGAACCCGATCAGATAAACGTCCAAGCCTGGGAGGCCGTCCATGCTGTTCCACAACTGTCCTGCCTGCGATACCGGAAATCTCTCTCGCCGCAGCTTCATGGCCGGGCTTGGTGCCGCGGCGGCTGCGGTGACGCTGCCCGTGCCGGCGGTGCACGCGCAGGCGCGGACGCTGATCGACACCCATCACCACTTCTATCCGCCGAACTATCTGGCGATGCAGAAGGAGTATGAGGGCAAGCGCAATATCCCGGCCTTTCCCGGCGTATTCGACTGGACGCCCGCCCGCGCCATCGAGAACATGGACAAGAACGGCGTCCGCACTGCGGTGATTTCGCTCGCGTCCACTCCTGGTCTGTGGTTCGACGCCGGAGCGGATGAATCCATCAAGATCGTGCGGGAGTGCCACGATTTCGCAGCCAAGATGCGTGGCGACTATCCGGGCCGCATTGGCATCTTCGCGCCGCTGTCGATGATGAACATCGACGCGACCCTGAAGGAGGTCGAATACGCCTTCGACACCATCAAGGCCGACGGCATCAATCTTCAGTCCAACTACGGCGACAAGTGGCTCGGCGATGCCGCCTACAAGCCGGTGCTGGCGGAGCTCAACCGCCGCAAGGCCGTGATCTATGTGCATCCGCTGGTCGCGGCCTGCTGCGGCAGGCTCAGCGTCGGAACGTTCCCGGCGGCGATCGAGGTGCCGCACGACACCACGCGCACGGTGACGAGCCTGCTGCTGAGTGGCGCGTTCAAGAGCTATCCCGATATCAAGTGGATCTTCTCGCACGCGGGCGGCACCATCCCGATGATGGCGGGGCGGCTTGCTGCCTTCTACGACAACAATCCGAAATTCAAGGAGACCTATCCGAACGGTGTCGCGGCCGAGATGGCGAAGCTGCACTACGACACGGCCAATGCGACCTCGGTGCCGGCGATGTCCGCGCTGCTCAAGCTCGTGCCGGTGTCACAGGTGACCTACGGCACCGACTGGCCGTATTTCCCGCTCGACCAGAACAAGGATCTGCAGAAGCTCGGGCTCGCGGCCGCCGATATCGCCGCAATCGAGAATGGCAACGCCACGCAGCTCATTCCACGCCTGAAGGCCGCCTGAGGCGCCGCCCATGCTCCGGTGGAAGGGGCGGGCGCTCGCGGCGTCGTGCCGGTGCTGTGCTGAACCGCCCGCCGCGCCGGGCCTGACCCGTCGCGCGTTCGTCGCCGGTGCCGCCGCGGCCGCAACGGTGGCGGCCACTGCACCCAAAACCCTCGCCCAGGCGAAGCCGCATCGCATCGACGTGCATCATCACGTCTCGCCGCCGGCCTGGAACGCGGCGCTGCGCCGGGAGAACGCCGGCCAGGCGGCGTCCTACAACTGGTCCCTGCAGAAGTCGCTCGACGACATGGACAAGTCGGGCATCGCCACCTCGATCGCCTCGATCACCACGCCGGGCATCTCGTTCCTCGGCAAGGACGAGGCGATCCGCATTGCGCGCGACAGCAACGAATACATGGCGAAGCTGATGACCGATCATCCGGGGCGGTTCGGCCTGTTCGCGACGCTGCCGCTCCCCGATATCGATGCGACGCTGAAGGAGATCGCCTACGCCTTCGACACGCTGAAGGCCGACGGCGTCTGCATGATGACGAGCTACGACAACAAGTGGCTCGGCCATGTCCATTACGCGCCGGTGATGGAAGAGCTCAACCGCCGCAAGGCGGTCGTGTACACCCATCCGACGTCGGCGGCCTGCTGCACCAATCTCTTGCCGGAATTCCGCGAGCCGGTCGTCGAGTACGGCACCGACACCACGCGCACCATCGGCAGCCTGGTGTTCTCCGGCGCGTCGCAGAAATACCGCGACGTTACCTTCATCTTCTCGCATGCAGGCGGCACCATGCCGTTCCTGATCGAGCGGTTCACCCGGCTGCCGCGGATCGACCGCCGCGCAGCGGGCTTCACGCCTGAGATGGTGATGGCGGAATTCCAGCGCTTCTACTACGACACCGCGCAGGCGGCGCATCGCGCGGCCCTCTCGGCGCTCACAACGGTCATCCCGGTGTCGCAGATCGTCTACGGCACCGACTTCCCGTTCCGCACCAACGAAGACCATGTGCGGGGATTGAGCGCGTTCTTCAATCTGATGGATATGAAGGCAATCGACCGCGACAACGCGTTGCGGTTCATGCCCCGGCTGAAAGCGGCCTGAGACGTTTCACCGCTGCCGGGCTTGCCCGCTTGACGTTGACCGGCAAGGGCGGGAACGTATTGCGTTCCATCCCGGCCGCAGAGCCGGGCAAACGGGAGGATGTCATGCTCAAATGGAAAGGTCGCAGCCTTGCGGCCTCGTGCAACTGTTGCGTCGGGCCGCTCTCGACGACCGGCGTGAGCCGCCGCCAGTTCGTCGCCGGAGCTGCGGCTGCCGGTGTCGTCGCCGCGGCGGGCTTTGCGCCCAAGGTGTTCGCGCAGGCGAAGCCGCACCGCATCGACGTGCACTGCCACATCGTGCCGCCGACCTGGTTTGCGGCGATGGAGGTGATCGGCCGCAGCGACTTCCCGCTGAAGAACTGGTCGGTGCAGAAACTTCTTGAGGACATGGACAAGGGCGGTGTGGCGACCTCGATGACCTCGCCGACCACGCCGCAGGTCACCCCGCTCGGCAAGGACGTGGCGGTGAAGGTCGCCCGCGAGGCGAACGAGTTCGCCAAGAAGATGGAGGCCGACCATCCGGGCCGTTTCGGCGTCTGGGCGACGCTGCCGCTGCCGCATATCGACGAGAGCCTGAAGGAAATCGCCTACGCCTTCGACACGCTGAAGGTGGATGGTGTCGGCTGCATGACGAGCTACGGCGACAAATGGCTCGGGCATGCGATGTTCGCGCCGGTCTGGGAGGAGCTGAACCGCCGCAAGGCCACGGTCTACACCCATCCGACTTCGGCCAACTGCTGCGCAAATCTTGTGCAGGGCGTGCCCGACTACGTGATCGAGTTCGGCTCCGATACGACGCGCACCATCGCCAGCCTGATCCTCAGCGGCACGTCGCAGAAATTCAAAGAAATCAACTGGATCTGGTCGCATGGCGGCGGCGCGCTTACGGCGTTCGCGGAGCGGTTCCAGTGGCAGCTCGTCAACACGCCGCCGTATCGCGGCAAGATCACGCTCGAGCAGATGAACGGCGAGCTCAAGCGCTTC
This sequence comes from Xanthobacteraceae bacterium, assembly GCA_019746135.1. Lineage (GTDB taxonomy): Bacteria > Pseudomonadota > Alphaproteobacteria > Rhizobiales > Xanthobacteraceae > Z2-YC6860. The sequence continues at coordinate 14,921 of JAIESI010000023.1, forward strand.
TATTACGACACCGCGGCGATTTCCGGCGGGGTGACGCTCGGCGCGCTCAACGAGCTCGTGACGTCGTCGCAGATCGTCTACGGCACGGACTTCCCGTACCGCACGGCGGCAGACCACACCAAGGGCGTGACCGCCTTCTTCAAGGGCGACGATCTCAAGAAGGTCGACCGCGAAAATGCGTTGAAGCTCGTGCCGCGCCTCAGGAGCGCCTGACCGGGCGTCCGGCCGGCTGGTTGACGTTTCGGAGCACGACGGCGGCCTTGCGGCCGCCGTTCGTGTTCCAAGCAATGCTGTCGAAATCTTAAGTGCTGGAACGGCAAATCCTTAACCGCTAGGTTCTAAATGGCGAGTCGGGCAATCGGCGGTCGGAAACCATGCCGGAACTGTACAATCTGGCGTTGCTCGCGGGCGACGCGCTGGTCTATTTCGCGGTCCTCGCCGGGCTGTTCCGGCTTCGCCATCGCCTCGGCATCGGCGCCTTCTTCTGCGCGCTCGGCGTGATGCACTTCATCGAGACCTATCTCGCCAGCATTTTTTACATCGCCTTGCCCGCCGGCATCGTCACCTCGCCCGGCTCGAGCGTGCTGTTCACCGGTAAGCTGATGCTGTTGCTGCTGGTCTACATCCGCGAGGACGCCAAGGTCGTGCGCCAGCCGATCTACGGCCTCTTGATCGGCAACCTGCTGATGGTGCTGCTCGCGGCGCTGATGCGGCACCATTCGCTGGCCCAGCTCGCGCCGGGAGCCGCGGCGGACTTTGCCCTCATCGACCAGATGGGCGCGCTGATGGTGTGGGGCACCGCGGTGCTGTTCGTCGACTGCATCCTGATCGTCATTCTCTACGAGCACTCGCGCACCTGGCTCAAGGATCGCGTGTTCCCGCGGCTCGCGCTCGCCGGCAGCGTGGTGCTGACCTTCGACCAGGTGGCGTTCTATTGCGGGCTGCATCTGCTCACCGGTGCGCCGGTGTCGGTGCTGATCGGCGGCTGGGCGGCGAAGATGGGAGCGGTCGCGATCTACAGCGTGCTGGTCGGCTGCTACCTGCGCTTTGCCGAGCGTCCGATCGGCCGGCAGCGGAAAGAAACGCGTGTCGCCGACGTCTTTGAGATGCTCACCTATCGCGAGCGCTACGAGGATCTTCTCGCGCGCACCGGACGCGACGCGCTGACCGGCGCGTACGACCGTGGCAGGCTCGAGACGGCCGGCCGCCAGACCATCGCCGCGGCGGGGGAGGCCGCGAGGCCGGTGAGCCTGATCTTGATCGACATCGACAACTTCAAGACCTTCAACGACCGGCTTGGCCACGCCGTGGGCGATGCCGTCATCCGCAGCATCGCAAAGGAGGTCATGGCCGCGGTGCGCGCCTCCGACACCGTGTTCCGGTTCGGCGGCGACGAGTTCGTCGTGATCTGCGAGGATGTGACGGCCGAAGCCGCCGTGGCGCTGGGCGAGCGTGTTCGCCGCGAGATCGCCACCAATGTCGAGAGTGACGGCTCCCGCGTCACCGTCAGCATTGGTGTCGCAACCACAGCCGGCGACGTGGTGGACTACGACTCGCTGTTTCAGCTCGCCGATCGCTGCCTCTACCAGGCCAAGGCTGCGGGCCGCAATTGCACGATCGGCGGCCGCACTGCGGCGGGAGACGCGCCGGTCCGGCTGGTCTATTCGGTCTGACCGCTACTTGCGCGGCCGTTTCCTGCGCGATTCGTGCCACAGCAGGAAAAGCCCCGAGCCGACGACGATGACCGAGCCGACCAGCAGGCCGATGGTCGGCACGTCGCCCCAGAGCGCGTAGCCGAACATCATCGCCCAGATCAGCGACAGGTACTGGAACGGCACGACGGCGGACGTCGGCGCAAGATGGATCGCCCGTGTCCACCAGTATTGGCCGAGCATGTTGGTCACGCCGTTGGCGATGATCAGCGGCGCATCGGACCATACCGGCATCTTGAACTGGAACGGCAGCGTCAGCGCGTAGAACAGGGTCAGCAACGTGAGCTGCCAAATCGTCAGTGTCTTGGCCGACTCGGTCGAGGTCATGCCGCGAACGCCCGCGGTCACGGTGCCGAACAGCACGGCGTTGCCGAGCGCAAACAGCGCGCCCATCTGGAACGTGTCGGCACCGGGGTTGGTGATGATCACGACCCCGAGGAAGCCGATCAGCAGCACCGCCCAGCGCGCCGGGCCGACGGATTCCTTCAGGAAGATCGCCGAGGCCAGGGCCGCAAACAACGGTGCCGAGAAGTTGATGGCGGTCGCGCTTGCGAGCGGCATCATCGTGAACGCGATCAGCAGCAGGGTTTGCGACGTGAACTGCGACATGCTGCGCAGGATGTGCGCGCCCGGCCGCCGGGTCCGAAACACGGCAAAGCCCGTGGTCGGCAGCGCAAAGGCCGAAAACAGAATGAGCGACACGAAAACGCGGCTGAACAGCACTTCGCCGACCGGATAGGTCTCGGCGAGCAGCTTCGACGCGGCGCTGGAGAAGGAAAAGATCATGCCCGCGGCGACCATGTAGAAGATGGCGCGCGGTATCCGCTCCTGCCGTTGCGGCGGATCGGCAAGGGGCCGGGTGTCGGCGCTGTCGGGGACGGTCACGACGCGGGTGGGCTCGATTTCGGCGGAGGCCGATGGTTAGCATGCCGGGCTTGCCGCGCGCAGCCGGAATATGAGCAGGGCAGGGCTGTGACGCGCGGACGTCCGGTGGGCGGTTCCCGTGCAGCCTCTGCCCACCGTCATTTTTCCAATGCCCGCGCGGACCTGCGCTAGAATCGGCACAGTCCTGAAGCGGAGGCAGCCGATGCGCTACGAGCTCTACTACTGGCCGGAAATTCAGGGGCGCGGCGAACTTGTCCGTCTGGCGCTGGAGGAGGCGGGGGCGAGCTATGTCGATGTCGCCCGCCGCCGTGGCTCCGGTGTCGATGCCATGAGCCGAATGATGGACGGCGGCAAGCGTCCGCCTTATGCGCCGCCGTTTCTGAAGGCCGGCAGGCTCGTGATCGCCCAGGTCGCGCTGATCCTGCACCATCTCGGACCACGCCTGAAGCTCGTGCCGCGCAGCGAGGCCGACCGGCTGTGGGCGCATCAGCTGCAACTCACCATCACCGACCTGGTGAAGGAGATTCACGACACCCACCATCCGATTTCGTCGCAGCTCTACTACGAAGACCAGCGCCCGGCGGCCAAGCGCTACACCCGCGAGTTCTGGACGCACCGCGTTCCGAAGTTTCTCGGCTATTTCGAGAACGTGCTGGAGCAGAGCCGGGGTCCTTTCGTGTTCGGGCGCAAGCTCAGCTACGTCGATCTCAGCCTGTTCCAGATCGTCGAAGGGCTTCGCTACGCGTTTCCAAAGCGCATGAGGCGGTACGAGAAGGAGATCCCGCGCCTCGTCGCCCTGCGCGACCGCGTCGCCGGGCGTCCGCGGATCGCCGCCTATCTGCGGTCGGATCGCCGCATTCCCTTCAACGAGTGGGGTATTTTCCGCGCCTACAAGGAGCTCGACGGCTAGCGGCCGACGGAGCCGCATGAACCCAAGGCGCGGCGAGCCCGACCAAGGTCCAAGGGCGAAGCTTCATCCTTGGAGGCGCATCGTGCTTTTGCGATCGGTTCTGGCGGCGGCTGGCGGCGCGTTGATGCTGGCCGGCGGATTTTGCTCGCCGGCGCTGGCGGTCAAGCCGGTCGCTCCGGACGGCCGGCAGGCGCCTGTGGAGCAACAGGCCGAGCCGAAGCCGGCCGAACAGCCGGAGAAAAAGCCCGACTGCGTCACCCATCAGTCGGGCTTCAAGCAGAACGGCGACCAGCCGGTTTATGAGGTCGCACTCGAGAATTCCTGCGACATGCGCCTCAAATGCACGATCGATCTCACCGTGCTCGGCGCACGCGGTCCCGCGCAAGGGCGCGGCACGCTTGTTCTCGGGCCTGCGGCCAACGGCCAGACCACCCGCAAGATCTACGTCCTGAAGGTTAAGAGCGCGGGCGGCATGGCGAGCCTATCGCAGAAATGCACCAAGATCTGATCCGCCGGAACCCGCATCCCGCCTGAATTCCGGCCGGTCCCTGCGCGCGGTTCGCGATTTAACCATTCGCCGAGGAAGCGGGTGCATTTGCGTGTCCGCAATCCTAGTTTCGCGGCAGCGTAAACGAGATGCGGCGCTTCGAGGGGGTCAGGCGAGGGTTACATTATGAAAGCGATCGCGTTTCTGCCGGCCGCTGTCGCGGCCGTTCTGGCGTTGCACGTCTCTATCGCGTCGAGCCAGGAGGTCTGCGTCAAGGAGTACACCGCATGCATGAACGCGTGCGGCCTGAAGCCGTCGAAGTCGATGCAGGACAATTGCTTCTCGGGTTGCGAGAGCAAAAACGACATGTGCGCCGAGCGCGTGTACGGCAAGCGCCCGTCGGGCGGCAGCGTGGCCGCCGCCCCGGCCCAGGCCAAGGACGCGATGGCGCAGAAGGAAGTGCCGCAGGCTCGCGACGAGCAGCCCGCCGCCGAGCAGGAGCCGGCCGCTGAAGAGAAGCCGGCCGAGCCGAAGAAGGTTCCGCCGCAGCGCGTTCCGGTCCGCCGCTAAGCGCAGGCCGCGCCTCGAGCTGACGTTACGCGACCGCCGCCGGCCGGGCGGCGGCCGTGACGTTGAGCGTCGTCTCGACCGCCACGGGATCGCGCAAGGTCGCGATGCCGGGGCAGCCTTTCAACGCCAGCTGCTCGATCTCGCGGAGCTTCTCCGGCGGGGCGTCGCTTTTCACGCTGATGGCGATGCTGACCTTCTGGAAGCCCGACGGCGGCGCGTCCGGCATCATGTGCCCGCGCACGTCGAAGCTCGTGCGCGCCACGGCTTCGAAGCTCTCGTAGTTCACGCCCATCTTTGCGGCATAGAACGCAAACACCGCGGCGTAGCAGCCGACCGCGCCGGACAGCAGGTATTCGAGCGGCGTCGGCGCGTCGGCAAGGCCGCCGACATGCTTCGGCTCGCTGATGATGAATTGCCGGCCGCTGTTGCGGGTGCTGACGCTCTCGTTGAGGTTGCCGATCGAGGTGACGGTGACCTCGAGGCTCGACTGCGGGCCTTCAGGGGCGCGCTTGGACGGATCGGCGCGATAGCGCGCCTCGCGCGCGTCGGTGACGGACTTCAATTCCGGGAAACAGTCGCAGACAGCGGTCATGGCGCTCCTCCAGCACGAATGGGCGGCAAGTGTACGCCTTAGCGCGCCATCCGCCAGACCCACAGCACCGCCAGTGCGCCGATCGCGGCGCCAAGCAGTTGCGGCCAGCCGCCGCCGATCTTGAACATGATCGCCAGGTGATAGCCGATGAAGGAGCCGGCGACGCCGACCAGCGCGCTGGTGAGGTGATGCCCGCCGCCGGTGACCTTCCGGGCGAGCCAGCCGCGGCCGAGGAAGCGGTCGAACACCAGGCCGAGCAGGGCGCCGATGATAAGGACGATGAAGAAGGTGGTGGTGGGGTCGAAGCGCACGGCCGCAATCCCGGCGGGGCGCCGGGCCTCCTGCAATCGCTCGAACGAATGGGTTCGCCGACAATCGGCAGGAGAATGCGCGGACGGAACTTTGGTTCCCGGTTACCGGCGACGGGATTTCGTTTTCGGCCGGGACTTGGGCTTGGCGCCGACCACGCCCGAGCGCTTGCGCAGCGGCTTTTTCCGCAGCAGCGCGCGCTTGACCTTGGCGCGGTATTTCATCTGCCGTTCGGCGCGGCGCTCCCGGCACTTGGGGCACTGGCAGCGCGACTTGCCGATGAACGCCGCGAAGTAGTCCTTGCCGTAGTCGACGGTGATCTCATCGTCCGGCTTGATCTTCTTGCGGGCGATATAGACGATCTTGCCGCCGCGGCGCTCGATCGCCTCGACGTTCGGCCGGCAGGAGTGGTTGACGTAACGGGCCGTATTCCAGCGCGAGGAGCCGTCGATGGTCCAGCGCGAATTGATCTCGAACATGTAGCGCGAGCCGCGCGCCTCGAGCCGGTCGGCTTCGGCGTTCGCGAGCTTCCGTCCGCGATACGTCACGACGTATTCGCGCTTGCGGTAAGGCTTCGCTGCGAACAGGCCCAGTCCCGTGCGGGAGCGGCCGATACGATATTTTCGTTCAGACACGGCGGTTGGATTTAGAGAAGGATTCGAAAAATCTCCAGAGCCTTTTTCAGGGGCGGTGGACAAGCCGCGCATGTCCCGGAAAAGTGGGCACCGGTTTTCCGGATAGGACATGCGCAATGCAGGAGTCTGGAGCGCAACCCGGTTCATCCGAACCGGGTTGCGCTCTAAAATCCGGTATGCCGCCCGATGACAAGGCCATGACGAGCCACGCCGTGCCCTGGCGCGCGATGGCCACGACCGACCTGCCGGCGGTGCATGCGCTGTCGATGCGCGTTCATCCCGGCTATCCGGAGCGCGCCGAGGTGCTGGCGGAGAAATTCCGGCTCTATCCGCGCGGCTGCTTTGTGCTGACGCCGGGGCAGGGGATCCGCGGCTATTGCTTCTCGCATCCGTGGACGCGCGGCACGGTGCCGGCGCTCGACGGCTTTCTTGAAGCCCTGCCGGAGGCGCCCACGACCTATTACGTGCACGACCTGACGATCGACGAAACGCTGCGCGGGCAGGGGCAGGGCCGCGCCGTGGTGCCATTGCTGCTGGAGGCGGCCCGGTCGGCCGGGCTCGACCATCTGTCGCTCGTGGCGGTGAACCGCCGCGGGCCGTTCTGGCGGGCGGCGGGGTTCGCGCGCAGCGCCGACGAGGCGCTGCAGGCCGCGGCCCGGGCGAAGTACGACGCCGGGGCCGTGCATATGGAGCGGCTGCTGCCTTAGCCACGGTGGTTTGCTTCTAGCGCGGCACCAGCAGGAGCATCGGCTGTTTGCCGTCGTCGACGTGCTGTTCGTTGACCGCGGCGATCCAGGCGAACAGCGCCACCGCCTGCTCGGGCGCGCGGTCGGCAAACTCATAAGCATCGGTAATCTCGACGGTCAGCGTTTCGCCGGGCTTGAGTGCAAACCGCGACATGCCGTCGCCTTCGTCGAGGTAGACGAGGCAGTCGATAAAGGCGTCGCCGTTTCGGCCGTAGAAATCCGGAAAGCCGAATGCCTCCTTGCACACGGCATGCAGGGTTTCCCAATCGTGAATGGCTTTGCTGTCGATGACGACCTTGGGCATGGGCATTTGTCGCCTCACCGCGACGGGCGGTTCATCCGCGGCAGCGCGAGCTTTCATGATTTCCCCGATCCGGGCTAGGGTCCCGGCAACGACAAGCGCCGCAAGGCGCCTTGCAAACGGGGGAGGATGGGATGAGGCTTCGGACCGCTTTGGCGGCGCTCGGTCTGCTGGCTGCACTCGGCAGTGCAGCACACGCACAGGAATGGCCAAGCAAGCCGATCAAGATCATCACCGGCTTTGCCGCGGGCGGCATCGGCGATCTCGGCGCGCGGCTGCTCGCCGATCACATCACCCGCACCACCGGCCAGCAGGCGGTGGTCGAGAACCGCACCGGCGCGGCCGGCACGCTCGGCATGGATGCGGTGGCGAAGGCCGCGCCGGACGGCACGACGCTGGGGCTCGCGCTCAACGGCAATCTCGTCATCAACCCGTTCATCCAGAAGCAGATGCCGTTCGACGCGATGAAGGATCTGGTGCCGGTCGCAGCGATCGGCGACGCGCCGCAGATGATCGCGCTTTCGACCGAAGTCCAGGCCAGAACCTTCAAGGAATTCCAGGCGCTGGCGAAGGAGAAACCCGGCACCTACAGCTACGGCTCCGCCGGCGTCGGCTCGCTGCCGCATTTGTCGATGGCCGAGTTCGCGCGCATGGCCGGCCTCGATCTCGTGCATGTGCCGTATCGCGGCAATGCGCCGGCGATGACCGACCTGCTGGCGGGCCGCATTCAGCTCATCTCCGCCTCGATCGGCACGTTCCGCGCGGGCCTCGAGGCCGGCAAGCTGCGGATCCTTCTCACCGCGACCAGGAACCGGCTGCCTTATTCGCCGGACGTGCCGACCGCGGCCGAGGCGGGGCTGCCCGGCTACCTGATGAGCGTCTGGATCGGCGTCGTCGCGCCCGCCGGCACGCCGGCGCCGATGCTCGACCGCATCCATGCGGTGACCCAGGACATGATGAAGGAGCAGGCCGCGAAGAACGCCATGAGCGGCGCGGGGCTCGATCCGATGCCGATGAGCCGCGCGGAGTTCACGGAGTTCGTGAAGGCGGACCATGCGCGCTGGGAGACCATTGTGAAGAACGCAGGCGTGCCGAAGGAGTAGGCATTTCCGGCTGCCGACGCGCGCGAGTTCCGCGAGTCGATGCCCAATCAGTCCGTGCCCAATATGTGACGATGCGGTTGACAGCGGCCGCGCGGCTCCTAGGTCACGCGCAGCGGGTGCACCGCACGCATTCGGCATCACCACCCCGACGGTGGGAGGGGAGCCCGCAGCGCGACGCGCACGATGTGCGCGTCCTCCCAACCGAAAGGAGCGCGTCATGAGACTGTCTCCCGCCCGCGTCGAACAGACCTTGAGCCAATTCGAGGCCCGCGTGCTGCCGGACAATCACCCTTCGATGCCGAAGATCAGGGAGGTGTGGGGCGACCACACCTATTTCCTCGCCGTCAACGGTCTCAATATCGTCGAGCCGCTCGACCGCAGCGACTCCGGAGTCCAGGCCGCCACGGTGATCAATGTCGCAAGCTGGACCGACGGCCAGGAGACAAGTCTTTCCCCGCACGCGCCCGAGCCGACCGAGGTGGTCGTCGAGTTCGTGCCGGAGGACGAGAGCTCGACCGGCGTGCACTAGACCAAGCGGCGAAGCGCAAGGGAGCGGGGCGAGGCGCGTGAGCGCTTTGCCCGCTGCGCCGCCGACGCGATCGAAGGCGAAATCGCATCCGGTTGCGCCACCGGCCGGCGATGCTTGGCTTTGATCTTCGCGATCCGGTCCAGCATATCGTTCAGGTCTTTGACCGCTCGCGCCGGCGAGCGAAGCAAATCGGCTGCACGACATCGCCGGATAGCGGAGGCTGGAACGCGGGCATACGCGGCTCTTGTTCGCCAGCGTGCCCGCGCCGGCGCGCCGTCATTCCGCCCGGTGGCGGTCCGTCGGCGTCGTGGCGCGAACGCCGGCCCAGGGGTCTTTCGACGGCTTCTTGTCGGGGATCTTCGCCATGGTCCGGCGATAATCCCGCTCGATCTGCTGCGCCCGCATGTCGGCCGCGGTCATCGGCCGCTCATAGGCGCCGAAGAAGCTGATGCCCTGGCCGTCCGCGCCGGGCGGCCGGCCGGTGGTGATGTCGGTGATCTGGGCGCGGGCGAATTCGACAGGGAGGACGGCAACGGCTAGGGCGGCAATCGACAGACGCAACATGGCAAACCTTAAAAAATGCGGCTGCCACATTGTGCCGGGTTTCGCGCCGGAGCGCGAGCGGCATTTTCCGTGAATTTGACCGTGATCGAACCGGGCCGGGCGCGGCCATGTGAACGCGGCTATGTGAACGCGGCTATGTGAATTCGCAAACGATCACCCGCCGGCCGAAAACTTGCGTCGAGCCGGTGCGGACGAGACGACGACTTGCCTCAGCCGCGCAATGCGGCACCCGGGAGCGTCTTGCTCAGGCCCCCGGATGCGCGCTTTGCGCGATCCAGGTTACGCTCGCGTCGCAGTCAAACGTAGGCTGCGCGCTTTTGCTCATCGGCCTCCTTCGCATTCGCCGGCTGCGCCGGCAATTGCAGCACGGTGGCCGCCTGGCCTTCCGCCAGAAGCGTCAGCAGCACCATTTCGCCATTCGGAAATTCGATGGCATCGTGGTGCCGGCATGGCTGATCTTTGTCGACCTGCCGGAAAATCGCCGTGTCGAAGGCGAGCTTCCGCGGTTCGCTCATGCCGGCCGCGCCGACGGCGATCTCCTCGGCAAACGCAAGCTCCGTCCCGGGGAGAATGCAGACCGCGGTGGTCGGATCCTCCGGCGCGGCGAACCCGCGGGTGCCCGTGCCGAAGTTTCGAGTCGTGAGCTTGTCACCGACCCGCGCCGCACGCGATTTGACGTTTTGCAGGCTGTAGTCGCACATTCGAGCCACTCCTCTGTTGTGGAGCCCGGCCCCCGATCAACAAACCTCGCAAGAAGGGTGCCAGTTCCTGTGACAAGGGTGCGCAACGACGCACGCCTAGACCCTCGCCATTTCTGGGCTCCAGCGATGTGGAGGCTATTCGTCGAGTCGGGCGATGCTGCGGCGAGATCGCGGAATGAACAGCTTGTGATGAAAATTTTTGCGGCCGGGCGAGGCGACGCGCGAACAACGAAAGGCTTATCCGATGGATCGGCATCAAGCCGACACGGAATAGCCGCGTAGTCGTCTACATAACATCGGGTCGATTCGCGCGTACCGCAACATCGGTCGCGGCACAGCGAGAATTTTTCGCCCGCGTCCAACCCAATTCGGGACAACGGCGTCGCGGTTCGAAAGTTCGCCTTGAGCTCTCTGCCTGTTTCGAGGCGGACTTCCGAACCAACGCGACACCGGCCGCTACGGCAACTCGGACAGGAGCTTCTGGAATTCGCTCTCCGTCCACGCCCGCGCGGTGCGGGTGCGCACGTTGCCCAGCGCGCCGATCGCCATCGCGAACTTGGCGACGCTGTCGCCGGTCTGCGCGTCGACGATGGCGAGCAGATCGCTCTCTCCGGAGGTGAGGTAGAGCTGCTTCATGTCGACGCCGAGCTTCTTGCCAAGATCGCGCGCCGCCTGTGCGCGCTTGGGCGCGTCCTTGACGTTGCGAATGCCCTGATCGGTCCAGTTGAGTGACAGAATGAACATCGGCATGGGGGCCTCCCGGAATGCGAGATGTCATTTGCGCGGCCATCATCGGACGAATGGAGCCGCCAGGCAAGGTGCGGGCTCGCGCTGGCGGGCTGCCGGCGCGAACTCTTTTGAAGTAGCCACGCCGGCTCCTCGTCTCGCTTTGCTCCGCCCGGCAGCGCGGCTAGGGCAGGCGATAGTTGAGTCCGAACCGCACCAGATTTTGGGTGAAGCGGTGATTGTGGGTCGAGACCGCGAGCGGCGCGCCGGGAAACGCGTGCCGGTCGGTGAGCGTACCGAGGTCGGCGTAGAGATACTCGGCCTTGATGCTCCAGCGCGGCTTCACCATCCATTCCACGCCGCCGCCGACCGTCCATCCAGGGCGCAGCTCATGGCTCGATGATTGCGCGGTGCCGACAGCGGCACTGGTTGCTGTGTCGCTCACCGTGAGGTCGGCGAGCGCAAGTCCGCCGGTCGCGTAAACGAGCCAGGGCCCGTGTCCGACGCCGATGCGCCCGCGCACCGTGGCGAACAAATGACTGGCGAAGCTCTGATGCAGATTGTTCGGCACGTTGAACACCGGCGCCACCCGCGTGCCGCTCAGGTCGGTGTAGGACAGATCGAGCTCGCCGCCCGCGACGAGGTGGCCCCATTGCCAGTCATAACCGAGCTGCCCGCCGGCGACGACGCCGGTGCTGTGGATCGTGCCGGTGCCGGCCGCGATGATATTGGCCGCGCCAAGCGCGCTGAAGCCGCCGCCGGTCTGTGGCGTCGCCGCATAGTCGATATCGAGCGTGGATCGCGCGGCGCCGAGCGAGAAACCGGCGTGGACGCCGCTCCACGACACGATCTTTTGTTCGGCGAACGCTGCGCCAGAGAACGAGCAAGACATCGCCGCGAACAGCGCGACGCCGGCGAATTGCGGCAACTGCACGAGATACTCCCAGCCAAACCCCGCGCCGAAGTTAACGGATCGCCTGTTGCGAGGCGAGCGCCGCGGTGGATATGGAACTCGCCCGACGGCGCCATGGTAAAGCCGAGCCGACTTACCGCCGGCCTGTGACTTTTCGCACTTCATCGTCAGCGGGAACCGGACGAATCTTGATGCAACCTGCGCGGCATCCTTGAGACCCGGTTTCGCCTGTTCCTCGACGTGATCCTGCGACAGGAGGCCAGCATGACGGGCAGTCCGACGTATGATCGTGAAGCCGGCCGGCGGCTCCTGGCCGAGGCCAAGGCGCTGCGCTCGTGCGAATTGCGCGCCGCAGCGCGGCAGCTCATGGGCGCGGTTCGCGGCAACAGCGTGGCGTTGCTCGGTGTTGCCTGCGTTGCGGTTGTCGGCGTCGCCGGCTGCGCGGGGTAGGGCAAGCCTCCCGCACCGGACCTTGCTCAAGCGGCGGTGCCGCACCGTGTGCGGCGACCTTCAGCGTGGAAATCGGCAGCGCACGTAGGTGTCGCGCTTGCTCCGGCCGACCGGCCCGTCATGGAAAACCAGCCGGCTGGGCGCCGGCAGCGTCAGCCGGCTGCGCTTCTGGAATTTCTCGCCTTCGCCCTCGCAGGCCAGCCGCATGCGCCAGGCGCGCGGACCGTCGGGCGTGATGCCCACGGCCTCGCAGCGCGTCTCGTACCAGTAGAAGCCGTTGGGATTGATCTCCAGGCGCGAGACGCCGTCCGGGTCGCGGCAGGCCCTGGCGCTCGAGCCCCAGAGGCCGTGGTAAGGCGGCTCGGACTTCGGCGCGGGTTTCTGAGCCAAGGCGGGCACGGCGGCGGCGAGCAGAAAGACGCTGACGGCGGCGACGGTCGGGCTGCGCGGCATGGTCATACCCCGGACGGATGCAGAGTGTGCATTGTGCCGGGTTTCGACGTCGCAAGCGAGCATGGCCGGTTTTGTTTCCGGCCATCGCATGGCTTGCCCGATGCAAAGAAAGGCGTGTATGGCGGGCGCATGTTCGCTATCGGCGGCGGCCGTCGCCCTTCAATTCAGCTTTCGCTTCCTGCACCTCGAGGGGCGTTACGTCGCCGACGCCGCGCGCCAGGCCAGCCTCCAGGGCTTCGATGTGTTCATCGGCGTGATAGCCGCGGAAGAAAATCCAGCCGCGCTGGTCGGCTTGCCGGACCTGACGAAACAATCGAATTGACGCCGTCAAATTTTGCAGCGAGCCGGATCTGTTGAATTTCACCAGATCGATGAATGCCAGCTGCACCTTGTACTTGTCGACAGTGAAGGCATCCCCCGCGGCGGTCGCGCTGGCGATGACGGCCTTCACGGCACGCTGACTTCGGTCGAACCATTTTTCCTCTCCAGTCGTCGAATATCGGGAAATAGAAAGCGCGTGCAGATAGAGTTGCGCCTCCTCATGGTCGGCCGGGCTGAATGACGTGCGCTTCTTTTCCAGGAAAGCACCGGCCATATCCACTTTCTGTTCGACGACGGACCAGTCGCTGTCCTGCGGGCGCTCGCACGCTGCCACAAGACCCTGAACAACGATGTGCAGCAACAAGCTGCGAGTTGTCGATGAAACCGCCGCCGAAGGAAGGGATCCATCGAGGTCATACGCGTTGCTTTGCCAATCGCATCCTCCCAACGAGTTTGCAGACCAGATCCTTATCTTTCCCGCGGCGTAAACACTGCCGAACAAAAGCATGTCGGCCTTTGCGGCCTTGACGTGTGGATCAATACCTTCGAGAAACCGCGCGCGCGTTGACGCGATGCTTTCGCGATCTGAAATCTCAAACCGCTTGCAGCTCGGGATCACGTCAAAGTCCGTCTCGTCGATGTATATGTTCATGAGCCGCCGTCTCATTTCGTCGTTGTTGTCGTCGGCGAGACGGGCAAAAAGCACGACCGGAAGAGTTTTGGTTGGTGTTCTGGCGGGTCCTTGAACGTTGCAAGCCAAATCCTCGCCAATTCGCATGACGTATTGCAGTGCGTCTTTTGTTTTGTCCGTCGATGCCGCACTGATGGCCGCCCCGATCGTGGCCATGCAGGCGGTCACCAATGCAATGGTCCACCGTCGCACCCGGGCCGGCAGCCGTCGCCACCTGCTGCGCAGTCTTCCCTGCAATGCGGACCAGAAGGCCACGATGATCCCCCCTTGGACCCCCGACAGCAGATTGTTGCCCGGAAAGGCGATGGTTTCCAATGATCTTGCTGGCTCAGAAAGCGAGGCCGGCTGCTTTCAAAGCGGGTCGGGACGAACTAAAAGACCATTAGGCCCTCACGTATTCAGGCAATCTTGCAAATGAACGCCCCCGTTCCTCATCCCCTGCCGCCCTACAAGCACACCCCGCTGTTTCCGCTCGGCAAGGACACCGCGCCTTACCGGAAAATCTCCTCCGAAGGCGTCCGGGTCGAGAAGATCATGGGCAAGGACGTCCTCGTGGTCTCGCGCGAGGCGCTGCGGGCGCTGTCGGAGGCGGCGTTCATGGACATCAACCATCTCCTGCGCCCCGCCCATCTCGCCTCGCTGAAGTCGATCGTCGAGGATCCGGAAGCCTCCGACAACGACAAGTTCGTGGCGTTCGACTTTCTCAAGAACGCCAACATCGCCGCCGGCGGCGTGCTGCCGATGTGCCAGGACACCGGCACCGCGATCATCATGGGCAAGAAGGGCCGGCTCGTTTTTACCGACGGCGAGGATGAGGGCGCGCTCGCCGAGGGCGCGCGCGACGCGTACCTGAAGCGCAACCTGCGCTACTCGCAGCTCGCGCCGCTGTCGATGTTCGAGGAGAAGAACACCGCCAACAACATGCCGGCGCAGGTCGAGATCTATGCCGAGGGTGACGACGCCTACAAGCTCCTGTTCATCGCCAAGGGCGGCGGCTCGGCCAACAAGGCGTTCCTGTTCCAGGCAACGCCGTCGATCCTGACCCACGACCGGATGGTGGCGTTCCTCAAGGAGAAGGTGCTTACCCTCGGCACCGCGGCGTGCCCGCCGTATCACCTTGCCATCGTCATCGGCGGCACCTCGGCCGAATTGACGATGAAGACGGTGAAGCTCGCCTCGACCAAGTATCTCGACAGTCTGCCGACACAAGGCTCGGAGGACGGCCATGCCTTCCGCGACCTGGCGATGGAGCAGGAGGTGCTGAAGATGACGCAATCGCTCGGCGTCGGGGCGCAGTTCGGCGGAAAATATTTCTGCCATGACGTTCGCGTCATCCGCCTGCCGCGCCACGGTGCGTCGCTGCCCATCGGCCTCGGCGTGTCGTGCTCGGCCGACCGGCAGGCGCTCGGCAAGATCACCAGGGACGGCGTGTTCCTCGAGGAGCTCGAGCACAACCCGGCGAAGTACCTGCCGGAGGTGAAGACGGAAAATCTCGGCGGCGAGGTGGTGAAGATCGACCTCAACAGGCCGATGAAGGACATTCTTGCGCAGCTCACGAAGTATCCGATCAAGACCCGGCTCTCGCTGACCGGGCCGATGGTCGTGGCGCGCGATCTCGCGCACGCCAAGCTGCGGGAGCGGCTGGAGCAGGGGAAGGGGCTGCCCGACTACTTCAAGAACCATCCGGTGTACTACGCGGGACCGGCCAAGACTCCGGCTGGCTACGCCTCGGGCGCGTTCGGCCCGACCACGGCGGGGCGGATGGACTCGTTCGTCGCCGACTTCCAGAAGGCCGGCGGCTCGATGGTGATGCTGGCGAAGGGCAACCGGTCGCCTGCGGTGACGGCGGCCTGCAAGCAGTACGGCGGCTTCTATCTCGGCTCGATCGGCGGCGTCGCGGCCAACCTCGCCGAGCACTGCATCAAGAAGGTCGAGTGCGTCGAATATTCCGAGCTCGGCATGGAAGCGATCTGGCGCATCGAGGTGGTCGACTTCCCGGCCTTCATCGTCGTCGACGACAAGGGCAACGACTTCTTCAAAGAGCTGAACTTGTCCTGACGCAGCAGGCTTTCTTTGCAAACATGAACCGCCGCTGAACACGGCGTTGCGTGCCGTTGCGCTCGCCGCCGCGAATCCGCCATCGAGCCGCGCTCGATTGTGTTGTGTGTGTCGGGGCGGCACGCATTGGATTTTGCAATGGAGGATACGATGCTCAAGAGGTTTTCGACCCTGGTCGCGGCGGGCGCGTTCGTGACGCTTCTCGTTCCCGCGGCGCAGGCCTTGACGCCCGCGCCGCTTCCCACGACGAGCGATGTGACCACGGTCGCGCAGGGCTGCGGGCCGGGCTGGTTCCGCAACCGCTACGGCCGCTGCGTGCCGGGTCGCGTCTATCGGCCGGCGGTCGTCTGCCGCACGGTGTGGAATGGCTACCGCCGCGTGCGCGTCTGCCGCTAAGCGCGCTGCGGATTTTGCTCAAGCCCTCTTCCCGTTCGCGCTGGCGAGCGAAGCGAGCGGCCAGCGCGAACATTTTAGTGGTGGCCGCGCCGGACCCTCGTGTCGGTATCGCTCCACTCGGCGGCGCGGCAGCCGGGGAGAGGGTTTTGTTTTTGGCGACTTGAATTTACCGCACCGGCCGCGGCGTGCGCGGCGTCGGCATCCTCTGCTCCGGCGATTCGACCGGCTTCTGGCCGATGTTGCGGACGTCGCGGATCATCTCGAGGCAGGTTGAAAGCTCGGTGTAGGTCGGGGCATAGCCCTTGACCGCGCCGATGCAGAAGGTGCGGTCCTTGGCCGGGAACGACGACCAGTTCTGCTGCAGCTTTTCCTTGGTGTTCTTCTCGGTCTCGTAGCAGGCCTTCTCGCGCTTGTCCGATTCCGACTGCGCCACCGCGCGCGCGGCGCCGCGGCAGCTCGTCGTCACGTCGAGATTGGGCACGCCGTCGACGACGTTGACGAGTTGCAGCGCCAAA
>JAIESI010000257.1 GCA_019746135.1 Xanthobacteraceae bacterium
TGTTCCCGAAAATGCCAGAAAACCGGCGCGCACCGCAGCCCGACCGTGCAAAGACAGTGTGAGATATCCGGGCTAGCCCGCCAGCAGCATAAGGAGGCCGGGGGCGAAGTCGTTGATCTGGATAGCGAAGTTTTGGCCCGAGATGATGCCGGCGTCGGCGCTGTCGCAGCGGCTTCACCCTGGTCGGCCCAAGGCTCTCACGACCGAGAGGCGTTGCCCAAGCCGACGATCACGGCGGGCAACTCATGTTGCAGCAGTCGACCTGCCTTCGGCCCCTATCAAAGCACGTGCTTGAATCGATACGATGGGCATCTCCTGAGCCAAGAAGAAGCGCACAAGGGGTGGAAATGAAGCGACGGCGATTTCTCGCTGCTCTGACCGGAGCGGCGGCTGCGCTGGTGGCGTTGACTGGTTCGACCGCCGGCGTGCATGCGCAGGATTATCCGAGCCGCCACATCACGCTGGTCGCGCCATTTCCGCCTGGAGGCCCGTCCGACACCACGGTGCGGCTGATCGCTGGCCCGATGTCCAAATATCTTGGCCAGCAGATCATCATTGAAAACGTCACGGGCGCGGGCGGCACGATCGGCTCGAACCGTGTCGCCAAGGCCGCACCGGACGGATACCAGATCGTGTTGTCGGGCTCGGGCACGCATGCCGCGATTGAATACCTGCAGAAGGATGCGCCGTATAAGACGTCTGATTGGGAGCATATTGGTCTCGTTAATGTCTCGCCGGTGATCCTGGTGGCCCGCAAGGCGGTGCCGGCCAACACGCTTCAGGAGTTTGTCGCCTACCTGAAAGAGAACGAGAAAAAGGTGACCGAAGCCGACGCAGGCACCGGTTCGATCTCCAATCTAGCGTGCTCCGTGTTCCATGCGCTCGCGGGCGTCAATCCGACGGTCGTGTCGTATCGTGGCACGCCCCAGGCAACGCAGGACGTGGTGGCCGGCACCGTGGATTTCGGCTGCAACCAGATCGTCAACATCGCGCAGCACGTCCAGAGTGGCGCGCTCAAGGCTTACGCAGTCACAAGCGAAAAGCGCTCGCCGATGCTGCCGGACGTTCCGACAACCACGGAAGCAGGCATGCCGGCCTTCAAGCTCTCTGTGTGGTTCGGGTTGTCCGCCCCGAAGGGAACGCCGAAGCCGATCATCGACAAGCTCAACCAGGCGCTGGGCGCCGCTCTGGAAGACGAGGCGGTCGTCAAGCGATTTGCCCAGCTCGGCTACGATGTCGTGCCGCCCGAGCAACGCAGTCCCGCCTATTTCAGCAAGTTCTTCCAGGACGAGGTCGCGCTCTGGACCAAAGTGCTTGGCGGCTTGTCGGTCGCGCCAAAGCAATGAGCTGGAAGCCCGAACGGCCCATCGAGATTGTTGCGGGCACGCCGCCGGGCGGCGGCCTGGACCGCTCGGCGCGTGCGCTGGGCAAGGCCATCGAGGCGGGCGGCCTGGTCGACGTGCCGGTCAGGATCGTCAACGTCGGCGGCGACGGCGGTCGCAAGGCCTGGGTCCATATGGAGAAGTTCGCCGGCGACGGCCATGTGATCGGCATCAGTTCGCCGAACATGGCCGCCGATTATCTGATGGGAGTCACCCGGTCGGATCCCGATCGTTTCGCTCCGCTGGCCATCCTCTATTCGGAATACATCGCGTTTGTTGCAAGTACACGCTCGACTCTTCGTAACGGTGTCGATCTGCTGGCGCGCCTCGCCAAGAGCCCGCGCGACATTTCCATCGCGCTCTCGACCTCGCTCGGCAATTCCAATCACGTCGCCGTGGCGAAAATTGCGCGTCACGCCGGCGCCGACGCCAGGGCGTTGAATATCCGCGTGTTCGACACCGCGCTCGACGCGGTCGCCGATGCGGTTGCCGGCCATGCCGATGTCAGCGCGATTACGGCCGCAAGCTCGGTGCCGGAAATCGAGGCTGGACAGCTGCGCACGCTGGCGATCTCGTCTCCTGCCCGCTTGCCGGGCGTCTATGCGCAAGCACCGACGTGGAAGGAGCTGGGTGTCGATTGCGTTGTGGGTTCATGGCGCGGCGTCAGCGGTCCGGCGGGCCTCGATGAAGAGCAGATTTCGTTCTGGCAGGGGGTGCTCTCGAAAGCCGTTCAAGCGCCGGAATGGAAGGCCGACCTTGCCCGGTTGTTCTGGACACCCATGTACCTCGACGGCGCCGCGCTGCTCGAATATCTCAAGCGCGAGCGCAGCGAGATGCATGCTGTCCTGCGTGACCTTGGGCTCCTGTCGGGCTGAAATTTCATTATTGCGTCCCTGACAGAAGGCAGATGCCCCCGAGATTGGGCAAGCGTCGAAGCAGCGAAGCTGCCTTCGGCCCTGACCCGTCAGCGCATCCCGGTCGCACTTGAGAACTGTATCCTGCAGGACAGTGATCCCTGCGCCGATGGCGGTCGATAGGAGCTTTCATGAGACTGAGCCTTGTTTGCCTTGCCTCATTGGTCTGAGTGATCGTGCCCATGACGGCCCAGGCCAAATCCGACTGCGCACTCATGCAGCAACTCGCACAGCAGCACTCCAACGACATGGCTCGACGGGAGAGCCTTGACCACTCGGGCTTCTCCGCGCGGGCAGCCAAGGGTGCCCGCGCGGAGAACGTCGCGATGGGCCGCAAGACGAAAGCGGCAACGATGGCGCAGTGGCGTGCCTCGGCGGGTCATGCCGCGAACATGCAGTTGCCCGGCTGCGAGGCCGTGGCGTATGCGATCGGACGATCGGGCCGATACTATTGGACGATGGAAATCGGTCAGTCCCCCGGCGAGTTGCGACACGGTCGTCGGGGGAGAGTGCCCGTGCAGGCCTTTCCCTATCCAACGTGGTGAGCCCGCCGCAGTCGCCCACGGCAGACGGGTTCTGGCTAGCAGGGACCTGCCGCCTGGCGACGACGAAATGTCGGCGGCGTATCTTGAGAAATTTGTGCCGTCCAGATCGAGAAGTTCAGGACGACGCTCGCCGACTCGCGGGGTTGACGCCAGCTCCATGGGGACTTAGGAATGTTCTGTCTTTGTTCTGATCCGTTGCCGTCGATCGATCGCGGCATCGGGACAGAGCCGGGACGCGGTGTCCGACAACGACATCGCGGTTGGAGCGCCGGGAGGCGCCGGGCCCTACGTCACTGGGCCCGCGCGCCCGAAAGCGGCAGCCCCTGGTAACAGGGACCTGCCGTGGCGCGCGGCGAACCCCGATGGGTTCGCCACCGGCGGCGATCCGCCGGTGGCGCCTCCCGGCGCTCCATCCCCTCTTTCGAGAGGGACGGAAAAAAGGGAAGCGGGCCGGCCCAGGCGCCCGAGACCAAAGCCAGGGATCGCGAAGTCATGGGTGAACGCGAATGAAGCGCGATGGGGTGGGCGGGCCGCCGACCAGCCATCTGTTTTTCCGATAATGTCATCGCCAAACCGTCTTTGACTTGAGTCTCCGCCCCCACCCATACTTTGCACGTCGGGATGAATGGGCCGGGCGTCGGCCGGCGTGGAAATCGAAGGATTTCCGCTGGTTTCGGCCCGCTTGCGATGAGACCAGTCATGGCACAGGCTGCGAGCCAGGCGCGTTACCGGATCGGCATCGACACCGGCGGCACCTTCACCGATATCGTTTCGGTCGATACCGCCTCCGGCGCCATCGCCGTCACCAAGGTGGCGAGCACGCCGGCCAATCCCGGCATCGCGCTGGCGCGCGGCGTCCGCGCCATCCTCGCGCAGGTCGGCGGTAGCTCCGGCAGCGTTGCAGGCTTGGCGCATGGCACTACGGTCGCGACCAATGCGCTGCTGCAGGGCCAGATCGATTCGCTCGGACTGATCGTCACCGAGGGCTTCCGCCACATCCTGGAGATCGCCCGCCAGTCGGTGCCCGAGGGCTACGGCAACTCGTACTTCTGGGTGAGGCCCGACCGCATCGTGCCGCTGCGCTTCGTGCGCGAGGCCAAGGGGCGGCTGAACTTCCGCGGCGAGGAGTTGCGCCCGCTCGACGAGTCGAGCGTCCGCGCTGCCGCCAGGTTCTTCCGCGAGCAGAATATCCGCGCCGTCGGCGTCTGCCTGATGCACTCCTATGCCAATGCCACGCATGAGCGCCGCGTCGCCGAGATCATCGCCGAGGAATATCCCGACTGCGCGCTGTCGCTGTCCTGCGACGTGCTGCCGGAATATCGCGAGTACGAGCGTGCGGTGACCACGCTGGTCGACGCGTTCGTCAAGCCGCACATGGAGCGGTACCTGCGCCGCGTTCATGACGAACTCGGCGATCTCAAGGACAAGCCGTTCCTGGTGATGCAGTCGAGCGGCGGCGTTGCCAGCGCCGGCGAGGTGGTGCGAAAGCCGATCACCACGGCGCTTTCGGGGCCGGCCGCGGGCGCGCTCGGCAGCGCGGTGATCTCCGAGATGGCGGGTTTTCCCAACATTGTCACGCTCGATGCCGGCGGCACCTCGACCGATCTCTGCCTGATCGAAGGCGGCAAGCCGCATGTCACCAACGGCGGCGCGGTCGGCGCGTTTCCGGTGCGCATCCCGATGATCGACATCGAGACCATCGGCACCGGCGGCGGCTCGATCGCCTGGATCACCCGCGAGGGCCACCTCAAGGTCGGCCCGAAGAGCGCGGGCGCCGACCCCGGCCCGATGTGCTACCCGAAGGGCGGCAGCGAGCCGACCATCACCGATGCCAATCTCGTGCTCGGCCGCATTCCGGCCGCGTTGATCGGCGGCGGCATTGCGCTCGACGTGGCGCGCTCGCGCGCCGGTATCGCCGCGCTCGCCGCGCGCCTGCCTGGCCACATGAGCGCCGAGCAGCTCGCCCACGGCATCATCGAGATCGCCAACTGGAACCAGGCCAATGCCATCCGCCAGATGACCATCCAGCGCGGCATCGATCCGCGCGGCTTTGCGCTGCTGTCGTTCGGCGGCGCGGGGCCCGCGCAATCGCCGGCGGTGATGGACCTGCTCAACATGCAGGCCTGCCTCGTGCCGCCCAACCCGGGCAATCTCTCGGCCTTTGGATTGCTCGCCGTCGACTGGCGCACGGATCAGATCGTCACCAAGGTGATGCACCAGGACAGCGTCGATCTCGCGGCGGTCGCCGAGATCTACGCCAAGCTGGAGCACGAGGCGGTCGAGACGCTCGCCCGCGACGGCATCGAGCGCTCGCGCATGCGGCTCGTCCGCGAAGCCGACGTCCGCTACGCCGGCCAGTCGATGGAGGTGCGGGTGCCCGCGCCGGGCGGCGCGATCGACGCGAAATTCCTCAGCAACCTGATTGACGCCTTCAACGCCGCCCACAAGCGCACCTTCGGCTACGACTATGCCGGTCGGCAGAAGATCGAAGTCGTGAACTTCTGCGTCTCGGGCTTCGGCCTGATCGAGCGCCCGGAGATCCCCAAGCTCGCCAAGCGCGACGGCGCGACGCCGGCCCGCAAGTCGGTTCGCCCGGTCTATTTCGACGGCGCGTTCCGCGACACGCCGGTCTATGATCGCGCCGCGCTCCTTCCCGGCTTCCGGCTCGACGGGCCCGCCGTGGTCGAGGAGTTCGGCTCCACCACCGTGGTGTTCCCCGGCCAGTACCTGGAGGTCGATCCGCACGGCGTGCTGATCGTCCGGTCGAGCCGAAGGCCCGTGGAGGTCAAGCGATGAGTGCTTCCGTGACCGCCGCCCAGCCGAAGCACCCCTGGCCGGTCGCGCCGCAGCGCGCGCCGAAGCCGGTCGATCCGATCGTGCTGCAGATCGTCGAGGGCACGCTCAACTCGATCGAAGCCGAGATCGAATACGCCATCGAGCGCACCGCGCGCAGCCCGATGATCCGCGAGGCGCACGACTATCGCGTCGGCCTGTTCGACCGCTACTGCCGCAAGCTCACCGGCCGCTCCTATTCGGCGATGCCCAACGCCGTGGTGCGCGATTTCCCGCCCGAGACGATGCGGCCGGGCGACGTGTTCCTGATGAACGACACGTATCTCACCGAAGGCAGCATCGGCCATCTGCCGGACCTGTGCAGCACCGTGCCGGTGTTCCACGGCGGCGAGGTGGTCGCCTACATCCAGGCGTTCGGCCATCACGACGACATCGGCGGCCGGGTGCCGGGCTCGATGCCGGGCACCGCCGTCACCGTGTTCGAGGAGGGCCTCGCGATCCCGCCGGTCAAGCTCTACGACGCCGGCGTCCGCAACGAGGCCGTGTTCACCATCGTCAAGCGCAACACCCGCGTCCCGGAAATGCTTGCGGCCGATCTCGACAGCGAGGTGCAGGCCTGCGTGATGGGCGCCAAGCGCATGGAATCGCTGTTCGAGCGCTTCGGCCGCGACACCGTCGAGGCCTGTTTCCAGGCGATCCTCGACAAGTGCCGCGACATCTACCGCAACGAGCTCCTGCCGAAGATCGCCGACGGCGAATATGTCTGGGAGGACTACGTCGAGCACGACGGCGTCACCGACCCGAAGCTGCACAAGCTCAAGCTCAAGATGGTCAAGCGGGGCGGGCGGATCACGCTCGACTTCACCGGCACCGATCCGCAGTCGACCGGTCCGATCAACTGGCCGGCGGACTATGCCGGCGGCGCCTTCCTGGTGAAGTGGATCGCGCCGATCCTGCGCAATCTGGCCGACACGCCGGAGCGCGCCGCCGAGATTCACGTCAACGAGGGCGTCTGCGAGATCTTCGATGTGGTGTTTCCGCCGAAGGGCACGCTGATCACCCCGGAATGGCCCGCGGCCACCAACGCGCGCTCGTTCGTGCTGCTGCGCTGCCTCGGCCTGCTGGCCGGCGTCGTCGCGCAGGCGGTCGACGGCCGCATGCCGGCCGACCAGGAGACGATCCGCTACACCGGTTTCTTCGGCAACGACGCCAACGGCAAGCCGTTTCTGTCCCGCGAGGTGCTGGGCGGCGGCTCCGGCGGCCGCTCCTACGCCGACGGCAACGACGCCATCCACATCGTGCCGGACTCGCGCAACCAGCCGGCCGAGTTTACCGAGACGCGCTTTCCGCTGCTGGTCGAGAAGCTCGCGCTGCGCACCGACTCCGGCGGGGCCGGCAAGCGCCGCGGCGGGCTCGGCTACGAGAAGCACTATCGCGCGCTGGTCGATTGCCGCACCATCGTCACCGCCGACCGGGTCCGGCTCGGCTGCTACGGGCTGAACGGCGGCAAGGCCGGCCAGCCGTTCTGCGTGACGGTCGATGCCGCGGGCGCGGGCCGTGATCTCGGCGGGCTCGTCGATGGCGAAGAGGTGCTGGCCGGTCAGGTGGTGCGCGTGGTGACCACCGGCGGTGGCGGCTGGGGCGATCCGCTCACGCGCGAGCCCGAGTTGGTGCAGCGCGACGTGATCGAAGGCAAGGTGTCGCCCGAGGCCGCGCGCGCCGACTACGGCGTGGTGCTGAGCGGAAACGATTTTGCGATCGACGCGACGGCGACCGCCAGGCTTCGCGCCGAGATGCAGGCGCGCCGCGACAGATCGCTCGCGATGATCGATCGCGGGCCGGGCTACGATGTGATGCTGAGCGGCAAGGCCCTGCCGCGCATGAAAGCGTGAATTCGGGAGCAGCAAAGAATGGCGATTGAGGTTGCGAAGGTCGAGTTGAAGACCGTCAAGGACGCGTCGGGCCTGGAGGCGTGCATCGCCAAGGGCCAGTTCGCCGCCGACGAGGTGATCGCCGTGATCGGCAAGACCGAGGGCAACGGCGGCGTCAACGATTTCACCCGCATTCTCGCCGACGAGGCGTTCCGCCGCGTGCTGCTGAAGCAGGGCAAGCGCCGCGAGGCCGATATCGCCAACATCCCGATGGTCTGGTCCGGCGGTTGCGACGGCGTCATCACCCCGCATGCCACCGTGTTCGCCACCAACAGCAAGACCGGCCCTGCATCCAAGTCGCGGCTCGCCATCGGCACCGCCATGAGCGTGGAGCTGCTGCCCGAGGACATCGGCCGGCCGGCGATGGTCGAGAAGGTCGCCGACGCGGTGAAGGCGGCGATGAAGGATGCCGGCATCGACAATCCGAAGGACGTTCACTACGTCCAGACCAAGACGCCGCTGCTCACCATCGACTCGGTGATCGACGCCGAAAAGCGCGGCCATCACGTCGCCTGCGAGGTGCACGACTCGATGGGCGTGTCGAACGGCACCACCGCGCTCGGCATTGCGGTCGCGCTCGGCGAGGTCAAGATGCCGCGCGCCGAGCAGATCTGTAAGGATCTCGATCTCTATTCGTCGGTGGCGTCGTGCTCGTCCGGCGTCGAGCTCACCCAGGCGCAGATCGTGCTGCTCGGCAACAGGCCCGGCGCGGGCGGGCGCTATCGCATCGGCCACGCGGTGATGCGCGACGCGCTCGACATCGACGGCATCTACGACGCCATTCGCGACGCCGGCCTCGAGCTGCCGGAGCGGCCGCGCTGGAGCGACCTCGGCGGCAAGGTGGTCAACTGCTTCATGAAATGCGAGGCCGACCGGCGCGGCACGCTGCGCGGCCGGCGGCAGATCATGCTCGACGATTCCGACGTGCACCACCATCGCCACTCCAAAGCGGCGGTCGGCGGCGTGGCGGCGGCGGCGATCGGCGATCCCGCGGTGTTCGTGTCGGTGGACGCCATGCATCAGGGGCCGCAAGGCGGCGGTCCGGTGATCGCGATCATCGATGCCGGCGAATGACCACGGGCCAATGACGCGGGCACGAACCTTGCTTTGAAATTGCACTCGAGGTGAACCGGAACTTGAGTTTCAAAGAGGGGAGTATCGAAATGAGCAGGCATCTTCGAATAGCCGCGGGGCTTCTGGCAGGCCTCGCCGTTGCCTTCGCCGCGCCGGCGTCCGCCCAGGACAAGGTCAAGGTCGGCGTGTTTCCGGTCAGCTCGTCGCTGCCGTACTTCGTCGCGCTCGAGAAGGGCTACTTCAAGGAGCAGAACATCGAGCCGGAGATGGTCCGCCTGATCGGCGGTCCGCCGAACGTCGCGGCGATGATCGGCAACCAGATCGATGCGTCCGCGGTGCTGGTCACGATCGAGGGCATCAACGCCAACATCAAGAAGCCCGGCGTTGCGATGTACATCTCGATCAACAGCCAGAACCAGAAATACCAGATGGAGCAGTTCGTCGTCCGCAAGGGCCTCGAAGTGAAATCGCTGGCCGACCTCAAGGGCAAGAAGATCATGTCGGCCCCGGGCCCCGCCAATGTCACCATGGCGAAGGCGGCGCTCGCGGCCGCCGGCCTCAAGGACGGCGACTACAGCATCGATCAGCTCGACATGGGCCAGCACGTCAATGCGATGACCGCGGGCACGTTCGACGCCGGCTACACGCTCGAGCCGAACGCCTCGACCATGCGCAAGATGGGCGTCGCCACCACGCTGGAGGCCGGCGTGATCGCCCGCTACGTGCTCGGCGATCCGAACGCCAACGCCTTCGTCGGCGGCGCGGCGCTCACCTCGGACTTCATCAGGAACCGGCCGGATGTCGCCCGGCGCTTCACGCTCGCCTGGGGCAAGGCGGTGGACCTGATCAACAACAATCCCACCGAGGCGCGCAAGCATCTGATCAAGAACACGTTCACGCCCGACGACGTGGTCGATACCGTGCCGATGATCCGTTACTTCATGGCCAAGGACCTGACGGCCAAGGACAAGGCCGACTACCAGAAGTTCATCGACTTCTCGGTGAAGGCCGGCACCCTCGAGAAGTCGGTCAACGTCAACGACTACCTCAAGGCGTTCTGACCCCCGGGGCGTTGTGACTCATATGGCCGACCACGTGGTTCTGCTGCGAACGGGCAGGGAGGATGCGCCGGCCGGCGCATTCTCCGCTCCGGCCACAGCGCCGCACGTCACGGTCCGCGGGCTGACCAAGCGGTTCGGAAAAGCGTCGATCTACGACCGCTTCAATCTCGACATCCCGCGCGGCAAGCTCGTCTCGGTGTTCGGGCCGAACGGATGCGGCAAGAGCACGCTGATCAACATCATCGCCGGCCTCATTCCGCCCGACGCCGGCGAGATCCTGTTCGACGGCAAGCCGCTGCGGGCGATCAAGTTCGGCTATGTGTTCCAGAACTACCGCGAGGCGCTGTTTCCCTGGCTGCGTTCGGTCGACAACATCGAGTATCCGCTCAAGCTGATGAAGCTGCCGAAGGCGGAGCGCCGGGCGCGGGTGGAGAAGCTTGTCGCCCATCTCGGCGTCAAGATCGACCTGAAGCGCTATCCGTACGAGATGTCCGGCGGGCAGCAGCAGCTCATCTCGATCATGCGGGCGCTGGTGGTCGAGCCGGAGATCCTGTTTCTCGACGAGCCCTTTTCAGCACTGGACTATGAAATGACGCTGTTCATGCGCGAGCAGCTTCAGCGCATCTTCATGGAGACCGGCACCACCACGGTGCTGGTGTCGCACGACCTCGAAGAAGCCGTGTACCTCGCCGACCGCATCCTGCTGCTGTCGCGCGGGCCGGCGCAGATCGCCGACTTCGTGCATTTCGACGCGCTGCGGCCGCGCGGCGACGAGACGCTGTCCGAAAAAGGCTTTGTCGCCACCAAGGCGCACTGCCTCGAGGTGTTCCAGCGCGAGGTGCGCAAAGGATGAAGCGCGCGTTCGACCCGTTCCTGCCGGCGCTGGGTGTGATCGGCCTGATCGCGCTCTGGTACCTCGCGGTCTGGAGGCAGATCGTCGACCCGGTGCTGCTGCCGTCGCCGGTGGACACGTTCCAGGCCATGTACAAGGGCATGGCCGGCGGCCGGCTGGGCTTCGATTTCATCAAGACGGTGGAACGGACCATCCTGTCCACCGTGATCGCCGCAGCCATCGCCATCCCGCTCGGCATTTTCCTCGGCGCCTCCGAGCGGCTGTACCGGTCGGTCGAGTTCGTGATCGACTTCTTCCGCTCGACGCCGGCGTCGGCCATGTTCCCGCTGTTTCTGGTGCTGTTCGGTGTCGGCAACGAGACCAAGATCTCGGTCGCGGCGTTCGGCGCGGCGCTGGTGATCCTGTTCAACGTCGCCTATGGCGTGATGAACGCGCGCAAGACGCGGCTCCTTGCCGCCAAGGTCATGGGCGCGTCGCGGCTGCAGGTGCTCACCGGCGTGGTGCTGCTCGAGTCGATGCCGCAGACCTTCATCGGCCTGCGCAACGGCGTGTCGCTCGCGCTGGTCATCGTCGTCGTCGCCGAGATGTTCATCGGCTCGACCGACGGCCTCGGCCACCGGGTGTTCGAGGCGCAGCAGCTGTTCAACATGTCCGACATGTACGCCGCGATCTTCGCCGCCGGCGCGCTCGGCTACGGCCTGAACCTGCTGTTTCTGCTGATCGAGCGGTACTTCGTCCACTGGTCCGGCAAATAGGCGCAAAGCAGGCGGATGTCCGACGACACCCTGATCCGGAAATCGGCCCGCGAGCTTGCGTCGCTGATCGCGGCGCGCGCCGTCAGCCCCGTCGAAGTGCTCGACGCGCATCTTGCGGCGATCGAACGGAAAAACCCCAGGCTCAACGCCGTCGTCACGCTCGCGGCGGATCAGGCGCGCGTCGCCGCGCGCGCGGCCGAAGATGCGGTGATGCAAGGCGAAGCGGTCGGGCCGCTGCACGGGCTGCCGATCGGGGTCAAGGACGTGACCGTCACGGCGGGCATCCGCACCACGTTCGGCTCGCCCTTGTTCAAGGACAACGTGCCGGCCGAGGACGCGGAGGTGGTGCGCCGGCTCAAGGCCGCGGGCGCGATTGTCCTCGCCAAGACCAACACGCCGGAGTTCGCAACCGGGGCCAACACCGTCAACGAGCTGTTCGGCGCCACGCGCAATCCGTGGAATCCCGAGCTCAGCCCCGCCGGCTCGTCCGGCGGCTCGGCTGTGGCGGTCGCGACCGGAATGCTGCCGCTGGCACAAGGCACCGACTTCGGCTGCTCGATCCGCATTCCGGCCGCGTTCTGCGGCATCGTCGGCATCCGCCCGACGCCGGGGCTGACGCCGAACCACCCGATGCCGCTGGCCTGGGACCCCGGCCAGGTGCACGGGCCGCTCGCCCGCACCGCCGAAGATGCCGCCATGATGCTCGATGCCATGACAGGCTTCAGCCGCCTGTCGCCGATCTCGGTTGCGCCGCCATGGAAGAGCGCACTCGAGCTCGTCGAGCAGGCCGCCGATACGAAGGGGCTGCGCGTCGCCTACGCATCCGACATCGCCGGCATCGGCGTCGATGCCGAGATCGACGGTGTCTGCCGCAAGGCGGCGGAGCAGTTGAAGGAGCGCGGAGCCGACGTCGAGCCAGTGGCGTTCGACGTGTCCGACGGCCGCGACCCGTATCAGACCTGGCGCGGCGCGTGGATGGTCGGCCAGCAGTTCGCGCGCATGTCGATGCTCAGCCAGTTCGGCGCCAACCTGAAGGGCAACATCGAGGCCGGGTTGAAGGTGACGGCGCTCGACCTCGCCAAAGCCGAGCAGACGCGGCAGGCGGTGTTTCACCGCTTCCGCGAATTGTTCGAGCGCTACGATGTGTTGCTGACGCCGGCCGCGCCGGTGCGGCCCTATCCGGTGACGATGAATTTCCCGGACCAGATCAACGGACGGAGGTTCGAGAACTACGTCGACTGGATCGCGCCGGCCTTCCTGATCACGCTCGTGAGCCTCCCCGCGGGCAGCGTCCCGGCCGGCAAGACCAAAGATGGCTTGCCGGTTGGGATTCAGATCGTGGCGCCACGGTTCGAGGAGCCGAGAATCCTGTCGATTGCAAAGCTTGTTCAGCAGGCCCACCCGATCGGTTCACCGCCGGACACGCCGTGACTGCGCACACTCGTGCAACGCGGGCAGCGTCGTAGGGTGGGCCAAGGCGCCACCAGCGCGTTCACGCGCGTCTTCGACGCGCTATGGCGCCGGGCCCACCACTCTTGCCCTTGCGCAAAAAAGTGGTGGGCACGCCGCTCACGCGGCTTTGCCCACCCTACGCTTCGGCGGCGAGAGTGTACTCGCCGCTACCAGTTCATCAGCTTCTTCGTCGCCTGCTCGCTGTCCTTCAGGAACTTGCGGTAGGCGTCGCCCTTGATCACGTCCGGGTCGAGCGACAGGGCTTCGGCCTTGGCCTTGTGCTCGGGGGAGCTGATGGTCTTCTCCAGCGCGGCGATCAGCGCGGTCTCGACGTCCTTCGGCAATCCGGCCGGACCGGCCACGCCGCGCGACGTTGACCACACCTCGTTGATGCCCTGCTCGCGGAACGTCGGCACGTTGGGCATGAACTTCGAACGGGCCGGCGACATCACGCCAAGCGGGCGGACCACGCCGGCCTTCACGTCCTCGGCGCCCTCGCTGACGTTGCAGGCGTAGACCTCGATATTGCCGCCCAGCACCTGGGTCTTGCCCTCCGGCGTGCCGCGGAAGTGCACCATCTGGAAGCTGGTGCCGTTGTTGGCGCCGATGCCCAGCACTGCGACGTGATCGTCGGTGCCATGGCCGCCGCCGTTCAGGGTGACCGTGCCCGGCCGCTTCTTCGCCTCATCGATCACGTCTTTCACGGTCTTGAATTTGCTGTCGGGCTTCACCGCCCACATGTTGTAGTCGGTGACGTGGTTGATGAGCGGCGTGAAGCTTTCCAGGTTCTCCTTGCGCGTGCCCGCCAACTGCTTGTCGAGATAGCCGGCGTATATGTTGGGGACGTTGATGTAGCCGATGGTGTAGCCATCCGGCTTCGACTGCGCGAGCGAGCCCCAGCCGACCCAGCCGCCGCCGCCGGCGCGGTTTTCGACCGTGACAGGCTTGCCGAGAACAGGCTCGAGGTCCCTGGCGAGCAGCCGCGCCGAGATGTCGCTGCCGCCGCCCGCGCTGTAGGGCACGACCACGAGGATGCCGCGCTCGGGGAATGCCGCGTGCGCGGGGCGGATGCCGGAAACGCCGAGCGCGGATGCGCCGGCGGTCGCGGCGAGAAAACCACGTCTGCTGATGGTCGAAGTCATGTCGTCGCCCTCGTTGTGCCGGATACCGTTGCCGGCTGTTACGTTTTCTCCAGATCTTTGCTTCTTCTTCTTTTTCTTCTTTTGGCCGCCGCCAGCAGCGGAAGCCGCTATTTCTTTTCGGAGAGCCCGACCTGCTTGATGATCGGACCCCAGATCTTCGTCTCTTCTTCGATGAAGGCGCGGTATTCCTGCGGCGTCATGGCCTTGGTGACCACGCCGTCCTCGCGCATGCGCGCGGCGACCTCGGGCTTGCGCATGCCCTTGTTGATCTCCTCGTTGACCTTGCGGACGATCTCCGGCGGAAGCTTGGCAGGACCCGACAGGCCGAACCAGATCGACGCGGTGGCCTTCGGATAGCCCTGCTCCTTGAAGGTCGGCAGGTTCGGCCAGTCGGGCAGGCGCTCCTCGGTCGTGACCGCAAGACCCTGCAGCGTGTTGCCGCGCATCAGATGCGCCGTCGAGGTGAGCGTCTGCGACGACCAGACGATGTGGCCGCCGACCAGGTCGTTCAGCGCCTGGGACGCACCCTTGTACGGGATGTGCTCGGTCTTGATGCCGGCGATGTTGGCGAAATTCTCCGCAACCAGGTGCCCCATGCTGCCGAGCCCCGAGGACGAATAGGTCAGCTTCTCGGCTTTGCTGCGGTCGACGAACTGCTTGAGCGTCTTGATCCCGCTCTTTTCCGAGTTGACCGAAAACACCACGGGCGAGCCGCCGACGAAGGCGATGTTGCTGAGGTCGGTGAGCGGATTGTAGGTCACCTCCGGCCGCGTCAGCGGGTGCAGCACCAGATGCGAGATGTTGGCGATCGCGAAGTTGTAGCCGTCGGGCGGCGCGTCGATCACCGACTTGACGCCGATCTGGCCGCCGGCTCCGGCCCGCACCTCGACATAGAACTGCTGCTTGAATGCGGTCGACAGATGTTCGGCGACGACCCGGGCGAGAATGTCCGCCGTGCCGCCCGCGGCGAACGTACTGATGACGCGCACCGGCCGCGACGGCCAGTCGTCGGCCATAGCCGGCGTAGCGAGGGTCAGCGCCGCGACTGCCGCGAGCGTCGTTCGAATCTGTTTCATGAAGTGCGCCTCTTGCCCATTCGCGCAGAAAGTTCAGGGAGCGGAAGTCTAGGGGACCCGACCGCTTGCGGGCAATGGCGCGATAGCCGCAGGGAACCGTAGACAATCCTTGGGATATCGGGGAATGTCCCCTCGGACCCGTAACCTTCGCTGGTATTTCCGCAATGGCTATTCCCAAGGCATCCCAGGCGCTTGCGCGTTTCACCGTCCTCGACCTGACCCGCGTCCGGTCGGGGCCCACCTGCGTGCGCCAGCTCGCCGACTGGGGTGCCAATGTCATCAAGATCGAGATGCCGCCGGACGAGAAGGGCGGCGAAGCGCCGGGCGGTCCGCGCGAGGGTTCCGACTTCCAGAATTTGCACCGCAACAAGCGGAGCATGACGCTCAACCTGAAGTCCAAGGAAGGCCGCGCCGCGTTCCTGAAGATGGTCAAGAAGGCCGACGTGATCGTCGAGAACTTCCGGCCCGACGTGAAGCGCCGGCTGAAGATCGACTACAGGGACGTCAAGAAGGTC
Source organism: Xanthobacteraceae bacterium (assembly GCA_019746135.1). Lineage (GTDB taxonomy): Bacteria > Pseudomonadota > Alphaproteobacteria > Rhizobiales > Xanthobacteraceae > Z2-YC6860. The sequence goes on from JAIESI010000257.1 coordinate 15,494, forward strand.
AACCCGAAGATCGTCTACGGCAGCATCTCCGGCTTCGGCCAGGACGGGCCCTACGAGAACCGGCCGGGCTTCGACCAGATCGCCCAGGGCATGGGCGGGCTGATGTCGATCACCGGCCTGCCGGGGCAGGGTCCGGTGCGCGTCGGCATCCCGGTCGCCGACCTTTGTGCCGGACTGTTCTGTGCGCTCGGCATCATGACCGCGCTGCTCGAGCGCGAGAAGTCGAAGAAGGGCCAGCACATCTCGACCTCGCTGCTGCAGGCGCAGATCTTCATGCTCGATTTCCAGGCCGCGCGCTGGCTGATCAACAAGGACGTGCCGAAGCAGGCCGGCAACGATCACCCGACCTCGATCCCGACCGGCGTGTTCAAGACCACCGACGGCTACATCAACATCGCCACCACCGGCGGTGCGATCTGGGAGCGCTTCTGCCGCGCGCTCGGCGCGGACGACATGATGAAGAAGCCGGACTACGCGACCGCCAAGGCGCGCTCGGAGAACCGCAAGGCGCTCAACGAGGAGATCGGCACCTACACGCAGCACAAGTCGAGCGCCGAGTGGATCGACATCATGAACAAGGCCGGCGTGCCGTGCGGCCCGATCTACAACATCGATCAGGTGTTTGCCGATCCGCAGGTGCAGCACCTCGGCATCGCCCAGAGCGTGAAGAAGCGGGACAAGTCGACCCTCAACGTGGTCGGCCAGCCGTTCATGATGTCGCGCACCAGGAGCAAGATCGCCGCGCCGCCGCCGGAGATGGGCCAGCACACCAACGAGGTGCTGAAGGAATTCGGATTCAGCGCCAAGGAAATCGCCGCGCTGCATCAAGCCAAAGCGGTCTGACGCCGGGGCCTCCGCGCGCGCAACCCAATCAGGAGATTGTCATGAACCAGAGTGCACCGATCACCCCGCCGACCGACAAGATGCTGTCCCGGAAGGAAGGCAGCGTCGGCTACGTGATCTTCAACAATCCCGAGCGTCACAACGCCGTCTCGCTCGACATGTGGGCCGCGGCCGGCAAGATGCTCGACGCCTTCCGCAACGACAACGACATCAAGGTCGTGGTGGTGACCGGCGCGGGCGGCAAGGCCTTCGTGTCGGGCGCCGACATCTCGCGCTTCGACAAGGAGCGTTCGTCGGAAGACGCGGTCGCGCACTACAACAAGGTGGTCGAGGCGAGCTACGCCGCGTTCCACGAGTTCCCGAAGCCGACCATCGCCATGATCCGCGGCTACTGCATCGGCGGCGGCATGGGGCTCGCCACCTGCTGCGATCTGCGCATCGCCACGGAGGGTTCCAAGTTCGCGGTTCCGGCGGCGAAGCTTGGCCTGGGCTACGGCTATTCCGGCCTCAAGCGGCTGGTCGACGTGGTCGGGGCGTCGTTCGCGATGGAGATTTTCTACACGGCGCGGCAATTCACCGCAGCCGAGGCGCTGACCATGGGCCTGGTCAACCGGGTGGTTCCGGACGGCGAGCTCGAGAGCTACGTGAAGAATTATGCCGATACCATCGCCGGAAACGCGCCGTTGACCATCAAGGCGGTGAAGGCGGTGGTCGGCGAGATGCTGAAGGACGAGTCCAAGCGCGATCTCAAGCGCGCCCAGGACGCCGTGGACGCCTGCTTCCGGAGCCGCGATTATGAAGAGGGCCGCAAGGCCTTCATGGAAAAGCGCAAGCCGGTGTTCACCGGCTCCTGACGGAAGAATCGCGCTGATTGCGGTGTTCGTGTGAGGTTAGAGCGTGATCGCTGCTGATGGAAACTCTCACGGCATCGGTGGTGCTATCCCTCCCCGCGAGGGGAGGGTGGCGAGCGAAGCGAGCCGGGTGGGGAGAAGTCTCCGCTTCTCGCTGGCTTCTCCCCACCCGACGCCTTCGGCGCCACCCTCCCCTCGCGGGGAGGGATGACACCGCCCGTGTCGCTTGCGATTCAATCTAAGGAAAACGAACTAGCGCCGCGGACAACAGCGGCCTGATCCGGGGGATGGAACTTGGCGTCAGTTGAGCTTCGCGGACTAACAAAAAAATACGGGCCGCTGGCCGTCGTCGACGACGTGTCGATGACGATCAATCACGGCACGCTGGTGTGCCTGCTCGGGCCGTCCGGCTGCGGCAAGACCACGACGCTGCGGCTGATCGCGGGCTTCGTCGAGCCGACCGAGGGCGAGATCCGCGTCGGCGACCGCACCGTGTCGACGCCGCAGAAGACGCTGCCGCCCGAGCGGCGCAACATGTCGATGATCTTCCAGAGCTACGCGCTGTGGCCGCACATGACGGTGTCCGAGAACATCGTCTACGGCCTGAAGCTCAGGAAGGTCGACAGCGGGACCATCAAGAAGAAGCTCGACGATATTCTCGCGACCACCAAGCTGGCGCCGCTGGCGCAGCGCTATCCGGGCGAGCTCTCCGGCGGTCAGCAGCAGCGCGTGGCGCTGGCTCGCGCGCTGATCGTCGAGCCCGAGACCTTGCTGCTCGACGAGCCGCTGTCGAACCTGGACGCGAACCTGCGCGAGGAGATGCGCTTCGAGGTGCGCCGGCTGCACGACGCGTTCCGTTACACCACGGTCTACGTCACCCATGACCAGTCCGAGGCGATGACCACCGCCGACCTGATCTGCGTGATGAACCTCGGCAAGATCGAGCAGGCCGCGTCGCCGCAGGAAATCTACGACCGGCCGGTGTCGGAGTTCGTTGCCCGTTTCATCGGCATGAGCAACGTGTTCAAGGGCAAGACGCTCGATGCCAGCACCGTGTCGCTCGCCGGCGTGCCGCTGCGCGTCGCCGGCGAGACCCTCAAGGGCGGGGCCGACACGCCGGTCTCGATCCGTCAGCATCAGATCGAGCTGATGGCCAAGGAGCCGGCGGAAAAGGCCAACGTCATTCCGGCCAAGGTGGTGCGGCAAGTCTTTCTCGGAGCGAGCCGGGATTATATGGTTGAGATCGCGGACGGCACGCAGCTCCGGCTGGTCACCTCGGCGGCCGAGAACATCGACCCCGGTTCGGGCGTCTGGCTCCGGCTGCCGGCCGACAAGTGCCGGGCGCTGGCTCGCTAGGGCATGATCCCGAAAAGTGTGAAGCGGTTTTCGGACAAGATCATGCCCCAACGACAAGACATGATCCCGAAAAGTGTGAAGCGGTTTTCGGACAAGATCATGCCCCAACGACAAGACATGATCCCGAAAAGTGTGAAGCGGTTTTCGGATAAGATCATGCCCCAACGAAAAGACATGATCCCGAAAAGTGTGAAGCGGTTTTCGGATAAGATCATGCCCAAAGGGAAAAGCTGATCCCGAAAAGTGATCTCGAAGATCAAAACAACAAGAACAAGCGGCGGAGGATAACCAGGGAGGACTGCACGATGGGCAAGAGGTTCACGAGACGCCGCCTGCTCGCCGGAGCCGGTGCTGCAGCCTTCACCGTCTATGCCGCGCCGATCCGCGCCGCGGCCCCGCCGGCCGAGGCGATCACGCCCGAGCTGATCGCGGCCGCCAGGAAGGAAGGCAAGGTCGTCTGGTACACCTCGATCGACCTCGCCGGCGCGGAGCGCGTCGCCAAGAGCTTCGAGGCGAAATTTCCCGGCATTCCGGTGCGCGTCGAGCGCTCGGGGGCCGAGCGCGTGTTCCAGCGCATCGGCCAGGAATACTCAAGCCGCATCTTCGCGGTCGACGTGGTCAACACGTCGGATGCGGCGCATTGCATCGTCTGGAAGCGCAACGGCTGGCTCCTGCCGTTCGTGCCGGAGGACGTCGCCAAACATTTCCCGGCCGAGCACAAGGACCCGGACGGCACCTACGCCAGCGTCCGCGTCACGCTTTGCCCGATCTGCTACAACACCAACCTCGTCAAGGCCGCGGACGCGCCGAAGAGTTACGCCGACCTGCTCGATCCGAAATGGTCCGGCAAGATCGTCAAGGCCCATCCGTCCTACAGCGGCACGATCCTCACCGCGACCTACCAGATCGCCCGCGATCTCGGCTGGTCCTACTTCGAAAAGCTCGCGCAGCAGAAGGTCATGCAGGTGCAGTCGGCGACCGATCCGCCGAAAAAGCTTGCGCTCGGCGAGCGCGCGATCATGGCCGACGGCGGTGAATATGTGGCGCTCGGCTTGAAGGAAAAGGGCGATCCGATCGAGATCGTCTATCCGTCGGAGGGCACGCCGCTGATCGTCGGGCCGAACGCGGTGTTCAAAAGCGCGCCGAACCCGAACGCGGCGAAGCTCCTGCAGGCCTACATGTTCTCGGCCGAGGGGCAGCAGGTGCTGATCGACACCGCCGGCATGCATTCGGTCCATCCGCAGACCAGGGAAAAGCCCGGCCGCAGGTCGCTGTCGCAGATCAAGCTGATGAAGGACGATGCCGCCGCGGTCGAACGCGACAGCGAGCAGATCAAGAAACGCTATTCGGAAATCTTCAAAGTCTGAGGTGATGCATGAATGGGCGTTTTTCCCGGCGCGACGTGCTGAAAGGCTCGGGCGCGCTTGCTCTCACGACGTTTGCGACGCCGATCCGCGCCGCGGCTCCGCCCGCCGCGCGGGTGACGCCGGAGCTCATCGCGGCGGCAAGGAAAGAGGGCAAGGTCGTCCACTACACCTCGGTCGACCTCCCGCTCGCCGAGAAGGTCGGCAAGGCGTTCGAGGCCAAGTATCCGGGCATCTCGGTCCGCATCGAGCGCACCGGCGCGGAGCGCGTGTTCACCCGCATCGCCCAGGAGCGCGCGAGCAACATCCATGCCTGCGACGTGGTGCAGTCGTCGGACGCGGCCCATTTCGTGGTGTGGAAGCGCGAGGGAGTTCTTGCGCCCTACATGCCGGAAGAGGTCGCCCAGCACTATCCGGCCGAGCATAAGGACCCGGATGGCCTGTTCGCGAGCTATCGCGTCTATCTCTGCGTGATGGCGCGCAACACCGATCTGGTGAAGGAGGCGGACGCGCCGAAGAGCTTCAAGGACCTGCTCGATCCGAAATGGGCCGGCAAGATCGTCAAGGCGCATCCGGGCTACAGCGGCACGATCCTCACCGCGACCTACCAGACCGCGCGTGACGTGGGCTGGGACTATTTCGAAAAGCTCGCCAAGCAGCGCGTCATGCAGGTGCAGTCGGCGTCCGATCCGCCGAAGAAGCTCGCGCTCGGCGAGCGCGCCATCATGGCCGACGGCATCGAGTATGGCGTGTTCCAGCTCAAGGAGGGCGGCAAGCCGGTGGACGTGATCTATCCGGCCGAGGGCTCGCCGCTGATCATCGGTCCGAACGGCGTGCTGAAGAACGCGCCCAATCCGAACGCCGCGCGCCTGCTCCAGAGCTTCATGCTTTCGGCGGAGTGCCAGCAGTTCAACGTCGATTTCGGCGGGCTCCGCTCGGCGCACAAGCTGGTCAAGGACAAGCCGGGCCGCAAGCCGATGGCCGAGATCAAGGTGATGAAGGACGACGCGGCCGCGGTCGAGAAGGAGAGCGACGAAATCAAGAAGCGCTACACGCAATATTTCAGGGTGTGATGACGCGGCGGCCACACGCAGGGATGTCATCGCCCGCCAACGGGTCCGGCCTTGGCCGGCCCGATGACAGGCTCCGGCGGGCGATCCATCGAACGGCAGCGGTGATGATGATCGGATGCCCCGCATTCGCGGGGCATGACGGTCGGAGCGAGGAGATGAGGCGATGATAGGGCGGATCACCCGCCGCAATGTGCTGTTGGGCTCGGGCGCTGCCGCGCTCGGGCTATCGTCCGGGCTTTCCTCCACTCGCGTGCTTGCCTCCGCGCCGCCCGCGACTGCGGTCACGCCGGCGCTGATCGAAGCCGCGAAGAAGGAAGGCAAGGTCGTCTACTACACGTCCGTCGATCTGCCGCTCGCCGAGAAGATCGCCAAGGCGTTCGAGGCCCGCTATCCGGGCGTTGCCGTGCGGGTCGAGCGCACCGGTGCCGAGCGCGTGTTCCAGCGCATCGGTCAGGAATACCAGAGCCGCATCTATGCGGTCGACGTGGTGAACTCCTCGGACGCCGCGCATTTCATCGTCTGGGAACGCGACGGCATCCTCGCGCCGTTCGTGCCGGAGGACGTGGCGAAATTCTATCCGGCCGAGCACAAGGACAAGGATGGGCTTGCCGCGAGCTTCCGCATCGGGCTCAGCATCATCGCCTACAACACCAACCTGGTGAAAGCCGAGGACGCGCCGAAGAGCTTTGCCGATCTGCTCGATCCGAAATGGAGCGGCAAAATGGTGAAGGCGCATCCGGGCTACAGCGGCACCATCATGACCGCGACGTTCCAGCTGCAGCGCGATCTCGGCTGGGGCTGGCTGGAGAAGCTCGCCCAGCAGAAGATCATGCAGCTTCAATCCGCGTCCGATCCGCCGAAGAAGCTCGCGCTCGGCGAGCGTGCCGTGCAGGCCGACGGCAACGAGTACAACATCTTCCAGATCAAGGAAGGGGGCGGGCCGGTCGAGCCGGTCTACGCCGCCGAGGGCACCCCGCTGGTGGTCGGCCCGAACGCGGTGTTCAAGAATGCGCCGAACCCGAACGCGGCGCGGCTGTTCCAGTGCTTCTGCTTCTCGGCGGAATGCCAGCAGCTCATCTCCGATGTCGGTGGTCAGCGCTCGGTGCACCCGCAGGTGAAGGAGAAGGCCGGCCGCAAGCCGTTCAAGGACATCAAGACCATGAAAGAGGACCCGGTGGGGGTGGAGAAAACGGCCGAGCAGATCAAGGCCCGCTACAGCCGGCTGTTCCGGGTCTGACCGTTGCTGACGGGCTGCCGCGAGGCAGCCCGAGCCGATGCGAAAACAAGGACAAAGCCAAGGATAGTGCTATGAGCCACACGTTCACGCGACGCGACATTCTGAAGGGCACCACTGCATTGGCCGTCGGTACGACGGTGTTCGCCGAGCCGCTGCGGGCCGCCCCGCCGCCGGCCGAGGCGATCACGCCGCAACTGATCGAGGCCGCGAAGAAGGAGGGCAAGTGCTCGTTCTACACGGCGATGGACCTGCAGTTCGCCGAGCAGCTCGGCAAGGCGTTCGAGCAGAAATATCCGGGCATCAGCGTCAAGGTCGAGCGCTCGGGCGCTGAGCGGGTGTTCACCCGCATCGCCCAGGAGTATCAGAGCAACATTGCCGCGGTCGACGTGGTCAACACCGCCGATGCAGCCCATGTGATCGTCTGGAAGCGCAACAAGTGGCTCGCGGCCTACGTGCCGCAGGACGTCGCGCAGCAGTTCGACAAGGCCTACTACGACGCCGACGGCTTCGCGGTGGTGACCCGCATCCTGGTGTCGCCGATCGCCTACAACACCGATCTGGTGAAGAAGGAGGACGCGCCCAGGAGCTTCGCCGACCTGCTCGACCCGAAGTGGGCGGGCAAGATGGTGAAGGCGCATCCGGCCTACAGCGGCACCATCATGAACTCGACCTTCCAGGTCGCCCGCGACCTCGGCTGGGACTATTTCGAGAAGCTCGCCAAGCAGCGCGTGCTGCAGGTGCAGTCGGCGACCGACACGCCGAAGAAGATCGCGCTCGGCGAGCGGGCCGTCATGGTCGACGGCGCGGGCTACCTCGTGATCCGCGAGAAGGAGGCGGGCAAGCCGGTCGAGGTGGTCTATCCGACCGAAGGCACGCCGCTTGCGACCGGTCCGAGCGCGGTGTTTGCCCGGGCGCCCAATCCGAACGCGGCGCGGCTGTTCTACAACTGGATGCACGGCCGCGAAGGCCAGCAGATGATCGTCGACGTGGCGCGGCAGTATTCGGCGCACAAGCAGACGGTGGAGAAGCCCGGCGTCCGCAGGATCTCCGAGATCAAGCTGATGAAGGAGGACCCGGAGGGCGTTGAGAAAAATGCCGACGAGATCAAGAAGCGTTACGCGCAGATCTTCCGGGTGTAATGGTTGGCTGATGAACGGGTGGAATATCTTGCCAGAGAGACAATTGAGTGCATGCGGTGCCGCTCGGGCGGTGCGCTCCCTCCCCCTGAAAGGGCAGGGCAATCGCATATGGCGCGACGCAGGCGGTGAACTCCCTCCCCCTAGCCCGTCGAAGACGGGCGTGAACGCCCTGTTGAGGGGGAGGGTTGGGGTGGGGGTCGCTTTGTGCAACTCGACTCACCTCGGGCGCGTTCATGCAGTCTCGCCGCGTACCCGAACTCCATCGACACCAGAACAGTTGGAGATCGTCTCGGTCCAATCTGTTGGGAAACTTCCGGGCCTGTACCCGTGGCTGACCCCCACCCCGACCCTCCCCCTTTCAGGGGGAGGGAGCGCACCACCCGAAGTGCTGCATATGCGATTGCCCTGCCCGAAAGGGGGAGGGTTGCCCGCCGTCGCCAAGGCTATGGCGGGCTTGCACGCTCGCCCGCCGAAGCGCAGCGAAGGCGGGTTGGGGTGGGGGTCGGTTTGCGCGCGTGATCGACTTCCATCCGGCGAGCCGCACCCAGCTTCACATCGGAAATTGCAGCCAGCATGACCGCAGTAACAGCACAAGCACCCTCGGCGGTGCGGCACGGCTTCGACCATACCAAGCTCGTGCTCTACACCTTTGCGGCGGTCCTGGTCGTGCTGATCGTGCTGCCGATGTCGTGGCTGGTCTACTACAGCTTCGCGACCAAGGACGGCGCGTTCACGCTGTCCAATTTCGCGACGCTGATCAACGACCCGACGCTGCTCGATCCGCTGATCACCACCTTCATGCTTTCGACCAGCGTGAGCCTGATCTGCTGCGCGGTCGCCTCGCCGATGGGCTGGCTGGTCGCGCGCACCGACATGCCGTTCCGCCGCACGGTACGGCTGCTCGTCACCGCGTCGTTCGTGACCCCGCCGTTTCTCGGCGCGATCGCCTGGGAGCTGCTGGCAGCGCCCAACAGCGGCCTGATCAACAAGGTCTATCGGGTCGTCACCGGTGCCGAGTCCGATTCCGTCCTGTTCAACATCTATTCGTTTCCCGGCCTGATCTTCGTCGTCTCCTGCTACACCTTCCCCTATGTGTTCGTGCTGGTGGCGAACGCGCTCGACCGCACGCCGGGCGAGCTCGAGGACGCCTCCTCGGTGCTCGGCGGCGGCACCTGGGTCACGGCGCGGCGCGTCACCATTCCGCTGGCGCTGCCGGCGCTGCTCGCCGGCGCCCTGGTCGCGTTCCTGCAGGCCATGACGCTGTTCGGCTCGCCGGCGATCCTCGCGCTGCCCGCGGGCTTCCACACCATGACCACCAAGATCTGGAGCCTGTTCCAGTATCCGCCGAAGCCGGAGCTTGCGGCGGCGGCCTCGGTGCCGCTGCTGGTCTTGACGGTGATCCTGCTGCGCGCCGAGCACATGATCCTTGGCCGCCGCTCCTACGCGGTGCTGGGCGGCAAGAACAGCGAGCCGCGCGTCATCCGGCTCGGCAAGCTGAAATGGGTGGCGCTGGCCTTCTGCTTCATCATCCTGCTCAACCCGGTGTTCCTGCCCTACGGCGCGCTGCTCAACGCCACGTTCTCCAAGGTTGCCTCGCAGTTCGTGACCTTCACCAACTTCACCTTCCACAACATCTACTTCGTGTTCTTCGAGCTGTCGGCGACCAGGCTCGCGCTCTACAACACCTTCGTGCTCGGCATCGCCACCGCGACCATCGGCACGGTGATCGCCGTCGTGATCGCCTATCTGACCGCGCGCGAGGCGGTCACCGGCCACAAGGCGCTGGGATTCCTCGCCACCGCGCCGGTCGCCATTCCCGGCATCGTGCTCGGCGTCGGGCTGTTCCTGAGCTACACCCGGCCGCCGTTCGTGCTCTACGGCACGCTGTGGATCCTGTTGCTCGCCTTCCTCACGCTGGCGATGCCGGCCGCCTACCAGCAGATGCAGTCGGCGTTCAAGGCGATCCATCCCGAGCTCGAGGACGCGAGCCGCATCCTCGGCGCGACCCGGCTGACGGCGCTGCGCCAGATCACCGCGCCGCTCTTGCGCACCTCGGTGATCGCCACCTGGTGCTTCGTGTTCGTCGGCACCATCCGCGAGCTGTCGGCCGCGGTGATGCTGTTCACCTCGGAAACCAAGGTGATCTCGGTGCTGATCTTCGACCTGAACGAAAGCGGCGATCTCGCGGCGATCTCGGTGCTCGGCCTGACCCTGCTGGTCGTCACCTCGGTGATCGTCACCCTCGCCAACCGCCTGCGGCTCGGCGGCGGCAGTGTGAGATTGCGGGACAATTGAGCCTGATGTGTCTATCGCGACACGGGCGGTCTCATCCCTCCCCGCGAGGGGAGGGTGGCGGCGAAGCCGCCGGGTGGGGAGATGGTGCGTTTGCCGCTGGCATCTCCCCACCCCCGCGCTTCGCGCGGACCCTCCCCTCGCGGGGAGGGATGGCACCGCCGATGCCGCAAGTGATGCAATCACGACCGATCGTGCTGTAAGAGTCTGCTGATGGACGCCAAGCTTCCCGACATCGCCATGGCCGAGCATCTCGCCGGGCGGATCGTCGCCGTCGACGCCGCAAAGCTTCCCGCCGCCGCGCGCGACAAATGCCAGGAAACCCTGATCGACGTCACAGGCCTCTGCATCGCCGCCCGCAACGAGGATTACGTCAAGGCCGCGATCGGCGGCTGGGATGAGGACGGCCCGTGCACCGCGATCGGCCACACGCGCGCGCTGAGTGCGGCGGGTGCAGCCTTCGTCAACGGCAACGCGGCGCACGGCGAGGACTTCGACGACACCTTCGAGGGCGGGCCGGTCCATGCCGGCGCGGTGATCGTGCCTGCCGTGCTGGCGGTGGCCGAGCGGCATGCCGTGAACGGCAAGGCGGCTCTTGAGGGGATAGCGGTCGGCATCGAGATCATGTGCCGGCTCGGCCTCGTCGCGCCGAAGATGGTGCACAAGGCGGGCTTTCATCCCACCGCGGTGTTCGGCGCGATGGGGGCCGCGGCCGCGGTCGGCAAGGCGCTCGGCCTCGACAAAAAGCAGATCGTCGATGCGTTCGGCGTGGTCGGCTCGATGGCCTCAGGGCTGATCGAGTATCTCGCCGAAGGCACCTGGACCAAGCGGATGCATGCCGGCTGGGCCGGCCAGTCGGGCATGCGCGCGGCGCTGCTCGCGCGTTCCGGCTTCTCCGGGCCGCGCACGGTGTTCGAGGGTGCGCACGGTTTCTTCCACGGCTTCGCCAACACCACGAAGGGCGATTTCGACGCGGTGACCGGCGACTTCGGCATCCGCTGGCTGACGCAGACGCTCGCCTTCAAGCTCTATCCCTGCGGGACCATGACCCATCCGTACATCGACTGCGCGCGGCGGCTCGGTGCGCGCGGCATCAGGCCGGACGACGTGGCCGAGATGGTCTGCGACGTGGGCGAGGGGACCGTGCATCGGCTCTGGGAGCCGCTCGCCGCCAAGCAGACCCCCAGGAACGGCTACGCCGGAAAATTCTCGCAGCCCTATTGCATCGCTGCAGGCTTCATCCGCGGCACTGTGGGCCTGAGCGATTTCTCCGACGCGGCGGTGAGTGAGCCCGCGGTCGTCGCGCTGGCGAAGAAGGTCCGCTACCGCATCGACCCGGACAATCCCTATCCCAACAACTTCACCGGCCACATCCGCGCCACCTTGCGCGACGGCAGCGTGGTCGAGGAGCGTCAGCCGCACATGCGCGGCGGCGCGCACGAGCCGCTGACCCGAAAAGACATCGAGGACAAGTTCCTGCTCAACGCGCGCCACGGCGGCTACGATGCCGGCCGCGCGGAGGCTGCGCTGAAGCTTGCATCGAACGTGTTTGGCGGACGGATCGACCTGTCTGCGCTGAGGGGATAAGACTCCGGCCACCATCGCCCATGGAGCGAGCGATGAGCCTTGCCGGATCGACTGGATGCCCCGCCTTCGCGGGGCATGACAGCCGGGTACGCCGACCGTCATCGTCCGCGAAGGCGGGTGATCCAGTGTTGCCGCGTCGATGGACTGCGCTGCATGTCCCGATTCGCCGGGACAGCGGAGAGAGGGGAATGAATGAGTGAAAAAGAACTCGCCGGCCGCGTGGCCATCATCACCGGTGCGGGCCGCAGCATCGGCCGGGCGATGGCGCTGGAGCTCGCCGAAGGCGGCTGCACCGTCGTCGTCAACGTGCGGAAGAACCGCGCCGAGGCCGAAGCCGTCGTCAAGGAAATCGAGGCCATGGGCGGCAAGGCGATGGCCGCCATCGCCGACGTCACCGATGCGCCCGCAGTCGAGGCCATGGCCAAGGCCGCGCTCGATCGGTTCGGCCGGATCGACTATCTCATCAACAACGCGGCGCTGCGCCAGGAGAAGGCCATCGACGAGATGACCTACGAGGACTGGCGGTTCATCATCGGCGTCATCCTCGACGGCGCGTTCCACTGCGTGAAGGCCTGCCTGCCGGCGATCAAGCAGAGCGACGCCGGCTCGATCATCAACATCGGCGGCCTCACCGGCGCGATGGGCGCGCCCGACCGCGCCCACGTCGTCACCGCCAAGGCCGGCATTGCCGGTCTCACCCGTGCGCTGGCGATGGAGCTCGCCCCGCACAAGATCACCGTGAACACGATCGTGCCGTCGATGCTGGCGCGCCAGGACCGCTCCCATGACATCCCCAGGCATCCGGTTTACCGGCCGCTGCTCGGACGCGCCGGCTGGCCGGACGACATCGCGCCGCTCGCGCGTCTGCTGGTCGGGCCGGGCGGGCGCTACATCACCGGCCAGATCATCAACGTCAGCGGCGGCACTTATTTCAACGTCTGAGCCGGGAAGAATCATAGATCGTGATCGATTGTGATTGATTCACTTGCGGCATCGGCGGCGCCATCCCTCCCCGCGAGGGGAGGGTGGCGAGCGAAGCGAGCCGGGTGGGGAGATGGTGCGTTTGTCGCTGGCATCTCCCCACCCCCGCGCTTCGCGCGGACCCTCCCCTCGCGGGGAGGGATAAGATCGCCCGTGGCGCCGACGGTTCATTGAACGAACACGCTCTAGCAACCAGAGACAGCCGCCGATGACGCGATCGCCTCCGAGCTGGATTGTCGTCGTCGGCGTCATTCTCGTCCTGCAGACTGTTTCGGCGACGCACGGCCGGCTGGTGCCGGTTGCGGGACCGGTGTTCACCGCGGAGTTCGGCTGGGACCAGGCCTGGGTCGGCTATCTGACGGCCACCAGCACCGTCGGCGCGCTGTTCGTGCTCACAGCCGGCATCGGCCTGATGCATCGGCTCGGCGGCGTCTACGCCTTGCAGCTCAGCCTGCTGATCGGCTCGGCGGCCCTGTTGCTCTATCTTGTCCCGTCCATTGCATGGGCGCTGATCGCCAGCCTCTGCATGGGCTTGAGCAACGGCACCGCCAATCCGGCCGGCAGCGAGGTTTTGACGCGGCTCACGCCGAAGGAGCATCGCAACATCGTCTTCTCGGTGAAGCAGGCGGGCGTTCCGCTTGGCGGCATCATCGGCGGACTTGCGATTCCGCCGCTGATCGATGCGCTGGGCTGGCGCTATGCGGCCGCCGTCGTCTCCGGGGTGTCGATCGTGGCGATCATGCTGACCTGGCCGTTCCGGGCCGGCATCGACCCGCCGCCCGAGCAGCGGGCCAGGCAGCGTCTCGTGAGCTTCCGGATCAGCGACATCCTCGTGCCGCTCCGTTCGCTGTCGCGCGGCGAGCGGTTGTGGCGGACCTCCTGGGTCGGCTGCCTGCTGGCGACGCCGCAGGCGGGCTGGGTGACCTTCATGGTCACCTACCTTGTGGTCGGCCTCGGAATGTCGCTGAGCACCGCAGGATTGGTGTTCGCCGTGATGCAGACCAGCAGCATGTTCGGCCGCGTGACGCTCGGATGGATTGCAGATCGCGTCGCGTCGGGGCCGGCGACGCTGATGATCGCCGCGGTCGCCTCGACCATCTCGACCATTGCGCTCGCGCTCAGCGCGCCGGACTGGCCGCTGTGGGCGTTCCTCCTGCTGTCGGCGTTTGCCGGTATCGCCGTGTCGGGCTGGAACGGGGTGCAGATCGCCGAAGTTGCGCGGCGCTCGTCGCCCGAGTTGATCCCGGAGTCCGCGGCCGGCTCGGTGATTCTCATCTTCACGTCCAACATGCTGACGCCGGTGGTGTTTGCGGCTTTTATCGCGGTCACCAACCGGTACGACATTGCCTATCTCATCCTGGCCGCCTTCAGCCTGGCCTGCGTCCCGCTGCTCTATGGGATCGATCGGGTGCCGGACAGGTCTGGCCGTTAGAGCAAAGATCGGTTGGCTGGAATCGACGCCCTCTCCCCGTTCGTCCCCCGCGAACGCGGGGACCCAGGGCCACAAGCCAGACGTTTGCTTGGGGCTCTGGATTCCCGCTTGCGCGGGAATGAACGGATAGATTCCCGTCCACTGAAACGGAATTCGGTCCCGGTGGACGGGTGGCCGCGTCCGCGCGGAAGTGCTAAATCCTCGTCACGAGGAACCAGCCAAAAAAGAGAGGTTTGTCATGTACGGCGAGCTTGGCCTTTTTATCGACGGCGCCTGGAAAAAGAACGGCGGCGCCAACAAGGGCGAGGATGTGATCAATCCGGCGACCGAGAAGCCGCTCGCGCACCTGCCGCACGCCAGCAAGGCCGATCTCGACGAGGCGCTGGAGTCCGCCAAGAAGGGCTTCGCGGCATGGCGCGCCACCTCCGCCTATGACCGCTGCAAGATCATGCACAAGGCCGCCGACCTGATGCGCGAGCGGCATGACGCGATCGCCAAGATCATGGTGCTGGAGCAGGGCAAGCCCTACGCCGAGGCGCGCGGCGAGGTCATCGTCTCCGCCGACATCATCGACTGGTACGCCGAGGAAGGCCGGCGCAGCTACGGCCGCATCGTGCCGGGCCGCGGCAAGGGTGTCCGCCAGCTCGTGGTGCAGGAGCCGATCGGCGTGGTCGCGGCGTTCACGCCGTGGAATTTCCCGGTGCTGACGCCGGCCCGCAAGATCGGCGGCGCGCTCGCGGCCGGCTGCTCGCTCATTCTCAAGGCCTCGGAAGAGACGCCGGGCGCCTGCGTCGAGATGGTGCGCTGCTTCGTCGACGCCGGCTTGCCGAAGGGCGTGCTGCACCTGGTGTTCGGCGTTCCCGCCGAAGTGTCCGAGCACCTGATGGCCAAGGACGCGATCCGCAAGATCTCGTTCACCGGCTCGATCCCGGTCGGCAAGCATCTCGCGGCGCTCGCGGCCAAAGGCATGAAGCGCACCACCATGGAGCTCGGCGGTCATTCGCCGGTCGTGGTGTTCGCCGACGCCGATCCGGAAAAGGCGGCCGACACCATCGCCGCGTTCAAGTACCGCAACGCCGGCCAGGTCTGCATCTCGCCGACGCGCTTCTACGTGCAGGAGGACGTCTACCCGCGCTTCCTCAAGCGCTTCACCGAATATGCCAACGGCATCAAGCTCGGCGACGGCCTGGAGAAGACCACGACCATGGGGCCGCTCGCCAACGCCCGCCGCCTCGACGCCATGGACTCCATCGTTGCCGACGCCAAGAGCCGCGGCGGCAAGATCGTCACCGGCGGTGAGCGTGGCGGCAACCAGGGCTTCTTCTACAAGCCGACCGTGATCACCGACGTGCCGGACGATTCCAAGATCATGACCCAGGAGCCGTTCGGCCCGGTGGCGCCGATCGTCACCTTCAAGTCGTTCGACGAGGTGGTCGAGCGCGCCAACTCGCTGGAATTCGGCCTCGCCGCTTACGCCTTCACCACCTCGAATTCGACCGCCGCCGCGATCGGCGACGCGCTCGAGAGCGGCATGGTTGGCGTCAATTCGGTCGCAATCTCGACGCCCGAGACCCCGTTCGGCGGCGTCAAGGAATCCGGCCACGGCAGCGAGGGCGGCATCGAGGGTCTCGGCGCCTACCTCGTCACCAAGTTCATCTCGCAGGGTTGAGTTTTCTTCGCCCTGTCCTGAGGGGCTTCCCGCGGCTCGGGCGGTGCGCTCCCTCCCCCTAAAAGGGTGAGGGTCGGGGTGGGGGTCGGCTCGATGCTGCGAGGCGCATTGCCGCGCACTAAGCCTCAGCGTGAGACTAGTACCCGGAATCAGAGCTGAGTGATACGGCGGCCTTTGAAGGGCTTTTGGCGGACTCGTTTCTTGGTCCACA
>JAIESI010000149.1 GCA_019746135.1 Xanthobacteraceae bacterium
CGCGCGCGCTCTGCCGCTAATCGTTAAAACCTAATGAGGATTCGTTACGGAAAGGCAAACACTGCGCCGTGGATTGCCGAGTTTCCGCGGCCGCAAGCGTTAACGCGGGCGGGCGTCGTCGATCTGCTGTTGCGGTCGGAGCCGGCTCGGAAACCGCCGATGCGGCCGGTTATCCCCTGCTGTTTCATCGCCCAGCGACCGGACGCCCGGATTTTCCACAAGCTGGCCCGCGGGATTGCTAACCTTCTCTCGGGTTCGCACGCGCGTCGGATTGTGACGAAACCAACGGACACCCGGCGATGAAGCGCGGCATGGCGCAAGGCAAGCAAGGTGCGGCACGGCGCGAGGCCGCCGAGGCACTCGCCATTGCCGCACTCGGCTACCTGGCCGCGGAACCCGAACACCTCGGCGGCTTTCTCGCCACAACCGGCATCGGCCCGGACCAGATCCGCGATGCCGCCCGCGATCCGGAGTTCCTGTCCGGTGTCCTCGACTACTTCTCCGGCGACGAAGCGCTGCTCGTCGCCTTTGCCAAGGATCACGGCATCGATCCGAACGAAATCGAACGCGCCCGTGCAGCGCTCGGAGGCGTGTGGGAACGGGACCTGCCCTGATGGGCGCGTTCTGCCGCGACTGTCTCAACGACGCGGGTGAAAGTCCGCGCTGCCCGCACTGCTTCTCGCCGCGGGTCTTGCGCCATGCCGAGATCGACACGCTGACCATCTGCCACGTCGATTGCGATGCGTTCTACGCCACCATCGAGAAGCGCGACGATCCCTCGCTCGCCGACAAGCCGCTGCTGATCGGCGGCGGCAAGCGCGGCGTGGTCTCGACCGCCTGCTACATCGCCCGCACCTTCGGCGCGCGGTCGGCGATGCCGATGTTCGAGGCGCGCCGCCTCTGTCCGCACGCCGTCGTCATCAAGCCGAACATGGAGAAATATGCCGCCGTCAGCCGGCAGGTGCGCGCGCTGATGCTGGATTTGACGCCGCAGGTCGAGCCGATCTCGATCGACGAGGCGTTCATGGACCTCGCCGGCACGCAGCGGCTGCACGGCATGGGCGCAGCGAAGGTGCTGGCCCGGTTCCAGTCCCGCGTCGAGCGCGAGCTCGGCATCACCGTCTCGATCGGGCTTGCCACCAACAAGTTCCTGGCCAAGATCGCCTCCGACCTCGACAAACCGCGCGGCTTCGCCGTGCTCGGCAAGGCCGAGGCTGCATCGTTTCTGGCCGACAAGCCGGTGTCGTTCATTTACGGCGTCGGCAAGGTCGCGGCGCAGCGCTTCGCCAAGGACGGCTTCCGCCTCATCGCCGACCTGCAGCGCACCGACGAGCGCGAGCTGATGCGCCGCTACGGCGCCGAGGGGCAACGGCTGGCGCAGCTCGCCCGCGGCATCGACGTCCGCGTCGTCGATCCGGTCCGCGAGCGGAAAAGCGTCTCCGCCGAAAACACCTTCGAGCGCGACATCGCCTCGTTCCGGCCGCTGGAAAAGCGGCTGTGGGCCGCGGCGGAGGAGGTGTCGGAGCGGCTGAAGGAAAAGCACCTTTGCGGCTCCACCGTCACGCTGAAGCTGAAGACCGCCGACTTCCGCATCCTCACCCGCGCCCGCTCGCTGGAGAGCCCGACCCAGCTTGCCGACAAGATTTTCGCCGCAAGCCGCGAGCTCCTGGTCCGCGAGATCAACGGCACGCGCTACCGTCTCCTGGGGGTCGGCGTCAGCGCGCTGGCAGATGCCGAAGCGGCCGACCCCGCCGATCTGATCGACACCGGTGCCGAGCGGCGCGCCAAGGCCGAGCGCGCGATGGATCGCGTGCGCGGCAAGTTCGGCCACGAGTCGGTGGTCAAGGGCCTGGCGCTGGACGAGCAAGACTAGGAGCTACGGCACAACTCGCTATTGTCTTTTACGCTGGCGGACGGCTCTGACCCTGCCGCTGCGTCCGCCGCCGCAAAAGAAGCGGTCGCCGCCATCGGACTGGGCGGCCCGCTTCAGCGCGCTGAGCCGGTTGGCGGAGCCGAGGCCCAGTTACTGGCAGGGCTTCGCGGCCTTCATCTCGATCGAGGTCATTTCGCCGGTCAGGACGAAATCGCCGTAGTCGAGCACCAGCGCGCGCGACACGCCGTTCTCGTAGAGCTCGAAGGTGATGGCATAAACCGGGGTCTGCTCGCCGTTCTTTTCGCCTGCCGACCGGTCGAAATAGCTGATCGTCACCGGCCAGCGGGTCATTCCGGCGAACGCCGCCTCGTTGGCGATCGCGTCGGACGGCTTCTGCGCGTCCGGCGGGATCGCTTTGCCGATGATCGTCAGCGTGTCGTAGATTTTCTCGCCGGAATCGGAGCCGTCATAGACCGCGACCTGAAGCAGCGTCTTGCCTTCGCGGGCCGCGGCGATGACGCGGCGGACATGCTCGGTCGGGAACGCCACGTCGGTCTTGAAATCGAGCTTTTTCTGGTCGGGCTCGGTCAGTTCCACGGTGACGCTGCCCTGCCCGCGATCGGCCTGCCCGTCCACCGAGTCGCGGAGGCTGTCGTCGAAGTAGTTGCGCGAATGGAAGCGCAGGCGCTTGGCCGCGCCATCCTCCCAGGAGGTCGCGCGGAGGTCCGACACGGCGACCCTGCCCTCGCCGCTGTCGAGCTCCGAGACTTGACGGAATTGCAGCGCATAGCCCTCGCAGGCGTTGCCGCTGAAATCGTAGAGGATGCGACCGCGCACCGCGCTCATCGAGCGCTTGCCGCGCGTGGACGAAAGCTTCAGGTCGTAGACGGCCCGGTGCGAGGCGAGCGCCAACGGGGCGCTCTGCTGGGCGGAGGCCGGCGCGACCGCCGCCGACCAACTCCCGGCCGTCAAGACAGCCGTGGCGACCAAAAGCCGGGCCGGCATTCCGGACAACGCCATAGGGAAGAATCTCCTCGTTTCGCCCTGCGGAAAATACGTCCCGCTCCCAGCAGCCGCAACAGCGGCTCGCGCGACGCGCTTGCAAGGCGGAGCCTGATCGGCGATGACAAAGACGGCATTTTGATGGGTTAACGAGAGCGCGGGGTTGTGCCGCGCTTTTGTGCATCCAAATGCTGGTAATCCCCTAGCGGTGAAGGAGGCAAAAATGGCCGGTACGGTCGAAAAGAAGCTCGCAGAAATGGGCATCATGCTGCCCGAGCCGGTGGCGCCCGTCGCCAATTACGTGCCGTTCGTCCGTACGGGGAATTTCATGGTGGTGTCGGGCCAGCTCTGCCTCGACGCCCAAGGCAAGCTCGTCGCCAAGGGCCAGCTCGGCGGCAGCGTATCCATCGAGGACGGCCAGAAGGCCGCGCGCGCCTGCGCCATCAATGTCCTGGCCCAGCTCAAGGCCGCGATGGGCGATCTCGACAAGGTCGTCCGCGTGGTGCGTCTCGGCGGCTTCATCAATTCCGCACCAGGCTTCGTCGACGGGCCGAAGGTGATGAACGGCGCCTCCGACCTGATGGTGGCGGCCTTTGGCGACAAGGGCCGGCACGCCCGCACCACCGTCGGTGTGGCGGCGCTTCCGCTCGACGCCGCGGTCGAGGTCGAAGCCGCGTTCGAGTGCGCGTGACGCGGGGCGCGGATGCCGTCCTGGCTTACCGCGCAGCCCTACGCCCACCGCGGCCTGCATGACGCCGCGTCGGGCGTCATCGAGAACACCCCGTCCGCGTTCCGCGCCGCAATCGATGCCGGCTACGGCATCGAATGCGACGTTCAGATCAGCGCCGACGGCGAAGCCATGGTGCACCACGACTTCATTCTCGGCCGCCTCACCCGCGGCAACAGCCGCCTCGACGAGCGGACCGCGGCCGAGCTGAAGGCCATCGAATACTTCGCCAGCACGGACCGCATGCCGGTGCTTGGCGAATTGTGCGATCTCGTCGCCGGCCGGGTGCCGATGCTGGTGGAGATCAAAAGCCGGTTCGACGGCGATACGCGCCTCGCGCGCCGCACCGCCGACGTGCTTGCGGGCTATCGAGGCCCAGCCGCGGCGATGTCGTTCGATCCGGCGATGATCGCCGCCGTTCGCGAAGCCATGCCGAAGCTGCCGAGGGGCCTTGTCGCCATGAAACGTGACGCCGACTCGCCAGCCACCGCCACGTCGCGGAGGGCCTACCTCGGGCAGTTGTTCGCCGCCCGGCCGCAGTTCCTCGCCTACCGGGTGCAGGACCTGACCACGCGCGCGCCGCGCACGGCCCGGCGCTTGCTTCGCTGGCCGCTGCTCACCTGGACTGTCCGCACGCCCGAGCAACGGCAGGCGGCAGCTTTACATGCCGATCAGATGATTTTTGAGGGCTTTCGGCCATAATTGCCGCTTAGGCCAGACCCATGTCGCCTGTCATGCCACCTGCTAAAGCCAGCATCCCCGAAGACCTCCGCATCCGCGTCGTTCCGGCCCTGTCCGAGATCGATGCCGATGCCTGGAACAGCTGCGCCAATCCGGGGATCAGCTCGTCGGCTGATCTTAATTCTGAGCTTTGCGCTTCATCCGCAAGCGTCACTCAAGATATTTCGTACAATCCGTTCATTTCGCACGCTTTTCTGCATTCTCTGGAAGCGTCCGGCTCGGCCACCGCCCGGACCGGCTGGCAGCCGCAGCACCTGCTCGCCGAAGCCCCGGATGGCTCCATTGCTGGAGCCGTGCCCTGCTATCTGAAATCGCATTCGCGGGGTGAATACGTGTTCGACCGCGGCTGGGCCGAGGCCTACGAGCGCGCCGGCGGCGAATACTACCCCAAGCTCCAGGTGTCGGTGCCGTTTACGCCGGCGACCGGCCGGCGGCTGCTGCTGCGCCCTGCCGCCAACGCCGCGCAAATTCGCGCCGGCCTCGCGGCAGGCCTGATCGAGCTTTGCCGCCGCCACCGGGCGTCTTCGGTCCACCTCACCTTCCTGCCGGAGGCCGAGGGCGCCTTCCTCGCCGACAACGGCTTCCTGCATCGCACCGACCAGCAGTTCCATTGGGAGAACGCGGGTTACGCCACCTTCGACGCGTTCCTCGAGGCGCTGTCGGCGCGGAAGCGCAAGACCATCCGCCGCGAGCGGCGCGAGGCGCTCGCCCCCGGCATCACCGTGCACTGGCTCACCGGTTCGGACCTCACCGAGGAGATCTGGGACGCGTTCTTTACGTTCTACACGGAGACCGGCTCGCGCAAATGGGGCCGCCCCTATCTCACGCGCCAGTTCTACTCGCTGATCGGCCAGCACATGCCGCAGGACATCGTGCTGATGATGGCAAAGCGCGCCGGACGCTGGATCGCGGGCGCGATCAACTTCCGCGGCTCGGACACCCTGTTCGGCCGCCACTGGGGCGCGATCGAGCACCACCCGTTCCTGCACTTCGAGCTCTGCTACTATCAGGCGATCCAGTACGCCATCGAGCACAAGCTCCAGCGTGTCGAGGCCGGCGCCCAGGGCGAGCACAAGCTCGCCCGCGGCTACATGCCGGTGACCACCCATTCCGCCCATTACATCGCCGATCCGGGGCTGCGCCGCGCCGTCGCCGACTATCTCGTGCGCGAGCGCGCCTATGTGGAAGCAGCCGGCCAGGAGCTTGCAGCGGCCGCCCCGTTCCGCAAGGATTTGGCCGAACAGGAACAGGACTGAACGCGCAGACAGCGCGCGCGCCGGAGGCCAAAAATGCCTGCTTACGATCCGCAAAACATCTTCGCCAAGATCCTGCGCGGCGAGTTGCCGTGCTACAAGGTGTACGAGGACGACAAGGTTTTCGCCTTCCTCGACATCATGCCGCGCGCGCCGGGTCATACGCTTGTGCTGCCGAAGTCCGCCGCGCGCAACGTGCTGGACGTCGAGCCGGACGACCTCGCGGCGGTCGCCAAGGCCGCGCAGAATATCGCCAAGGCGGCGATGAAGGTGTTCGCCGCCGACGGCATCACCATCCAGCAATTCAATGAGGGCGCCGGCGGCCAGGTGGTATTCCACCTGCATGTCCACGTGATCCCGCGCAAGGCCGGGGTCGCCATGAAGCCCGCGGCGAGCGAGAAGGAAAAGGCGGAGGTCCTCTCCGACCACGCGTTGAAGCTCGCGGCGGCGCTGAAGGGCTAAGGCCTCACACGCCGAACCAGTACGCGCCGGCCATCACCGCGAGCTCGCCCGCAGCAACTCCTGCGAACACCGAGCGTCGGGCGATGAGAAACGCCGTGAACCCGATGACGGCGGCGCCGACGCGCACGCCGACCGGAATCAGCGCCAGCGCGCCTGTGGTCGAAAGGACCAGCTGCGCCAGCACGCCCGCGAGCATCGCGGTTGCGACCGCCCGCACCCAGATGATGATCTGCGACTTCTCGTCGAGCCCACGCACGAGGAACAGCCCCGCGAGCCGCCAGATCTCGTTCGGCAGAAAACCGACCAGCAGCAGCGCGAAGACCGGCCCGATATCCGCAAGCATGAGCTTCATGGCTTGCTTCCCGGATTCTTTGCCTCGCGCCACCGATGGACCAGATAGGCGATGGAACCGGCGATCAGACCGGTCCACATCAGGTCGAGGCCGAAATTGAGCCATCCGACGATCGGCCCGACCACGAGGCCGAGTGCAAAGGCCAGCCGGTCGAGCAAAGCCCGCGCATTGCGCGCGGTGGACATCAGGAGCGCCATCGGCGTGAAGAACAGGAGCGTCGCGGCGAGCAGCGGCGGCAGACGCGCGGCGAGATAGAAGCCGATCGCGCCGCCGATCAGCGCACCGGAGATGAGCCCTGCCCCAAGCCCGTTGTAGAACGCTATGCGCTCGCTGCGCGGCCGTGTCGGCAACAACCGCATCCCCTCGACCCAGACGCTGATCGCCGTCAGATGCATCGGCAGCAGCAGGTCGCGCTGCCGCACGCCCGGCGCATTGAACAGTGGGATGAGCGCTGCGACCATCGGCAGAAAGCGCACGCTGGACAGCGTTACGGCCAATGCCACCTCGACCAGCGCCGACGTGGTCAGGGTCGAGATCAGGATCACCTGCGCGGGCGCGGCCCAGACCAGCAGCGTCGAGGCGGCCATCCACCAGAAGCTGAAGCCGAACTCGTAGGCCAGCGCGCCCAGGCCCACATAGTTGCCGACCAGCACATAGAAAAACACCGACCCGACGCCGGACCGAAGTCCCTCGAGGAACACGCGAGGCGGCGGCGTGGCCGGACGTTCGGGCGACAGATCCGACATCGGTCAGCTTCCAAACGCGATTGCGCCGCCGATCAGCACGGCTTCGCCGACCACCACGCCGGCGAAGGCCGAGCGGCGTATGAACAGGAAGGCGAGAAAGCCGATCGCCAGCGCCGCCACCCGCACCGACAGCGGAACGCCGGCGAGCGTTCCCGGCGGAATGAAGATGATGCGCGCGACGACCGCCGCGATCAGCGCGGTCGCAACGCCCCTCACCCATTGGATGATCTCGGATTCCTCGTCGAGGCCGCGGCCGAGCGCGAGGCCGAACCAGCGCCACACCTCGCTCGGCAGGAAGCCGACCAGGATCAGGATGATCAGGGACTGCACCTCGGTCATGGCGTCACGCCGCCTTTCCGGCGTTGCGCGTCCGCTGCACGCGATGGACGCCGTAGGCCAGCGTGCCGGCAATAATACCGGTCCACAGCAGATCGAACGGCACCTGGTTCACCGCCAGCACCGGGCCGATGACGATGCCGAGTCCGAGCGCGGCCTTGTCGAGCAGTTGCCGGGCGTTGCGCGCGGCCGAGGTGAGAAACGAGATCGGCGTGATGAACATGGCGGCCGCGCCGAACATCGCCGGCAGAAGCGACTGCATGTAGTAGCCGACCGCGGTGAACACGACGCCGAGGCCGAGCAGCGTCGCACCGATGCCGTTGCAGAACGGGATGCGCCGTTCGCGCGGCAAGCCAGGCGCATGCCGCATCGCCTCGACCCAGACGCTGATCGCCATGAAATGCACCGGCACAAGGAGTTGCCAGGGGCTGGTGTTGTCCCGCCTGACCAGGGGAAGGATGGACACGACAATCGGCAGAAAGCGCACGCTGGAGAGCGCAACGGCGACGGCCGTTTCGATGAGCACGGTGCCCGGGCCAAGCCCCGTCACCAGGATGACCTGCGCGGGCCCGGCCCATTGCAGCGCCGTCGACAGCATCGCCCAGCCGACCGAGAGCCCGTAGTCTTGGCAGAGCGCGCCGAAGCCGATGTAGGTGAAGACGATGACAAAGGCGAACACCGAGCGCGATGCGGTCCTGACGCCGAACAGGAACGCATCGGCGTCGGTGCCGGTGCCGGTGCCGGTGGTGGCGCTGCCCGGCGGAGATTGCGGCGGCTCGGCCATGCTCCCTTGGTCACATGGCGGCGCAGGCCGTGCAACCGCGCCATCGCCGCGTCCCCATGCGCAGAGGGCGGCGCTGAACTGGCTGTCCCGTCCGGGCCTGCCGGCGGCCGCTAATTGCGGACGTATTTCATCATCCGCCGCGGCCCGACCTCGGCGCCATAGATGTTGCCCGCAGCATCCGCCGCCACGCCTTCGGCGGCGCTGGTGGTGTTGGTCTTTTCCACCGGATCGGGAATGAGCGCCGTCACCGAGCCGTCCCTGGCGCTGCCGACGCGGATGCCGCGCTTCCAGCCGTCATGGTTCTTCGAGACCGACTCGGATTCCGAGTCCGCGACATAGATGTTGTCCTTGGCGTCGATATAGACGCCGCTCGGCCGGCTGAACTGGTGCCATTGATCGAGGAACTTGCCGTCCTGGTCGAAGATCTGGATGCGGTTGTTCTGCCGATCGCCGACGAACAGGCGCCCCTGCGAGTCCATGGCGATGGTGTGGGGAATGTCGAGCTCGCCCGGGGCCGATCCCTTTCTGCCCCAGGTCTTGATGAACGTGCCGTCCTTGGCGAACTTGACGATGCGCGCATTGGTGTTTCCGCCGTGGCCGTCGGCCACGAAAATGTCGCCGTTCGGCGCGGTGACGACGGCGGACGGGGCGTTGAACTCGTCGTTGCCGCTGCCCGGTAAGCCTGCCTTGCCGAGCGTGAGCAGCACCCTGCCGTCGGGGCTGAACTTGAACACCTGATGGCCCGTGCCGCCGCGGCCCAGGCCGTCGACAACCCAGACGTTGCCCTCGCGGTCGACGTGAATGCCGTGCGGGAACAGCAGCAGGCCCGCGCCGAAGCTTTTGAGCAGCGTGCCCGACGGATCGAACTTGAGGACCGGATCAAGGCCCGAGCCGCCGCAGCCGAACGGTTGCGCGAGGTCGACCCGCGACGGCGGCCGCGCCTCGCCGCAGCGTTCCGCGACCCAGACGCTCATGCCGTCGGGATCGATGGCCACCGCGCTGGTCGAGCCCCAGGCGCGGCCCTGCGGCAGCGTCCCCCAGTTCTCGATGGTGCGGTACGGGTTCGGCAGCGCGTTGGTCGGTGTGGCGGTTTGGGCGATGGCCAGACCTTCGGCGGCGAGCAATCCGGCGAACACCAGTCCAAGCGCAATTCGAGCGCGATCCGGCATGACGTGCTCTCCCCAGGGTTCGGCGCTGTTTTGGACGCGCCTTCGTTGCGGAGACGATAGCGCGCGAGCCCCTGCACCGGAAGCGCACGCGCGGCAGCCCAAAACGAAATCGCCGGGCTCAAAGCCCGGCGATGACGCGATTGCGCGTTGTCGGCCGCTACACCTTGACCAGCGGCACCTTCGGCACCGTGCTGCCGCCGCGCGGCGGGCCGCCGTTGCCGCCGTCGTTCGGCGG
Source organism: Xanthobacteraceae bacterium (assembly GCA_019746135.1). Taxonomy (GTDB): domain Bacteria; phylum Pseudomonadota; class Alphaproteobacteria; order Rhizobiales; family Xanthobacteraceae; genus Z2-YC6860. Next base: position 9,681 of record JAIESI010000149.1, read on the forward strand.
CTTCCGGCGGACGCTCGGCTTGCGCGGCCGGCGCGGCTTCTTCTCCGGGATCTTCTCCGGTTTTGGCGTGACCGGGCCGTCGAGGAACTCGAAGCCGAGCTTGTCGCGGCCGTTTTCGTCCTTGACGACCACGACCCGCACATGTCCGCCGCCCTTGAGCTTGCCGAACAGCACCTCGTCGGCGAGGCCCTTCTTGATGTGCTCTTGGATCACGCGCGCCATCGGCCGCGCGCCCATGAGCTCATCGTAGCCGTTGGCAATGAGCCACCGGCTCGCCTCCTCCGACAGCTCGATGGTGACCTGACGGTCGGCGAGCTGCGCCTCGAGCTGCAGCACGAACTTCTCGACCACCTTGGAGATCACCTCCGGCGACAGATGCGCGAAGGTCACGATCGCATCGAGCCGGTTGCGGAACTCCGGCGCGAACAGCCGGTTGATCGCCTCCGTGTCGTCGCCTTCCCGCTTCTGGCGGGTGAAGCCGAACGCGGCCTTGGCCATGTCGGCGGCGCCGGCGTTGGTGGTCATGATCAGGATGACGTTGCGGAAGTCGACCTGCTTGCCGTTATGGTCGGTAAGCTTGCCGTGATCCATGATCTGCAGCAGCACGTTGAACAGATCCGGATGCGCCTTCTCGACCTCGTCGAGCAGCAGCACGCTGTGCGGGTGCTGGTCGATCGCGTCGGTCAGCAGTCCGCCTTGGTCGAAGCCGACATAGCCCGGAGGCGCGCCGATCAGCCGCGACACCGTATGCCGCTCCATGTACTCCGACATGTCGAAGCGGGTCAGGTGCACGCCGAGACTCGTCGCAAGCTGCTTCGCCACCTCGGTCTTGCCGACGCCGGTGGGGCCTGAGAACAGGTAGCAGCCGATCGGCTTCTCCGGCTCGCGCAAACCCGCGCGCGCGAGCTTGATCGACGCCGCGAGCGCCTCGATCGCCTTGTCCTGGCCGTAGACCACGGTCTTCAGCGTCTGCTCGAGGTGCAGCAGCACCTCGGCGTCGTCCTTCGACACGGTCTTCGGCGGGATGCGCGCCATGGTCGCGATGGTGGTCTCGACCTCCTTGATGCCGATGGTCTTCTTGCGCCGGCTCTCCGGCAGCAGCATCTGCGCCGCGCCCGACTCGTCGATCACGTCGATCGCCTTGTCCGGCAGCTTGCGGTCGTGGATGTAGCGCGCGGACAGCTCCACCGCCGCCTTGATGGCGTCGTTGGTGTATTTCAGCTTGTGATAGGACTCGAAGTATGGCTTCAGCCCCTTCATGATCTCGATGGCGTCCGGGATCGACGGCTCGTTGACGTCGATCTTCTGGAAGCGCCGCACCAGCGCGCGATCCTTCTCGAAGTACTGGCGGTATTCCTTGTAGGTGGTCGAGCCGATGCAGCGGATGGTGCCGCCGGCAAGCGCCGGCTTGAGCAGGTTCGAGGCGTCCATCGCGCCGCCCGAGGTGGCGCCCGCGCCGATCACGGTGTGGATCTCGTCGATGAACATGATCGCGCCCGGATAGGCCTCGATCTCCTTGATCACCTGCTTGAGCCGCTCCTCGAAGTCGCCGCGGTAACGCGTGCCGGCCAAGAGCGTGCCCATATCGAGCGCGAACACGGTCGCGTTCTTCAGCACGTCCGGCACCTCGCCATGGACGATCCGGCGCGCCAAGCCTTCGGCGATGGCGGTCTTGCCGACGCCGGCGTCGCCGACATAGAGCGGGTTGTTCTTCTGCCTGCGGCAGAGCACCTGGATGGTGCGGTTGATCTCCTGCTCGCGGCCGATCAGCGGATCGATCTTGCCGTCCTTCGCCTTCTTGTTGAGGTTGACGCAGTAAGCCTCGAGCGCATCGCCCTTCTTCTTCGGCTCGCCGTCGCCGCCTCCGCCCTTCTGGTCGGGCTCCTCGTCGGCGCCGCGCACCGAGCGCTGCTCCGACATGCCCGGCCGCTTGGCGATGCCGTGGCTGATGTAATTCACCGCGTCGTAGCGCGTCATGTCCTGCTCTTGCAGGAAATAGGCGGCATGGCTCTCGCGCTCGGCGAAGATCGCAACCAGCACGTTGGCGCCGGTCACCTCCTCCCGCCCCGACGACTGCACGTGGATCACCGCACGCTGGATCACCCGCTGGAAGCCGGCCGTGGGCTTACTGTCCTCGCCGCCGTCGGTAACGAGGTTGTCCAGTTCGGATTCCAGGTAGGACGACAGGTTGCCCTTGAGCTTGTCGAGATCGACGTTGCAGGCCCGCATCACGGCCGCGGCGTCGTTGTCGTCGATCAGCGCCAGCAGAAGATGTTCGAGGGTTGCGTATTCGTGATGACGCTCATTGGCGAGCGCCAATGCCCTGTGGAGCGATTGCTCGAGGCTGCGGGAGAATGTCGGCATTACAGGCCCTTTTTCATTTGTATCGGGCGCCCTCCCCAGGGCTTAACTTCAGGTGCCTTAGTTCCGTTTCCTGTCGGTTTTGCGACTGTTCCGTATGTGGTGAACCGCTCACTTTTTTTCCATGACGCACTGCAAAGGATGCTGGTGTTTGCGGGCAAAGTCCATCACCTGCGTCACTTTGGTTTCCGCCACCTCGTAGGTATAGACGCCGCATTCACCGATGCCGTGGTGATGCACGTGCAGCATGATTCGGGTCGCCGCCTCGCGGTCCTTGTTGAAGAACCGCTCCAGCACGTGAACGACGAACTCCATCGGTGTGTAGTCGTCGTTCAGGAGCAGCACCCGGTAGAGGCTCGGCCGCTTGGTCTGGGGCTTGGTCTTGGTGATGACCGCGGTGCCCGGGCCGTTGCTCCGGCCGCTATCCTCGTCGCGCTTCTTGTCGTCGTCGCCCGCGCCATGGGCCGGAACCGGCCGGAACATTCCCGGCGCGACCCGTGTCGGACGGTCCGGCGCGTGTTCACTGCTTGCTTTCAATCTGCTCATGGCCGAACGGACGACTGTCTGGAATTCCTATGATTAACCGAGCCTGACCTGGATCATAAGGGTCCCTCCGCCGCCCTGCCAGACTGCAGCGGGTGCGCCATGCACAGCCTCATTTCGTCCGGAACCGGGCGGCAAGGACCCCATGCCGCAGGCGTCCGGGGAACATAGGCCGAATTCGACATTTCGCAATTCCCCACGATTCCCACCGAAGTTGCCGAAATTTCGATCTACCCGGCACATGCAATCTCAATGCCTGGCCGCGATGATCAATCCTTACAGGTGAATGTGCGCCGAATTGGGATTGAACCGCCGCCAAAGCAAAAAAAGCGGCGGATTTTTTCGGGGGCTACCGATGTCTCGCAGGGCTCTGTTTCGGGCATTCGCCGGCGATTGCCGCGGCGGTGCGGCGCCGATGCTTGCGGTCGCGGCGCTGCCGCTGTTCGGCTTCGTCGGCGCAGCGGTGGATTTCAGCCGCGCCGCCTCGGCCCGCACCGCCATGCAGTCCGCGCTCGATGCCACCGCCCTGATGCTGTCCAAGGACGCCCAGACCATGACGACGGGCGATCTGACACAGAAGGCCGACGGCTACTTCAAGACCCTGTTCACGCGGCCCGAGGCCACCAACGTCAAGCTCACGACGCAGTTCGCTCAGCCGCAGCAGGGCAGCTTTTCGCTGACGATGACCGGCAGTGCCCAGGTCGACACGATGTTCTCCAAGCTGCTCGGCCAGTCGACCATCAACCTGTCGGCGACCTCCGAGGTGCTGTGGGGCATCAAGAAGCTCAATCTCGCGCTGGTGCTCGACAACACTGGCTCGATGTCATCGAGCCAGAAGATGACCAATCTCAAGACCGCCGCGCACAATCTGCTCACCACGCTGAAGGACGCGGCGAAGAAGCCCGGCGACATCAAGGTCGCGATCGTGCCGTTCGCCACCGACGTCAACGTCGGCAAGAGCAATGTCGACGCCACCTGGATCGACTGGACCGACTGGGAAGCCGCCAACGGCACCTGCAGCAACTCGAACTATCGCTCCAAATCGAGCTGCGAATCCAACGGCAAGATCTGGACGCCCAAGCCGCACAGCACGTGGAACGGCTGCGTCTATGACCGCGACCAGAACAACGACGTGGCCAACACCGCAACCGTGGCCGGTGCCCCGGCAACCCTGTTCCGCGCCCACCAGGCGTCGAGCTGCCCGGATGCCGCGATGATGCCGCTCAGCGACGACTGGACCGCGCTCAACGCCCGGATCGATGAGATGACGCCGGCCGGCAACACCAACGTCACCATCGGGCTGTCGTGGGGCTTCCAGCTGCTGTCGCCGAACGAGCCGTTCAATGCGCCCGCGCCGGCGCTCGATCTCGACAAGGTGATCGTGCTGATGACCGACGGCGAGAACACCCAGAACCGTTGGACATCGTCGGCCTCCTCGATCGATGCCCGGACGCAGAAGGCCTGCGACAACGTCAAGGCCGCCAACATCAAGCTCTACACCGTGCGGGTGATCAACGGCGACGTCGCGCTGCTCAAGGGCTGCGCGTCGAAGCCGACGATGTATTACGACGTGCAGAACGCCGACCAGCTCAACAGCGTGTTCAGCTCGATCGCGCAGAACCTTGCGAACCTCCGCATCAACCACTGACGGCGCGCGTGCGCGAGATGTCATGGTTGCCGGGATGCTAACGCAAGCCCGCGAATTCTTCCGGTTGCTTGAACCTCTATTTACGACGCCGAAGACTTCGCTGCGGCATTACCGCGATCGACTGCATTTGCCGACATTTCTACGATTCACTTTACGTGCTTTTCACACCTTCCGTTTACGTCTGGCGGCCGGAAATAGCGCGTAACGCGTCCAAAAACAGGGCGAGGCGGCCAATGAAACCCGCATCCGGCATCAGCTCTTTGTTCGATCGCTTCCGCACGCTCGTGCGCGAGCTGCGCACCGCGAACGGCGCCAACGTCACCATCACCTTCGCGATCGCCACCATACCGGTGATCGGCTTTGTCGGCGCAGCCGTCGACTACAGCCACGGCAACTCGGTCAAGGCGGCGATGCAGGCCGCCGTCGACAGCACCGCGCTGATGCTGTCGAAGCAGGCCTCGCGTCTCAATCAGTCGGACATCCAGGCCAAGGCCGACGCCTATTTCAAGGCGCTGTTCAACCGCCCCGAGGCGACCGGTGTCGCCGTCACCGCCACCTACACCACCAGCGGCGGCAGCAAGGTCGTCGTCGCCGCGAACGCCAACGTGAAGACGAATTTCATGGGCCTGATGGGCGTGACGCAGCTGAACATCGGCGTGGAATCGATGGCGATGTGGGGCAACTCCAGGCTCCGCGTCGCGCTCGCGCTCGACACCACGGGCTCGATGTCGTCCGACGGCAAGATCGACGCGCTCAAGACCGCGACCAAGGCGCTGCTCGATCAGCTCAAGGCGGCGGCATCGAAGGACGGCGACGTCTACGTGTCGATCATCCCGTTCAGCAAGGACGTGAACGTCGGCAAGGCCAACTACCAGGCCACCTGGCTCGACTGGACCGAGTGGGACGACGAGAACGGCGACGACGTCAGCACCACCACCTGCACCAAGAACGGCAAGAAGAAGAAATGCTCGACGTCCACCACCTGGGTTCCGGACAATCACAACACATGGAACGGCTGCGTCACCGATCGCGGCGGCTCGGACAATCCGGGCACCGGCGACTACGACACCAAGGCGACGGCGCCGACGGCGACCAACGTCCTGACGCTGTTCGCGGCGGATCAGTACGGCAGCTGCTCGCCCCCCATCAAAGCGCTGAGCTACGACTGGACCGGCATGAAGAGCCTGGTCGACACTTTCTATCCGAGCGGCATGACCAATCAGGGCATCGGGCTCGCCCACGCGTGGCTGTCCCTCGTCGGCGGCGGCCCCTATCCGATGCCGCCGGCCGAAGAGTCAGGCTACAAGTACCAGAAGATCATCATCCTGATGAGCGACGGCCTGAACACCCAAAACCGCTGGTACAACAACGCGAGCCAGATCGACGCCCGGCAGAAGATCACCTGCGACAACGTCAAGGCCGCCGGCATCACGCTCTACACGATCCACGTCAACACCGACGGCGATCCCAAGTCGACGCTGCTGCAGGGCTGCGCGAGCGGCGCGGACAAGTTCTGGATGCTGACCAAGGCGAGCGAGCTTGTCGCCACCTTCAAGCAGATCGGCACCAACCTTTCGAACCTGCGCCTCGCCGAGTAAGCGCGCGGCACCGCACGAAATGGCGAAGCCCGGCCGCGAGCCGGGCTTCTGCTTTTGCGCCGGCTGCAAGTCCGTTCGGCGGCAAAAAAAGCCCGGCTTGCGGCCGGGCTTCCGATCGATCGGCGCTGACGGCGATTACTTCGCCGGAGCGGCCTTCATGTAAGCCTCGAACGGCTTGTAGGTCTCCTTGGCGAAATCGGCATAGAGCTCGCCGATCTTGGTGGCCTCGGCGACGAAGCCCTCATAGGCGGACCTGGCGTAGTCAGTCTGGATCTCGATCGCCTTGTCGAGCGACTTGGCGCCCAGCAGCTTCTCCATGACCTTGCTGCCGTCCTCGAACGACTTCTTCGAGTAGTCGGCAAGCTCGGCGGCGATCGCCTGCGTCGCCTTCGACAGGGAGCCGAACGACTTCATCGTCGCGTCCATGCTGTCCTTGCTCATTTTCTGCATGTCTTCGAAGTTCTTCATCATTGCGTCTGTCTCCGCCGCACCGAGGTGGGTTGTGCTTGGGGTTTTACCTGCCTGGACTTTGCGCGCTCGATCGCACGCATGGCGGGTAATATATTGCAGCGCACAAATAAGGCAAGCACTATTTTTGCATTGCACTAAAAAGGGCCACACAAACGTGCCAAAATACGACACTTCTCATTGATTTAATTTAACTTCCTGGCAACTCTACCGGCATAGTTTTGGCCTTCGTGCCCTGTTCGACACGCCACGCCCGAGAACTCGGCGTAACATGCCGGAAGAGCACATTTTGGGCCAAAACAGGGGGCCTAGGTATCCGGTAGGGATACCCGGGCGGGCGGGAAACGGGGACAATCACATCATGGTGCTTATGCCGGTCGGAGCTTCCCGCAAGCTCCGTTGGGGGTGTTTGAGCCTCGCCGCTGTCATCGCAATCCTGGCGGTTGCCACCGAACCTGCCGATGCGCGCAAGCGCAAACGCAGCTCCGTCAAGCAGGCCAAGGCGGCCTCGAGCTACAACCCGCCCTACGCCGCGATCGTGGTCGACGCCAAGACCGGCGCGGTGCTGCATCAGTCAACTCCGGACGGCGCGCGCCATCCGGCCTCGCTGACCAAGATCATGACCCTCTACATGCTGTTCGAGCAGCTTGAGGCGGGCAAGATCGCGCTCGACACGCAGATGCCGGTCTCCGAGGAGGCCGCGAGCCAGGCTCCGACCAAGCTTGGGCTCCGGCCCGGCAGCACCCTGATGGTCGATGACGCCATCAAGGGGCTCGTCACCAAGTCGGCCAACGACGCCGCCGTGGTCATCGCCGAACAGCTCGGCGGCAGCGAAGAAGAATTCGCGCGCATAATGACGCGCAAGGCCCGCGCCATCGGCATGCAGAACACGGTCTATCGCAACGCCTCGGGCCTGCCGAACGATCAGCAGATCACCACGGCGCGCGACCAGGCGCTGCTCGGCATCGCCGTGCAGCAGCGCTTCCCGAAGTACTACAAGTATTTCTCGATCTCGAGCTTCGTCTATCACGGCAAGGGCATCCGCAATCACAACAAGCTCCTTGGCAAGGTGGAGGGCGTCGACGGCATCAAGACCGGCTACACCAACGCCTCGGGCTTCAATCTCGTGACCTCGGTCAAGCGCGGCTATCGCCACGTCGTGGCCGTGGTGCTCGGCGGTCGCTCCGGCGCGAGCCGCGACGCGCGGATGCGCGACCTGATCAGCAGCTATATTGCCGACGCCTCGGCGAAGCCTGGGCCAGCGCCGGCCATGGCGCTCGCCGCCGAAACTCCGCCGCCGGCCGCCACGCCGATGCTGCCGGGTCTGCCCGCGCTGTTCGCACCGCTGGTCAAGCCGGAAACGGCCAAGCCTGAAATTGCCAAGCACGAACCGACACCGTCCGCCGCGCCTGCCGCGCCCTCGCTCGCCTCGGCCCAGAGCACGCCGGTCACGCTTGCGCCGCGCCCCCAGGAACCCGCTGCGCAGGAATCGACCGCGGCGATCGCCGGCGCCAGCGATGCGCCGATCAAGCCCATCAAGGTGAAGACACTGGCGGTCAAGCTGGTGCCGGCCAAGAATGCGCCGGCAGCGGACGCCACACCCGATCCGGCGATGGCCAAGTCGGTGCGCACGGCGGCCCTCGCCTCGCCCGCCGAGCTGAACATCGCGCCGCCGGCGGCCGCCGCCAAGGCTCCGGAAACCGTCGTGGCGCCGGTCACCGCGCGCGGCAGCGTCGTTCCCAAGCAGCAGCTCGCCTCGGCCAAGCCGGACGACGTCGCGATCCCCTCGCGGCCCGCCAACACCCGCGGCGGCTGGGCCATCCAGGTCGGCGCCTTCGAGGATGAAGGCGAGGCCAAGGGCAAGCTGAGTGCCGCCAAGGGCAAGGTGACGAGCCTCGTTGCCAAGGCCGAGGCCTATATCGAGCGCACCGTCAAAGGCGCCAAGACCTACTATCGCGCCCGCTTCGCCGGCTTTGATCGCGACCAGGCGCAAAGCGCCTGCAAGCAGCTCAAGCGCAGCGACATGGAGTGCATGGCGATGAAGATGTGACGGCGCCATTGGCGCCGCACATCTGAACGAGCAAGACACGAGTCCCCGCAAACGGGGACCGTGAACGCCGGAAAAAAGAACCGGCAGGGGCGTGTCGAACCAGGAGCCTCTCTCAGCAGCAAATGCGGGAGAGCAAGAATGATCCCAAAGCATGGGACCCAGCGCTATCCAAGACGACCCCCACCGCCCCTATCCGTGCCGGCGCAGCAGAACCTCCTTGGCGGCGTTGATCTGGGCGGCGAGATACGTCGAGCCCCCCTGGTCGGGATGAAGCTTCTTCATCAGCGCCCGGTGCGCGCGGGCGATGTCTTTGGCGCTCGCCCCCGGCTCAAGGCCAAGGACCTGATAGGCCTCCTCCTCCGACATTTTGCCGCCCCGCGCAGTCGCACCGGCCCCCGCTGCCGCGTCACCCTGCGCGTGCTCACGCCAGCCGGGTTCCCGGCGGTCAAGATATCCGGCCAGTAGCGCCCGGCTGTCGGCGTCGAACTCGGTCAGCAGATCGAGCAGCGCCGGCAGCTCCAGCTCATCGAGCGACCGGCCGGCATGACGGCCAGCCAGAACGGTGCCGTGCATGGCGCCGCTGTCGTGGTCGAGCTCCATCTCGACGAACGCCGCCCGCACCCGTGAGATCTGTCCGGGCGTCTTCTGCGTGCGCTGAAACAGCCCGGTCGAGGCGAACGGCCCCCATCCCAGGAGGCCCAGGCCGAACAGCCCGAGCGGGATCGCGACCTCAAGATGCCCGCGAAAGATCATGAACGCCGACACCGCCACGGCGACGATGCCGCCTGCCGGCCGGCCGATCTGCACGAGCTTTCTCGGATCGGCCTTGGAATAAGCGTTGAGGGCCCACAGCACGAGGACCAGAATGACAATCCCGAAGAACAGCGTCGGCATGGATCGCTAGCGCAGTTGAGCGAGAAGCTTTTGCGCGCCGCGGCCGTTGCGGGCCTGCAGATCCGTCAGCGCCTTCATGCCGCCCGCTGCATAGGCTGCGACCGCCCGCAACAGTTCGGCGAGCTCATGGGCCGCGCTGATGTCGAACCGGCAATATGCGCCGCGCGTGAGCCGCGCAATTTCACGGAACGCCCGCTCGGCGACCGCATCGTGGCCTTCCTGGAACACGAAGGCCGGCACACCCAGCAGCCCGAGCTGACCCGCCGCCGCGCAGAGGTCATCGATCGGCTCTTCCATCGCGTCGCCGACCAACACCAGCGCCTGCACCTTGCGCGCCTCGGTCTCGCGGCGCGCGTGCGCAAGGATTTTGCTGATCTGTGTATGGCCGCCGCGGCAGTCGATCTTTTCCATCAGGCCGCCGAGCCGGCGGGCGTCCGACACCCAGCCCGACGCGCGGCATTCGGCAAGCCCGCGATAATAGACAAGCTGCACGTCGAGCCCGCCGATCGCGGCGGTCTCGTTGAACATGTTGCCTTGCAGCCGGCACGCGGTGTCCCACAGCGGCTGGCGGCTCATGGTGGCGTCGAGCGCGAAGATCAGCCGGCCGCGCTGGCCGGACTGGGTGGCGGGTCCGAGCCCTTTCACCTGGTCAAGAAACGCGTCGATCTCGGCGCGCGACGAGGCCGCCGCAGGCTGTTTGCGGCTTTCGGTCGGCGCGGGCGTGCGGTCTTTCGTCATCAGGCTCAGGGTTTCCTTACCGCCCTATAGATGCGCCTTCGTGCGCCGGGCGCAATGCCCCCCCATGCGGCAAACCGCGGGCTTTTGCCCCGTCCTGATGCGGGTCAGGACGCGATGATGTCGTGCAGCTCGAGCGGGTTGGCCTGGGCGGCAAACCACTCCTGCTTCGCCGCGGCGCGCCGCAGTCCGCGCTCGTCGAGCGGCAGCTTCAGCGACTTCAGCAGTCCTTCGACCTCCTGCCGCGCTGTCACGTGCGACATGCTGGGCCGCGTGCCGAGCGTGTCCTCGTCGAGACTGTCGATCGCGGTGAGCCCGCGCGGATAGAGCTCACGGAAGATCACCCGCTCGGCGAAACCATCCACCGCGCGGAAGCCAAGCCGCAGCGATAATTCCTGCAAGCCCTCGCCGACCAGCCGCTTGTTGCGCGACCCCAGCATCGAGAGCCGGTTGCGCACCACGATCCAGTCGATCGTCGCGTGGTCGACCACGCGGCGATGCCGGCGCGCGTCGCGCACCATGTCGGAGAAGTGGCTCGTGCCGGTGACGGCGAAGGTCACCGGATCGACCGTGCCGAGCACATCGAAGTCGACGAAGCTGTCGTTGAGCGGCGTGATCAGCGTGTCGGCCATCGAATGCGCGAGGCGCATCAGATAGCTGTCGTGGCCGGGCGTGTCGATGACGATGAAATCGTAGTTGTGCTCGACGGCATCGATCGCCGCGGCAAACTCGTTGAACTCGGCGGCCTCGTTGTCGGCGACCTGCGTGCCCTCGCCGCGCGAGATGCAGTAATGCTGCGGCAGCTCGAGATCGAGCCTGGCGTGCGCCGCCCAGGCGCGGCGATTGTCGATGTAGTGGGTGAAGCTCTTCTGGCGCGAGTCGAGGTCGATCGTCGCAACGCGCTGCCCCGCTTTCAGCAGCGCAATCGCAATGTGCATCGCGACCGTGGATTTCCCCGAACCGCCCTTCTCGTTGCCAAGCACAACGCAAAAGGCTGAGCGCGGCCTCGCGCTACCCTCTACCGACATGGCGCTCCTCGCCCGGCCAAGTCATCGAGCCACCCCCGCTTGCGGTCAAGCTTAGCACGTGTTTTCCATTGTTTACGATTAACTTGAACCATGTCCCCAAGCCCCCGAACCCGGTCGCCCTCGGTGCCTCGCTCCAGCGTCAAAACACATATTTTGCGGACGCTTCCGGTGCTCCGGCGCTGGCGCGACCAATCGCGTGGCAAGTCGGTCGCGCTGGTGCCCACGATGGGGGCATTGCACGAAGGCCATTTGACGCTGGTGCAGCACGCACGCCGAAAGTGCGACCGGGTGGTCGTGTCGATTTTCATAAACCCGACGCAGTTCGCGCCCCATGAGGATTTCGGCAGCTATCCCCGCACCTGGGACAGCGACGTCGCGGCGCTCCGCGCGCTGAAGGTCGATGCGATCTGGGCACCGAATGTGGCCACGATGTATCCGGAAGGCTTTGCCACCAGGGTCGCGCCGGGCGGTCCGGCCCTCGCCGGATTGGAGGACAAGTTCCGCCCGCATTTCTTCGGCGGTGTCTGCACGATCGTCGCCAAGCTTCTCCTGCAGGTGCGGCCGGACATCGCCACATTCGGCGAGAAGGACTACCAGCAACTCAAGGTCGTCACCGCCATGGCGCGCGATCTCGATATCGGGACGAAGATCGCCGGTGTCGCGACGGTGCGCGAGAAAGACGGCCTCGCGATGTCGTCGCGCAACGCGTATCTCTCTCCGAACGAACGGGCGACTGCACCGGCGCTGCACCGCGCGCTCAAGGCGTGTGCCGGAGACCTCAAGGCGGGCGCGCCGCTTGCCGCCTCGCTAGGCGAAGCGGAGGCCGCCATTGAACAGGCCGGCTTTGCCGTCGACTACCTCGAAGCGCGCCACGCCGAGACGCTGGCGCCCGTGACATCGATCAAGGACGGGCCGGTGCGCCTGCTGGTCGCAGCGAAGCTCGGCCGCACCCGGCTGATCGACAATATCGGCGTCTAGAACGCATGTCCTTTTCGGAAAACCGGTGCCGACTTTTCCGGGACATAGGCGAGCGAAGCGACGCCGTCCTTCGGACGGCTATAGGCGAGCGAAGCGACGCCGTCCTTCGGACGGCTATAGGCGAGCGAAGCGACGCCGTCCTTCGGACGGCTATGCGCTAAAGCAGCCCCAGTTCCCGCAGTTCCCGCCGCAGCGGCTCCGGCAGATTGGCCGTGCCCCGACCGACGCGATCCAGATCAGGCGGCGCGTCCTTCGGGTCGAGATAGCGCCAGCCCTGAAACGCGCGGTACGGCCGCGGCCGCACCGGGACACATTTCGGATCGAGCACCAGCCGGCAGCGGCCGATGCCGTCCTTGTCGACGAACGGCCGGATGTCGAGGATCTTCTCGCGGCACAGCACCTCGCCGCGGATCACCCAATAGATCGAACCGCCGTCGAGGATCTCCTCCATGCGCTTGGGAACCATGCGCGTGGTGTGAAAGCGCTCGGGCTTTTTGACGCCGCGCTTCTTCTGTTCCTTCAGCTTCTGGTCGATCCAGTCCTGAAGGTCCTCGATCGAGTCGGTTCCGACGCTGAGCTTGATGAGATGCAGCATGGCGCTTCTTAGCATTTCCAGGCGCCGCCTTGAATTGCGCCCTGTCCTCCAGTGGATAACGGGACGCCGCTTGAACCGCGGTTCCGCGCCACGCGACAAACCCGAGTGCGCGCGGACATCGGTCGCGCTGACGGTCAATCGCCGCCGGCCTCGATCGTCATCAGCCGCGCCCCTTCGGCGACCTGTGCGCCAACCGAAACCGCGATACCCGTGACGCGTCCGGCCCGCCGGGCCGTGAGCGCGTGCTCCATCTTCATCGCTTCGACGATGGCGAGACGCTGGCCTTTTTCGACCCGGTCGCCCTCGGCGACGAGCAATGCCAGCATCTTACCGTGCATCGGCGCCCGGATCTGGCCGTCGCCGTCGGCGTGATCGAGATCGCCGGAACCCGCCTCGACGCGGCGAACAATCGTCTGGCGGCCATGCCGCAGCACGTAGATCGCATCCGCTTCGACGGCCATGGCGTCGGTCGCGGCTCCCTCGCCTTCGACGGTGATCCTCGTGGCGGACGCGCCATAGGTGAGGCGCGCCTCGGCCGGCTCACCGTCCACGAGGATGGGCAGCGCCACCTGGCGCGGCCCGGAGAGCTGAAAGCCGTCGATGGCATCCCATGGTGAGGCCGGCGCATCGCCCTCACGATCCATCGTTTGGCCGACCCGCGCCATTTCCTGCGCGAGCAGGCGTGCCGCGCCGAAGGCCGCGGCCGCACGGTCCGGCTCCGAGCTTCCAAGAAGTTCAGGATGGCGGTCGATGAAGCCGGTGTCGAATGCTCCGGCCCGGAACTCCGGCGCGCGGCAGAGCGCCGCAAGCAGCGCGAGATTGGTGCGGGGGCCTGCGGCAACCGTGTCCTCGACCGCCGCCGCGAGCCGTTGCAGCGCCGCCTCGCGGCTTGCCGCATGCGCGATCATCTTGGCGATCATCGGGTCGTAGTACGGCGAGATGGCGCTGCCCTGCTCCACGCCGGTGTCGACGCGGACGCCTTGCGGAAAGCGCAGCGCAACCAGCGTTCCCGTCGACGGCAGGAAGCCGCGCGCCGGGTCTTCGGCGTAGATCCGCGCCTCGACCGCATGGCCTTGCAGCGGAATGTCCCGCTGCGTGAGCGGCAGCGGCTCGCCGGCCGCCACCCGGAACTGCCACTCGACCAGGTCGAGCCCGGTGACCGCCTCGGTGACCGGATGCTCGACCTGGAGCCGCGTGTTCATTTCCATGAACCAGTAGCCGCCCGGATGCAGCCCGTTCGAGCCGTCGGCGATGAACTCGACGGTCCCCGCGCCCACGTACCCGACCGCCTGGGCCGCTTTCACCGCGGCCTCGCCCATCGCAGCCCGCATCGCCGCGCTCATGCCGGGCGCCGGCGCCTCCTCGATCACCTTCTGGTGGCGGCGCTGCAGCGAGCAGTCGCGCTCGTTGAGGTGGACGGCGTTGCCGTGGCTGTCGGCGAACACCTGCATCTCGATGTGACGCGGAGCCGCGACGTACTTCTCGATCAGCACCCGCGCGTCGCCGAACGAGCTTTTGGCCTCGCGCTGCGCGCCTTCGAGCGCGGCCTCGAAATCGGCATGCCGGTCGACGCGGCGCATGCCTTTGCCGCCGCCGCCGGCCACCGCCTTGATCAGCACCGGGTAGCCGATTTCGTAGGCCTTCTCCCTGAGGAAGGCCGCCTCCTGCCGCTCGCCGTGGTAGCCCGGCACGACCGGCACGCCGGCCTTCTGCATCAGCGCCTTGGCGCGGTCCTTGAGGCCCATGGCGCGGATCGCCTGCGGCGGCGGGCCGACAAAGACGATGCCGGCCGCAGCGCAAGCTTCGGCGAAGGCCGGGTTCTCGGAGAGAAAACCGTAGCCCGGATGGATGCACCGCGCGCCGGACTTGCGGGCGGCGTCGATGATCCGGCTTGCGACGAGATAGCTTTCAGCCGCGGGCGCGGGCCCGATCGGATGCGCTTCGTCGCACTGGCGCACGTGCAGCGCCTGCGCGTCTGCCTCGGAATAGACGGCGATGGTCCGCATGCCGAGCCGCTTCGCGGTGCGGGCGATACGGCAGGCAATCTCACCGCGATTGGCGATCAGGACCGAGGCAAGCATGCTTCAGGGTTACCACCGCGGCGGGCGGATGTCCTTGCGTTATCGAATTTGGTGCGTTCAGCGCGCGCCGGAGGTCTGCGGCGGTGCGGCTTGCTGCGCGGGCTGCGGCGAAGCCTGTGGCGCGGACGGCCGGGGGGCCGCCTCACGCGACGACGGCGTGCGTTGCTGCTGATGTTGCGCGGGGCGCCGCGACGCTGCCGCGGGCTTGGCTTCGGCGGCAGGCGGCCCGGCAGGTTCGGCTGCCATGATGCTGACCGCCGGTATCGAAGCCGACGACGGGTAGTCGTATTTCTGCCCAGGCGCCGGAGGATGAGCCGGCGCAGACCCGGTCGATGCCATCGGCTGTTCCGTCATGGCGGGTGCCGCAGCGACGGGCTGCTGCTGCGGAATGAACGGCGGCGGCTGCGTTGCCGAGACGGACGGCGGCAGGGCCGGCGGCGGTGTCATCACGGCCTGGCTCTGCGGCACCACCACGGGAGCTTGTGGCGGTGTCGCCGGCGTGGACGAGGCCGCAGCCAGCGTGTTGACGGTCACGCCGCCGGGGTGCCAGGCGACCGCATGCACGTTGACGTACGCGTCGAACGCCCGCGACCGCATGTTCGACATGATCCGCGAGGTGTCGCGCACCAGCTTGAGGTCCGGGCAGTCGGTCGAGGTGCAGCCGCGCGTCATCAGCACGTGGGCGACGAGGCCGAACCGGTCGCCCTCCATCGCGCGCCGCAGACGCTCGATGGCCGGGCGCATCGCCGGATCGCGCTGGCCGACCGCAAGGCTCGAGGCCAGAAGCGAGAGACGGGCGTCGACATAGGCCACGGCTGCGGCGACCGCCTCGGGGCTTGCGAACAGCGCCTTCTCGCAAGCCGCCTCGATCGTTGCGCCCGCCACCGCATCGAGACAGGCGAGCGCCGAGCCCGGCGCCATGGCGCGGACGGTCAATTCCGCGGCCCGCGTCTCGATCGAACGCCGCTCGGCCATCTGGTCGCGGATGCTGGAGCGGTCGAGCACGATCCAGGCGAGGACGATGCCGACCAGGACGAGGCCGCCGCGCCAGAGATTGCCGCTGAGGCCGTTCTCGCCGGCCCTGCGGAACGCCACCACGCCGAACGCGGCGAGCAGCGCCAGCATCGCGCCGGCCATGAACACCGTCAGCACGATCGCACCGGTCGACAGGTCAGCGCCTGGCAGGACGTGGATGGAACCCAGCATGTCGCGATCGCGCGGCCCCGCTTATTGCCCGCTTACGGCTCTACTATGCCGCACCGCCAGGATTGAGGCCAACCCAGAAAAAAACCGCGCGCCCCGCGGGCGCGCGGCCGCGATCCCACACAAAATCTGGCTATTGCTTCTGCGCGAGCCCTGCCGCGTTAACCACGTTGGCCCATTTTTCGATGTCTTTGCGCAGAAACGCGTCGAATTCCGCGGGCTTCATCGCCAATGGAACCGCGCCCTGCTTGTCCCACGCGGCGAGGATTTCTGGCCGGTTGATCGCCTTGTTGATCTCGGCATTGAGCTTGTCGACCACCGCCTGCGGAGTTCCCTTCGGCGCCATGATGCCGAGCCAGATGGTCGCCTCGTAGCCCGGAACTCCGGCCTCGGCGATGGTCGGCACGTCGGGCAGAACCTTGGAGCGCTTGGCGGCCGAGGTGCCGAGCGCACGCACCTGCCCGGCCTTGACGTTCTCGGTCATGGTGGTGACCGCGTCGAATGCCATCTGCACGTGGCCGCCAAGCACGGCCGAGCGCATTTCACCGGACGCCTTGTGCGGGACATGGACGATCTTGGTCCCGCTCATGTGTTTGAACAGCTCGCCGGCCATGTGATACGGCGTCGCCGGCCCGGACGAGGCGAAGTTGAGCTTGTCGGGGTCCTTCTTGGCGAGGGCGATGAACTCCTTGACGTCCTTGGCCGGCACCGACGGGTGCACGACCATCACCAGATCGGAATAGTTGATCGCCGCGACCGGCACGAAGTCGCGCATGAGCTGGAACGGCTTGTTCGGTGTCAGCGACTCGTTGGTGGTGTGGGTATTGGACATGGTCAGCAGCGTGGTGCCGTCGGGCGCGGACTTCGCGACCTCGTTGGTGCCGATGATCGAGCCTGCGCCCGGCCGGTTCTCGACCACGAAGGTCTGCTTGAGCTGGTCCTGGAGGATCTGGGCGATCTGCCGCGAGAACACATCGGCCGGGCCGCCGGCGCCAAACGGCACGACGATCTTCACCGGCTTCGAAGGATAGTCCTGCGCGACAGAGGTGCCCGGCAGGGCCGCCGAGACCGCGACCAGCGCCAGCGCGGCGCCCTTGGCAAAATTCTGCATCTTCAACTCCTCCCAAAATCCGGCGCTTGCCTGATCGAATGAACGCCGGCTGCGCGCCGCTATTCCACGGGACCAAACGGTGCGGCGTCTTAGCATGCCGTGGACGCCGGCTCACGGTCCCTGCGGCGGAAAGTCCCTAGCCCCCTCGCGTCTCAAGCGCCGCCGGGCGTGCGGAACGAATGGGCGAGATCGCCCGCGGCCGCAAACGCGCCCTTGGCCTCGACCGAGCTCATCGCCACGGTGGTGCGAAGATCGGTGAGGCCTCCTGCGCCCGCCGCTGACAGCAGGATCGCCGCCATCTGGGTTTCGCCCGGCGCCTCGATGATGGTGAGGAAGTCATACTCGCCGAAGGTCAGGTAGTAGCCGATGACGCGCCCGCCGGCCCGCGACACGTGGCGCGACAGCGCCTCGAAGCGGTCCTCGGGCTTGACGATCATGCCCTTGATGGCTTCGCGGGTGTAGCGCCCCTGGGTGATGTAGGTCGGCATGCTTCGGCTCCTCGTCGATTCAACGGCTCAAGCGGGGTCCTGTGTCGCCGGTTTCCTGCGGCGCGGCAAACGAAAACGGGCCCGCATCGGGGCCCGTTGTCCTGAACCTTGTCCTGCACCGAGCCGTCGGCCCGGTCAGTGGTCGCGATCGAGCTGACTTTCCTTGGCGACCCGTTCGAACGCCTCGCCGTTGCTCTTGATCCGGTACTGATGCTCGTCACCTTCCAGCGGCAGCAACTTGACCACCGTGAATGCACCACTCGAACCAGCCCGGCTGAACGGACCGGCGGTGTATCGAACATTCTGACCGATCGAATACTTATGGGCCTTCAACAAGGGCTTCCCCCATCACACGCTGATTGACACCACCCCACACGACGGCCGCCATGTCCCTGAATGGCCGTTCAGCAAATGATAGCACTTAACTCCGTTCGGGTGTGGAAAAATGCACTGCCGCAAGTGCGTTTTTGCGGTCTTCAGGCGAAAAAATACCTTCATTTTTTCAGATGCTTAGGGCCGACATTTGATGCGGATTCGAACCCGCCGGCCAAAACCGCCGGCCCGCCGCGCATGGCAGCCATCGCCGCTCGGACGACATTGCGAACTCCGCAGCGAACCGCCCTACCGATTTACCGTCCGGCGCGCGGCACGGCGGGCTCAGAATTTCTCCACCCAGGGCCGCACCTCCACCTCGTGCGTCCAGGCGCTTTTGCGCTGGCGGATGACATCGAGATAGGCCGCAGCGATGTCGTTCGGGTCGAGCATGCTCGCAGGCTTGTCGATCGGCTCCTGCCGCCGCTCGCTCCTGATGCCGCCATCGATGACGACATGGGCGACGTGGATCCCCTGCGGATGCAGTTCCCGCGCCATGCTCTGCGCAAGACCGCGCAGCGCGAACTTCCCCATCGCAAACGGCGCCGATTGGGCATAACCCTTCACGCTGGCCGACGCGCCGGTGAAAACGATGCAGCCGTTCTGCTTCGGCAGCATCCGCTTGACCGCCTGCTGCGCGACCAGGAATCCGCCGAAGGCCGAAACCATCAGCGACTTCTCCACCTCGCCCGGATCAAGTTCGGCGACCGGCCCGCGGGTGCGGTAGCTCGGATTATAGATCACGATCTCCGGCGCGCCCGGCCCCTTGTCGAGATTGGCGAACAGCGCGTCGACATCGCTCCGCTTGCTCGCGTCGCAGGCAAAGGTCACGGCGCCAATTTCACGCGAGAGCGCCGCGAGATCGTCGGTCGAGCGCGCCGCGAGCGCGACCTTGACGCCCTCGCCCGCAAGCTGCCGGCCCAATGATGCGCTGAGCCCTGCCCCCGCGCCCACGATCAGCGCCGTCTTGAATCCCAACGTCATTCACATCCTCCTGAGCAGGAACCGCGCCCCCATTGCCGGGCCTTCCGTCAAAAGACACAATACCGCAAAGCCGGGGGTGATCGAATGCGTGCGGCGTTCTACGAAAGAAACGGCGCGGCCCGTGACGTCCTGAGCGTCGCCGATGTCGATACGCCGAAGCCCGGCCCGGGCGAAGTCCGCGTCAAGCTCAAGACCTCCGGCGTCAACCCGTCCGACGTGAAGGCGCGGGAAGGCCGCACCCGCAAGATCGCCTATCCGCGCGTGATCCCGCACAGCGACGGCGCGGGCGAGATCGAAGCAGTCGGCGACGGCGTCCCGGCCTCCAGGAAGGGCGAGCGGGTCTGGATCTGGAACGCGCAGTGGAAGCGCGCCTTCGGCACCTGCGCCGAATATGTCGTGCTGCCGGCGCATCTCGCGGTGCCGCTGCCCGCCCATGTCAGCGACGAAGCCGGCGCCTGCCTGGGCATTCCGGCGATGACCGCCTGGAATGCGGTCGAGGTCGCCCGGGCGGCAACCGGCAAGACGGTGCTGGTCACCGGCGGCGCGGGCGGCGTCGGCCACTACGCCATCCAGTTCGCCAAGGCGCAGGGCGCGACGGTGCTGACCACCATCAGCTCGGAGGCCAAGGCCGCGCTCGCGAAACAGGCCGGCGCCGACCACACCATCGACTACAAGCGCGAGAACGTCGCCGAACGGGTGATGGCGCTGACCAACAAGGCCGGCATCGACGCCGTCGTCGAGATGGACGTCGCCGCCAACGCCAGGCTCTATCCCGGCATCCTGCACGCCCGCAGCGAGGTGGTGATCTACGGCACCGGCAGCGGTGAATCGACGATCCCCTCGCAGTTCCTGCTGGTCAACGGCATCAGGCTGCAATTCATCTATGTCTACGAGCTGACCGCGGCGGAACGCACCTCCGCGGTCTCCGGCATCACGCGAATGCTGGACAACAAGACGCTGATCAACAACGTCGCGCTCACCCTGCCACTCGAGGACATCGTCGCCGCACACGAAGCGGTCGAACAAGGCAAAGCGATGGGCAATGTCGTCGTCACGTTTTAGACGTTTTGCATCACCGAAAATGCTGGGAGGTTCATCATGCTTCGTCTTGTTGCGCTGGCAGGCCTGGCGCTTGCAGGCTTGGCGCTTGCAGGTTTGCCCATGACCGTGGCCGGAGGCCCGGCGCTGGCGCAAGATGCGACATTCTTCACCGTGACCTATGTCGAGACCGGCCCGGTGCTGGCCAAGGTGGGAGCTGCGGCGCTGAAGACCTATCGCGACGCCTCGCGCAAGGACAATGGCGTCGTTCACCTCGACGTGCTCCAGCGCATCGACCGGCCCAACCAGTTCGTCGTGCTCGGCGCCTGGGCCAATCAGATGGCCTACGATGCCCACGCCGCGGGCGAGAACGCCAAGAAGCTGAACGAAAAGCTCGCCACCACGCTTGCCGCGCCGAACGACACGCGTCAGCACAACGGTCTGGCCGTGGCCCCCGCCAAGACCGGTGCCAAGGATCCGATCTACGCCATCACCCATGTGGACGTGATCCCGCCGCAGAAGGACAACGGCGTCGCCGCGGTCAAGCAGCTTGCCGAGGACAGCCGCAGGCACGCCGCCAACCTGTCGTTCGACGTGTGGCAGCAGACCAACCGGCCGAACCATTTCACCGTGGTCGAAGCCTGGGCCAACCGCGGCGCCTTCGACCTGCACCAGATGCAGAAGGACACGCGCGAGTTCCGCAACAAGCTCGCGACCATGACCGGCGCGCTCTATGACGAACGGCTCTACAAGCCGCTGAAATAGTCCGGTTCCGCTTCCTCCGTCGTTCGCGAACGGCGCCCTTCAATCATACGAAGGGCGTGCGTTGGCATGCCGGTCTATAGAGGGCGCCCCGCAACGAACCTGGTGCGCCCGCTGTGTCCTCCGCCGTGCTGCCCGCGCTGCTGCCCTTCGTCTTCGCGCTGCTGTGGGCCTCGTCCTATGTCGCGGCGAAGATCGGCCTGGTCGACGCGACGCCGTTCGCGTTGGTGGCGGCGCGGCTCGCGATCGCGGCCGTGGCGGCGGCGCTGTTGATCCGGGTGATGGGCCGACGCTGGCCGGCTCGGCCGCGCTGGCCCTATCTCCTCGCCGGCGGCGCGCTGCTGCATGGCTTGGGACTGTCGATGACGCATGCGGCGCTGGTTGCGGTGGACGCGACGCCCACCGCGCTGGTGCATGCGTTCCATCCGATCCTGACCGCCGCGCTCGGCGTTGCTTTGCTCGGCGAGCGCTTCGCCTGGTGGCAATGGTGCGGCGTGGCGCTGGGCTTTGCCGGCGTCATTCTCGGCGTGCCGCTGTCGCTCGGCGCCGGCAATCTCGGGCTCTTGGCCTTGAGCCTGCTCGGCCTCGTGGCCGGCACGCTCATTCTCAAGCGCTTTGCCGCGGACGTTCCGGCCTTCGAGTCGACCGCGGTGCAACTGATCGGCGGCGCCATCTGCGTCTTCCTGCTGATGCTTGGCTTCGAGACCCCGCACTGGCACTGGACGGCGAGCTTCGTCGGCGCGCTCGCCTGGAACACGCTGGCAATGTCGATCTTCGGCATGGCGATCTACAGCGCGATGCTCGAGCGCTATGGCGCCGGCCGCGCCTCGTCCGGCTTCTTCAGCGTGCCGGGCGCGTCGGCGGTGATGGCGATCAGGCCGATCTTGAACCGCCGGGAATAGTCGATGAGGTTTTTGAGTTCCGCCGTCTCA
>JAIESI010000030.1 GCA_019746135.1 Xanthobacteraceae bacterium
GGCACCGCCGGCGTCGGCCAGAAGAACAGCGAGATCACATAGGTGATGCCGGCGAGCACGAAATAGGCGGTGTGGCCGTTCTTCATCACCGCGCGAAACGGCTCGACCATCCGGATGTCCGACCGCAGCGTCTTCAGCGCGTTCAGCAGCGCGGTCATCAGCGCGATGACCAGGAAGATGTTGAACAGCTCCTTGGCCGCGGTGAAGCTCGCATTGAAGACGCTGCCGAGCGCGGTCACCGGCGTCTGCGTCCAGGCGAGCGTCACCAGGAACGTCGCGACGATCGACGGCACCACGACGTTGGCGCGCAGAATCATCGTGACGACGATGACTGCGACGCCGAGAAGATAGACCCAGTGCGCCGCGCCGATGATGACTTGCTGTCCCATGTTTCCCCCGATCGCGCTCTTGGGCGCATGGCATTCGGTATACAGTATTCCGATAACGGTTAGCAATATGAGCCGGATGCGCGATCGATAAGCGGTGCAAATTCCGCAGGTTAGCTGATAATGCCTTGAATATTGCACCGTTCCCCGGGAGGGCCGGCGTTGACCGGCTTCAGAATCGGTATACAGTATTCACAATTTCGCCAGGCGGCGGAGCGCCGCCGGCGAATCCGGCTTCAAACCCGCGAACAGGAGCGCCCGATGCCTCAACTGATGAATCACGTGGAATTTCGCGCGGCCCTCGAAAACGCCATCAAGGGCAAGAGCGCGAACAAGGCGCCGTTCAGCATCGCCTGGGCGAGCGGCAAGCTCAGCCGCGAGCATCTCGCGCGCTGGGCGGAGAACCACTACCACTACGTCGGCCCGTTCGCGGATTATCTCGGCTACATCTACGCGCGCATGCCGGACCGCTACACCGACGCCAAGGACTTCCTGCTCGCCAACATGTACGAGGAGGAGATCGGCGGCGACCGCCACACCGACCTGCTGATCCGCTTCGCCAAGGCCTGCGGCACGACCGAAGAGCGCGTCAAGAACCCGGACAACATGACGGCGACGACGCGCGGCCTGCAAAGCTGGTGCTATGCGGTGGCGATGCGCGAGGATCCGGTGGTCGCGGTCGCGGCGCTGGTGGTCGGCCTCGAATCGCAGGTGCCCTCGATCTACCGCAAGCAGACGCCGACGCTGCGCGAGAAGTACAAGTTCACCGACGAGGAGGTCGAGTTCTTCGACCTGCACATCGTCTCCGACGAGATTCACGGCGAGCGCGGTTATCAGATCGTGCTCGAGCACGCCGACACGGTCGAGCTGCAGCAGCGCTGCGTGAAGATCTGCGAGATCGGCGCACAGATGCGGCTGCTCTACACCACCGCGCTCTACCACGACTACGTCGCGGGCGACATTCCGCTCGCGGAGCTGCAAAGCGTGGAAGCCAAGGTGCCGCAGTACGAACGCGAACTGCTGCAGGCCTGAACGGTGCCGACCGTCGTTCTGCACCGGGGCGGGCAGGTCTACCGCGACGAGGTGAAGGAAAACACCAACCTCGTCGTGCGGGCCGGCATCAAGCAGTTCCCGTTTCCCAACCTGCGCTACGGTTGCGGCATGGGGAAATGCGCCAAATGCGCCTCGCGCATCATCAAGGGCGCCGAGCTGCTGCCGGCGCCCAACTGGAAGGAAAAGAAGCAATTGGGCCCGAGGCTCGACGAGGGCTATCGCCTGGTGTGCCAGCTCTGGCTCAACCACGATCTGGAGCTGGTCCAGGACGACAAGCCGCTCGAGCCGCTCTAGCCCCTTGCGCCGTCACCGTGACGCCGTCCGCAGCCGGCGTTTGCGACCTCGATCAGGAATTGGGAGGCCTCGTCATGTTTGTGATCCTGACCAGCAAGCCGGGAAAATTCCGCACCGAAATCGTCGACGGCGTGAAGCCGCTCGAGGCTTACGACTATCTATTCTACGGCGACAAGAAAGCGCATTTCGTGATCGCCGAGCTCCTGAAGGACACCAAGATCCGCGTGGTCGAGGAGGGCACCGCGATCGTCAACGACGTGCCGTCGAAGTTCTTCGAGAAGTTCGAGACGGTGGAGCGCGCGTTCACCGAGCTGAAGCACCTGACCAACTTCGGCCATGTCGAGGCGACGCTGCGGAAGGTGGCGCTGAACGGCGGCGCCTGACGCGGCGCGGATCGCGAGCCATGATCGAAGTCACATTCCTGACCAACGGCGGCAAGGTCGTCACCGCGCCGGAAAACACCAATCTGCTCCGCCTGTCGCTGCGCGAGAAGGGCGGCATCCCCTTCAAGTGCGGGGGCGGCCTGTGCGGGACCTGCAAGTGCCTGATCGAGAAGGGCATCGAAAACACCGACGCGGTGAAGCCCAAGGAGCGCAAGCATCTGACCGATGCGCAGCTTCAGCAGGGTTACCGGATGGCGTGCCAGACCTTCCTGAACGGCAGCGTCAGCGTCTCCTGGCTGGTCCGGCAGCCTTAGGCGCCGGGTCGGGCCGTTGGCAGCAGGCCGCGGGTTTTAGTAACCTGCCGCGGCAAAGCCGATATCGATTCGCCTCAATTCCGTGGCGAAATGCGGTACACCGGTGCGGCGGGGCTCCGGCTGGACCGTCCGCAGTATTCCGTCAGAAGCGGCAAAAAGGCAGGTTTGGACCTTCGATGTCACGTCCCGCGATGCCAAGACTTGGTGAAACGCACGCGCCGCTGCACGGGAAGGTCATCGCCGAGCTTCGCCACGCCATTCTCACCCAGAGGTTCAAGCCGGGGGATCGCCTGGTGGAAGGCCGCCTGGCCAGCGAATTCGGCGTATCGCGCAATCCGGTGCGCGAGGCGATCCGCGTGCTGGCGTCCGAGGGCCTGATCGAAGTGACCGCCCGCCGCGGCGCCTCGGTCATCATGATGACCGAGCAGGAGGCGCGCGAGACGGTCGAGGTGCGCGCGGTCCTCGAAGGCCACAATGCCCGGCTTGCGGCGCGGCGCCAGGACACCCGGACGCTCAAGCGCATCGCCCAGGTGCTGGAGAAAGGCACGGCAGCGGTGGCGGCCCGGCGCTTCGATCAGCTCACCGAGCTGAACCAGCAGTTTCACCGCGAGCTTGCCGCCGCCGGACAGAATCTGGTGCTGGGCGAGGTACTGCGGAAGCTGCGCGAGCGAACCGCCGTGCTGTTCGCGCCGAACGATCCGGTCCGGCAGGGGCGCTCCTGGGAGGAGCATGCGGCGATCCTCCGCGCCATCATCGACGGCGACGAGCGGGCCGCCGCGGTCGCGGCCGCCGAGCATGTCATGCGGGCCGGCGCCGACTACCTGGTGAGCCTCGACGTCGCGGCCGACGACCCGCTTCAGGCCGCCCGGCCTGCCGGCATCACCAAGCTGCGTTCCGGAATGCTGCGCGTGTCGTCCGTCGCCGACGATGATCCAGCGCCCGGCAAGGCAACGGCGGCCAAGGACGCCAGAATCAAATCCGGGCATCGCCTGGCGCGCCGCGAACGCAATGGCGCGGGCCGAAGGCCGAGGCCCGGGCCCCGCTAGGCGGGTGTGCCGTGGTTGATGTTCCTTGGAAAGCTGGTCGGAGCGGCGAGATTCGAACTCGCGACCTTCAGTTCCCCAGTTTGTGGGCGTACCGTTTCATTCCCGTTCCCTCCACACCGCGATTCCTCAGCATTTGCGCCGCTTCCCCCGAGTCATGTACGGCGGCGAAATGCTGTGAAACTTTCACGGCAGTGCACGGGGTAACGTTACCCCGGCGCTACCCGGTGGGGACCAGGGCTCTGAAGCGTTGGGCCTGCCGTCCCGGATGCGCGGCGCTGTGAGCCGCGCGGCCGCGTCGACCGGCTCGCGCACATTCGTTGGGGATATTTGGTCGTTTGACGGCAGCGTCCGGCTGGAATCTGAGATAATCGCGACCTCAGCCGGAGATCCAACATGCGGATCGAAATCAGCGGGAATGACGACAAACCGCAGTCACCACCGCCACCACCGCCGCCGCCCCGAGAGCCGCCGCCCCCTCCGACGGATCACGACTACATCAAGAACGGGACGCCCCGAGTTTAGAGGCCGAGCCAGAGTGCTACGCCGCAGCCTACGAGCGCCATGGGAGGCACCGCGAGGCTGCAGAGTTTTGCGCGCTGGTAAGCGATGCCATTGATGCGGTTCGTTTCGACGTTCTCAAGCGTCTTTGATGCGAGGGTCTCCAAGTACGCTTTGAAGGCTGCGTCGCGCGTGATGTCGGGTCGAGCGGCCCAAAGCCAGAAGTCAGGGCCGCGACCTGGAAGACTAATTGGCCGCGATCGCAGCGCCTCGATGCAGAACCACATGCCGGCGACTAGCATCATCATGGCGGCCGCTAAGCCCCAACCGAGAGCCCTTGGTGCGGTGCTGCTTGCAAACACGGCGGCTGCTCCGGAGCCGGCGGCGATCGCAAGCGTTGCGTAGAGCCTGAACAATGCGAGCGCCTGAGTGTCGGTAAAATAGAGCAGGGCCACGACTGCCGCGTGCCTAGCGCGGACGTCGTCGAGGACAGTTCGAAAGTCGTCTTTTTCGAGGTCCATGGCACGATCTCTCCACGCTCAATAAACGTGGTCAACGGTGTGCGGCTCGTTGTCCGCTACAAAACGAAGCCGCCGACCAGACGCCGGCGGCTTCAGCGTCGACAACAGATCTGCTAGGCGGCAGTCTTCAGGCAACACACGATCGGCGCCGAAAGCCGCTTCAGGTCCTCGCGCAGCGACACGAGCGCATCGTATTCCTCGCCGTTGGCGGTACGACCCGGCTGCCAGTGGTCGAGATCATCGAGGCGCTTGTGCGGCACACCTATCGTGAAGCCCACTACCCGGATTTTCAGCAGCATTTCCTCGACGTCGCGCGCAGGCGCCATGACGATCTCGCCGGCGATGTCGTAGGCCTTGTCGTTGGCGCGTTCCCACTTCGGGTTGGCGCGCACAGATCCCTTCTCCGTTGCCGGGGTTTTGTCGCAGGCCAACTTGGCAGCCTCAAAACGCTTGTAGAGATCTCCCACCGACGCGACCCTGCAGGGTGGCGAAATGATAGGCTTACGTTCAACTCGTGGCATGGTGACACCTCACACTGTTGCGGGTTACAGGCCGACGTGGAGTTGCAGCTTCACGTCGGCCGACAATTTAGGTATAACCAGAATATGAGTCGGGATGCAAGAAAAAAGGTTATACCTAAAAAGCGGGGCCGGCCGGCCACCGGCAAGGATCCGCTGGTCGCGCTGCGTCTGCCGCCGGAGCTCATCAAGGCCATCGACGCCTGGGCGGCAAAGTTCGGGAAGGCCTCCCGATCGGAGGCGATCCGGACGCTGATCGAAACGTCGCTCGAGAAGTGACAGCAATGGCGCCACGTCGACTACGGGAGCCCGAACGGTACTGCGAATTTTGCGAACGGCTGACGCTGCACAAGGTCAGCGATGGGAGGCTGGTGTGCGTTGAGTGTGGCAATCCGCCGCCAACACGAGCTCAGCCAGGTTAGTTCGCTTTTGCTGCCCCGGCCTGCTCGGCCTGATCCAACCCGACGAGCCACCTAATGTGAGCCGCTCCCGTGCTGACGAGATGAATTGCCAGCTCTAGCGGAGGCTGCGCAACCTCTTCAGTACCGGGTTCGTGGCGGTAGAAATGCGCCGCTTCCGTCCACTGCTTAAAGCTTTCCAGCATTTTCATCGAGGCGCCGAGGGCAGCTGCGTCACCAGCGTGCACCTTTTGCACTACTGGCTTCAGCTTGTCAGCTTCGCTGGCGGTGAGCCGCGGTGACTTGGTCAGCATCAGGCGGAAGAGCCCCTCCGCAGAAGCGAAGACCCCGCGGATCGCATCTTTTCCGTTTGGCGACGCCTGGGAGAGCGCGGCCATGCCCCGTTCAAAATTATCGCGCGCATTTTCGTATCGAGCACCTACGAGTGCCGCGACGGTTGCCGCTCGCCCGCGGGCAAATTCCGCGTCAACTCGGTAGTGCACGCCGCCCTTTTGATCGACCTCATAGGCGACATTCTCCTCGGTGAGGATATCGTTGATCTGCTGCACCCATGCGTCTGGTCTTGGGTCAGCGTAATGTCGTTCTTGGTGCTCTCGAGACAGGGCTTGGTAGATGACCGTAATGAGATCGAGGACGTCGTTGAGAGACCAACTCGCGAGGCAGGCATACCAGTCCTGATTTTTGCTCCAAGTCGCGGGAATGCCGAGCTTCTCTTCGGCCACTTGGCCGGTGTGAAACGTATTACGCATTCCCTGGAGCAGCGACGCCACCCGGCGGCGCATGCGTGGGCTATCGGGCGCGGGCTTACCGCGCTCGATGTAGACCTGTGAAAATCGGCGCCCGGTCGGGCGCTCATCAAGTTTCGTCACCTGTTACCCCAGGTGTTACCCCGACCGGCTTTTGCGAGGTGAAAAATTCGACTAAGTATTGGTCGGAGCGGCGAGATTCGAACTCGCGACCCCCAGTCCCCCAGACTGGTGCGCTAACCGGGCTGCGCTACGCTCCGCCGGGGGATGATCTACGACGCAGGCCGCGCCGACGCAAGTTCGGGCGGACCGGCCTGCCGGGCATAGGCCCGCGAGGCCGCAATCAGGCCCCACATCAGCCCCATCAGCAGGAACGTGTGGCGCCAATGGTCGGTGTCGATGATGAAGCTTTCGGTCGCGACGCCGAAATAGCCGCAAAACACCGCAATCGTCATCTGCTGGTACGGCGTGCGGATGAACACGGTGCGCAACCCGAAGCCGACTGTCAGGAACACCAGCGCCGGATAGGCCATGCCGCCGAGCCAGCCGCCGGCCATGAAGGCGTTGAGATAGGAGTTGTGCGGGTCCTCGGGGAAGTACTTGTTGAACTGCAGCGGGCCGATGCCGACCGGATAGTCGAGCGCCATGATGGCGCCGAGGAAGTGGCGGGCGAAGCGTCCCTGCGCGCCGACGTCGTAGTCCTGCTTGAAGCTCGCGCGCTGCACGAACAGCTGGGCGACGGCGTCGATCGAGAGCAGCGCGGCGATGGCTGCGGCCAGCACCACGCTGCCGACCAGGATCAGCAGCACGATGCGCAGCCGCTGCGGCGGCGACCGCGTGGTGATGAAGATCAGCCCGAACATCAGAACCGCGGTGTAGGCGGTCTGGCCCCAGGCCGCGCGCGAGAACGACAGCAGCACGGCGATGCCGATGAAGCCGAACATCATTGCGCCGCGCAGGGCACGGCCGAACCGTGCCGACACCACCATCAGCAGGCAGAGCAGGGCGGGAAACACCAGGAACGCGCCGAGCACGTTCGGGTCCTTGAAGGTGCCGCGGGCGCGGTCGTAGAGCAGCAGCAGCTCGTTGAGGCTCGGCACCACGCGGAAGTAGCCGAAGATCGCGGCAAACGAGGCGATCAGGCCACCGACGACAACGCCGGCGGTGATGGCGCGAAGCCGCGCCTCGGTGTTCTGGGTCAGCATCGCGGCAAAGAACACCGCAGTGACGGCGAGGTACCAGGAGGTGACGAGCCAGGCGATGACGCCCGGCTCGCCGATCACGGTGGCGCCGGAGATGCTGTAGCCGATGTTGATCAGCACCAGCAGGAACACCAGCGGCATCAGCACCGGCGAGAGCGTGAGCCCGCCGAGGGCGAACATGATCAGCGACAGGAACGAGGAGATTTCGTAGGGGCTCGGCTCGATGAAGACGATCGCGCCGCTCGCGCCGGTGAGCCAGAGCAGCGCACAGCGGAGCTTTTCGCCGGAGATGCTGAGGTCGCGGGGCAGGGCGGGGGGGCCTTCCGCATAGTCCGTCGCAGCAATGCGGGCAGAATTGGGAACGTACGCGGTGTGCGGCACGATCATGCGAGGACACCGCAAGCGACACGGGCGGTCTCGTCCCTCCCCGCGAGGGGAGGGTCCGCGCGAAGCGCGGGGGTGGGGAGAAGCCAGCGAGATGCGGCGGCTTCTCCCCACCCGGCTCGCTGCGCTCGCCACCCTCCCCTCGCGGGGCTGTTGGATTCACACTTCTCTTCGAGGCCAGAAACCGACTCATCATCAAGGACTTGGTCGGTGTTCGAAGTCCAAATTTCCTGCGCGCGGCCCCGGCAAAGAACCCAGTTCTGTGCACTGTTGCGCGTAACTCGTTGAGAAGATTCTGGAAGATGTGTGAATACGACAGCCCTCGCGGGGAGGGATGGCAGCGCCCGTGGAGCGATAGCCTCATATCCTCCCAGGATGGCGGGGTGACGGCGCGCCGGTTTCGACATCCGCACCACTCAATACGCGTTCTCGGACTTCAGCAGCGAGCGCGGCGTCTTCAGCAGGATCTCGAGGTCGAACAGCAGCGACCAGTTCTCGATGTAGTAGAGGTCGTGCTCGACGCGGCCCTTGATCTTGTCGGCGTCGGTCAATTCGCCGCGCCAGCCGTTGATCTGCGCCCAGCCGGTGATGCCCGGCTTGACGCGGTGGCGGGCGAAATAGCCGTCCACCGCCTCGTCGAACTGGCGGTTCTCGACCTTCTGGTTCACCGCATGCGGGCGCGGACCGACCAGCGAGAGAGTGCCCTTGAACACCACGTTGAAGAGCTGCGGCAGCTCGTCGATGCTGGTCTTGCGGATGAAGCGGCCGACGCGCGTCACGCGCGGGTCGTCCTTGGTCACGCTCTTCTGCACCGCGTGGTCGGTCATTTCCGTGTACAGAGAGCGAAACTTGTAGACCTCGATCTCGTCGTTGTTGAAGCCGTGCCGGCGCTGCTTGAAGAAGATCGGCCCCTTGCTGTCGAGCCTGATGGCGATCGCGGTCGCGAGCATCAGCGGCGAGAGCGCCAGCAGCGCCAGCGAGCCGATGATCTTGTCGAACAGGTATTTCATCACGACGTCCCAGTCGGTGATGGGACGGTCGAACACGTCGAGCACCGGCACGCTGCCGAGATAGGAATAGGAGCGAGGGCGGAAGCGGAGCTTGTTGGAGTGCGCGGAGAGGCGGATGTCGACCGGCAGCACCCAGAGCTTCTTCAGCATCGCCAGGATGCGGCCCTCGGCCGTGATCGGCAGGGTGAAGATCACGAGGTCGACGCGGGTCCGGCGCGCAAATTCGACGAGGTCGTCGACGGTGCCGAGCTTGCGCTCGCCCGCGACATGGGTGGGCGAGCGGTCGTCGGCGCGGTCGTCGAACACACCCAGGATGCGCACGTCGGTGTCGCGCTCGGCCTTGACCGCCTCGATCAGCTGCTCGCCGGCCGCGCCGCCGCCGACGATCGCGGTGCGGCGGTTGAGGCGGCCCTCCTGGGTCCAGCGCCGCACCATGATGAACAGCATGCGGCGGAAGACGAGCAGCGCGACGAGGCCCACGACGTAGAAGCTGCCGAGCCAGACGCGGGAGAATTCGACGCCGATCTTGGCGAAGAACGACCCGCCGATCACCAGCAGAAACACCACCGACCAGGCGGAGGCGAGGCGGAAATACTGTTTCTCATGGCCACGGAAAGCCTGCACCTGGTAGATGTCGGCGATTTGAAACGCCAGCATCGTCAGCACGGACACGGCGGCGATGGCGCCGAAATAATGCCAGGACACCCCCTCCATCGGCACGACGTAAGCGGCGTAGATCGCGGTGCCGATCAGCGCCACCAGCGCGAGCTCGATCATGCGGACGGCGCCGGCGAGCACGATCGGCGACATGGCCGGCGCAACCGGCTCGGCTGCGGCGGCCTCTGCGGCCGAGGCGAGGCGGTGCGGGCCTGCGGGCGTCGCCGTGGTGCCGAGCGTCGCCGCTGCGGCTTCAACCATGCTGCGGGAGTCGAACTGGGCCATGTGCGTGCGTCCTTGCGCGCGCCAAATGGGGCGCGCTCCGTCCGCAGCCAAAGTAGTTAAGAGAGTTCAAAAAAACGTTAGTGCGATTGGCGAAAATCGATTGGAAATGTCCGAGTGCGCTACGCCAGCGAGCGCCCACCGCCGTCATTCCGGGGCGCGCCCGCCAGCGCGTTCACGCGCTCATGGCGGCGCCCGGGAATGACGGCGGTGGACTACGCCGGCTTCGTGACTTTGACGCGAATGGCCTCGCCGTAGCCCGAGAGCACGCCTTCGACCATGGCGTCCTGGGAGAACAGATTGCCGATGCGCTCGCGGAGCTTTTCGGCGCCGGCGCGGGCCTTGGCCGGGTCGTCGAGGGCTGCGGCAATCGCTGCCGCGAGGCGGCCCGGGCTCTCCGGCGGGACCATGTTTCCCTCCGGACCCAGGATCTCAGGAATTCCGCCTACGCCGCTGGCAATCATGGGGATTCTGGCGCCGCCGGCCTCGATCACGGCATAGGGCAGCGAGTCCGCCCGGGACGGCACCACCATCTGCCGGCCGTGCACGAAAGCCTCCCGGGCCGGGGTGTGGCCGAGGAAGCGGACGCTGCCGTCGAGGCCGAGTTTGCTCACCTGCTGGCGGAGCTTTGCGCCTTCCTCGCCGTCGCCGGCCACCGCCAGCGTGACCTTGCGGCCGGCCCTGTGCAGCTCGGCCACGGCCTCGATCAGCACGTCGGTTCCCTTGATGTGGCGGAACTCGCCGACGCTCAGGAGATCCGCGGCATCGGGCCGCGGCGCGACCGGCGCCATCTCGGCGGGCGTGATGCCGTTCGGCACCACGCGGACGATCGAAGGCGGCGGGCCGATCATGGACTGATAGGCGTTGCGGGCGAACTGGCTTTCGAACAGGAACAGCTCGGTCGTTCGCATGAGAATGCGCTCGAGCCTGCCATAGACCGTGCCGCGCAGGGTGTGGCGGCCGTAGTGCAGCGAGCCGCCGTGCGGCGTGTAGACGCGGATCGCGCGCGGGGCGCGCATCAGCCGCACGAAGGCGCCGCCCTTGGCGCCGTGTCCGTGCATCACGTCCGGGTCGCATGCGGCCAGATGCTGCCGCACCTTCAGGAAGCCGAAGAAGTCCGTGGGGCTCAGCTCGCGCTGGATCGGAAAGCGCGCCACGCCGAGCTTCAGTTGCGGGGCGATGGCCTCCAGCGCCGCGGCAGCGCGGTCGCCGCCGGTCAGGCTGTCGGTGATGATGCCGACCGCGTGGCCGCGTTCGGCCTGGCCGCTCGCGAGGTCGAGAATGTGGCGGAAAATGCCGCCGACCGGCGCGCGCGTCACGTGCACGATCCGGAGCGGCCGACCGCCCGTCGCCAGGTGCACATGCGGGGCGGCCGATGCGGCCGGCTGAAGGAAAGCGGAGGCGGGAAGCGGGCGCATGCGTATCCGGGGTCGGAAGCCGGTCAGGATCGATCCCGATTGACATCCCGCCGTTAACAAAGGCTGACGATCCGACCGGAGTCGAGCGACAGCCTTAACGCGGCGGCAACCATAATGGTTTGTCATCCCGACAGCGCAGTTTCGCCCGAGTCGGCGAGTACGGAGTTGTCATGCGTACAGTTCACGGCCGAAGGCAGACCGATACCAACGACGAGATCAGTCTTGGCACGGTGGCGCGGGCGGTGTGGCGCAACAAGCGCTCGATCATCGGCCCGACGCTGCTGATCGCGGCGGCGGCCTTCGTCGCCGTCAATCTCATCGCCCCGCGCTACAAGTCCGAGGCGCGCGTCCTGGTCGAGGGCCGCGAGAACATCTTCCTGCGCCCGGAAGCCGAAAAGCAGATGATGGAGCGCGGCACGGTCGACCCGGAGACGGTGACGAGCCAGGTGCAGCTCATCCTGTCGCGCGATCTCGCGCGCGAGGTGATCAAGGAATTGAACCTCGCCGAGCTGCCCGAGTTCAACGCCGCGCTGAAGGAGTTCTCGCCGCTGCAGGTGTTGCGGACCATCGGCATCCTCAGGGATCCGATGTCGATGACGCTCGAGGAGCGGGTGCTTGCGGCCTATTACGAGCGGATTACCGCGTTTGCCGTCGACAAGTCGCGGGTGATCGCCATCGAATTCCAGTCGGCCGATCCGGAGCTGGCGCCGAAGGTCGCCAATCTGGTGGCGGAAAAATACCTGACGTTCCAGCAGGTCGCGAAGCAGGACCAGGCGCGATCGGCGAGCAAGTGGCTGTCCGGCGAGCTCGAGAAGCTGCGCGACAAGGTGTCGGAGGCCGAAGGCAAGGTCGAGGAGTTCCGCGCCCGCTCCAACCTGTTCTTCGGCAGCGGGTCCGTCACGCTGTCGAACCAGCAGCTCACCGACCTGAACACCCAGGTGTCGGCGGCGCGGGCGCAGAAGGCCGATGCCGAGGCGCGCGCCCGGTTGATCCGAGAGACGATGGCCTCGGGCCAGCCGATCGAGTCTTCCGACATCGTCAATTCCGAATTGATCCGAAGGCTGTCGGAGCAGCGCGTGACGTTGCGCGCGCAACTGGCCGAGCAGTCCTCGACGCTGTTGCCGCAGCATCCGCGCATCCGCGAGATGCGGGCGCAGATCAACGATCTCGACCAGCAGATCCGCTCCGAGGGCGAACGGCTCGCGCGCGCGCTCGAGAACGAGGCAAAGGTCGCAGGGGCGCGGCTCGAGACGCTCAACGCCACGCTCGATCAGGCCAAGCGGCAGTCTGCTTCGACCAGCGAGCAGGACGTGCAGCTCCGCGCGCTGGAGCGCGAAGCGAAAGCCCAGAAGGACCTGTTCGAGTCGTATCTGGCGAAATACCGCGAGGCGACCGCGCGCGACAGCATTGCCGCGGCTCCCGCCGACGCGCGCATCATCTCGCGCGCCGTGGTGTCGAACATCCCGTTCTATCCGAAGAAGATGCCGATCGTGCTGATCGCCACCCTCGGCACGTTTAGCCTGGCGATGGCGTTTGTCGTGACCGGCGCGCTGCTCAGCGGCGAAACGCAGCGACCCGCGCCGTTGCAGATCGACACCACGCCGGCCCAGGCCGCCGCCCAGGCGCCTGCTGCGGCCGAGCCCGTCGCAGCCAAGCCTGCCAAGGCCAAAGCCAGGTTTGCCAAGGCAAAGTCTGCCGAGACCAGGCAAGAGCCGAGCCGCCTGCCGGCGGCCGCGAACGTGCCGCCGCCGCCCAAGCCTGCGCCCACCAAGCTTGCGCCGACACCCGGCACCACCGTCGATGCGCTCGCCGCCTCGCTGCAGCAATCCGGCGACGCCGGACGCTGTATCGCCGTGATCGGCGCCGCCCGCGACGTCGGCACCACGCTCACCGCCATCGCGCTGTCGCGCCAGCTGGCCCAGACCTCGCGCGTGATCCTGGTCGATCTCGCCTTCGCCGGGCCGAACATCGAGGTGATCTCCAGCGATCCGTCCGCGCCGGGTATCGCCGAGCTGGTGCGCGGCGAGGCGTCGTTCGGCGACATCATCACCCGCGACCGGGCCACGCGGCTGCACCTGGTCGCCGCCGGGCAGCTCGGGAACGATGCCGAGGGCATCTTCGTTTCGGACATGCTATGGGCGGCCCTGGTGGCCCTGGCGCAAAGCTACGACCACCTGGTGATCGACGCCGGCGCGCAGTCCGAGACCTCGCTGCAGCCGATCGCACAAGCCGCGTCCTGGGCGGTGCTGGTCGGCGGCGTTGCGACCGCGGCACCGGCGCTGGCCGCGCTGTCGGAAGAGCTTGCCGCCGCGGGCTTTGCCGAGGTGTCGATGCTGACCGGCCCGCCGCCGGCGCTGGAGCCTGTGGCCGTGCAGTCCGCGGCGTGATGACGGTATTCCCGTGCAAGGTTTTCGATACGGCCTCTACCGGACGGCGCTGAACGCGCTCTATTTCAGCGGCGCGCA
Organism: Xanthobacteraceae bacterium; assembly: GCA_019746135.1. Lineage (GTDB taxonomy): Bacteria > Pseudomonadota > Alphaproteobacteria > Rhizobiales > Xanthobacteraceae > Z2-YC6860. The sequence continues at coordinate 13,597 of JAIESI010000030.1, forward strand.
CTGGATGCTGCGGCCGCTGCTCGGCGGCGTGGGCGCAATCCTGATGCTGCACCACGTGCGGCCGGCGCGGCGCGACCGGTTCCAGCCCAACCGGCTGCTCGAGGTGACGCCGCGGTACTTCGAGCGCGTGGTGCGGCGGCTGCGAAAATCCAAGATCGACCTGATCTCGCTCGACGAGATGCACCGGCGGCTCACGGCGCGCGAATTCCCGCGCCGCTTCGTCTGCATCACCTTCGACGACGGCTATCGGGACAACAACGAGTTCGCCTATCCGATCCTGAAGAAGTACGACGCGCCGTTTGCGATTTACGTGGCGACGAGCTTCGCCGACCGGGTCGGCGAATTGTGGTGGCTCGCGCTCGAAGCCGTGGTGGCGCAGAACGAGCTGATCGGGCTTCGCATCGACGGCACCGACCGCTGGTTCGAGGCACGCAACGTGCCGGAAAAGCGCGCGGTCTACGACCACATCTACGCCTGGCTGCGGCAGCTCCCGACCGAGGATGCGCTGCGCCGGGTGGTGCGGGAGCTGACCACGCGGCACCGTATCGACATCAGGGCGTTCTGCCACGATCTCTGTATGGACTGGCAGGAGCTGGCCGGGCTTGCCGCCAATCCGCTGGTGACGATCGGCGCGCACACGGTCAACCATCCGATCCTGAGCAAGGTCGACGACAAGACGGTGCGGGCCGAGCTCGAAAACAGCCGCGCGGTGATCGAGGCGGCGCTCGGCGTGCGCCCGCGGCATCTCGCCTATCCGGTCGGCGACCGCACGGCGGCGGGCCCGCGCGAGTTCAAGATCGCGGACGATCTCGGCTTTGCCACCGCGGTGACGACGCGGCCCGGCGTGATCTTTCCGCAGCACGCGAGCCATCTCACGGCGCTGCCGCGCATCTCGCTCAACGGCAATTTCCAGAAGCAGCGCTACGCCAAGGTGCTGATCTCGGGCACGGCAACCGCGCTGAACAACCGCTTCCGCGCGGTCAACGTCACTTAGAACAAGGCGGCAAAAACGGGGAAGTGGGCGCCACTGGATGCCCCGCCTTCGCGGGGCATGACACCGGTGGTGAAGCGGCTTGAGCGGGTGCGTCGCGCACAGCCGTCATCGCCCGCGAAGGCGGGCGATCCAGTCTCACGCTGTTCGCAGGCTCAATCCTTCCGCGCCTAGGGCGCCCTGATCTCGTCCTTCAACATCCATTTGACGAGCGGCATTGCCGGCAGCACCCAGCCGAGGCCTGCGACCAGGTAATACAGCCCGGAAATCCACGGATTGTTGAAGATCGGCGGGAACTGGGCGACCGCCATCGCCACCAGCGCCCAGGCGATCACCAGCGCGAACATCGCGAAGGTTCCGATCAGTTTGCGGAGGCGGGGCGACATGATCGGGGCGGCTCGACGTTTGCTGGCATTGATGAGGGGGCGGGGGCAGGTCTATATGCTCACCGCCATCTGCCGCAAGCATCATGACCGATCCGCAATCCGCCTCATCCCGCCGTCGATACGTCCGCGCCTGGCTCTATGCCGTCGCGGCGCTGATGGTGGTGACGCTGGTGGTCGGCGGCGCCACGCGGCTCACGGAATCCGGCCTTTCCATCGTCGAATGGAAGCCGGTGACCGGCGCGCTGCCGCCGCTGTCGGCGCAGGCGTGGCAGGCGGAGTTCGCCAAGTACCAGCAGATCCCGCAGTACCGCGAGATCAACCGCGGCATGAGCCTCGACCAGTTCAAGACCATCTACTGGTGGGAGTGGAGCCACCGGCTGCTGGCGCGGCTGGTCGGCGCTGTGTTCCTGCTGCCGTTTCTGTACTTTCTCTGGCGCGGCTGGATCGAGCCGGGGCTCAAGGCGCGATTGTGGACGCTGTTCGGGCTCGGCGCGCTGCTCGGCGCCGCCGGCTGGTGGATGGTGTCGTCGGGACTCGCCGGCCGTGTCAGCGTGTCGCAATACCGGCTTGGGTTTCATCTGACGCTTGCCTGCGCGATTTACGCGGCGATCCTCTGGACCGCGCAGGGACTTGGGGCGCGTCCGCTTGAAGGAATGCCGCCGCGGCTGCGGCGCTCCGCATTCGGGCTGATGCTGCTCGTGGTCCTGCAGATCTATCTCGGCGCGCTGGTGGCGGGCCTCGACGCGGGGCTCGTGTTCAACACCTGGCCCGAGATCGACGGCGCGCTGATCCCCGCGGCCGAGCGGCTGTGGTTTGAGACGCCGCTCTGGCGCAATCTTTTCGAGAACACGCTGACGGTGCAGTTCAACCACCGCATGGTGGCCTATCTCCTCTGGATCGTCGCGGTGCTGCACGCCATCGACGCTCTCCGTACGCGCGCGGATAGCGCGGTGCTGAACGGCGCGCTGGCGCTCGCCGGCCTGATGACGCTTCAGGCCGGCATCGGCATCATCACGCTGCTGCATCAGACACCGCTGTCGCTCGCGCTGCTGCATCAGGCGATCGGCATCGTCGTGCTGTCGGTCGCGGTGATCCATGCCGAGCGCCTGTCGCCGCGGCGGTCCCAAAGCGCGCCGGAGGCCGCAGCGCGCTTTGCCGCCGATGCCTCCCTGCCGCGAGGAACCCCATGATCGAGCAGAGCCGCCGCGGCGACATCGCCGTGCTGACCATGGCGCACGGCAAGGCCAATGCGCTCGATATCGAGCTCCTGGAGGCGATCACCGCGCAGTTCGACAAGCTGCGCGGCGCGCCGGATCGCGCGGTGGTGCTGACCGGGCAGGGGCGCATGTTCTCGGCCGGCGTCGATCTGCCGCCCCTCGCCGACGGCGGCCCGGACTATGTGCGCCGGTTCCTGCCGGCGCTGCACCGGCTCTACGAGACGGTGTTCTTCTTTGCAAAGCCCGTGGTCGCCGCCGTCAACGGCCACGCCATTGCCGGCGGCTGCGTGCTGCAATGCTGCGCCGACAAGCGGATTGCCGCGCGCGGCGACTTTCGGATTGGTGTGACCGAGCTTCTGGTCGGCGTGCCGTTTCCGGCGATGGCGTTCGAGGTGATGCGCTTTGCGACCGCGCCGCAGTATTTCGCCGACGGCATCCTGAGCGGCGCGACCTATCCGCCCGATGTGGCGCTGCAACGCGGGCTGGTCGACGAGACGGTCGAGCCGGCTCAATTGCTCGATCGTGCCATCGCCGCCGCCAAAACGTTGGCCGCCCTGCCGCCGGGGACGTTCGAGATGACCAAGCGTCAGATCCGCCAGCCCGCCGCCGACGCGATGGAGCGCCACGCGCCGCGCATCGACAAGGTCGCGGAGGAAATCTGGACGTCATCCGCGACGATCGCGCACATCCGCGACTACGTCGCGCGGACGTTCAAGAAGGGCTGAGAGCGCTCAGAACGCGCCACGCATGTCCCGGATGCGGTGCAGCGTGAGCGCAGCGAACGGTGCACCGCTGATCCGGGACCGTTACGAACACCGCCTTTGGTAAGGTCCCGGGTCTGCGGTGCACCACTCCGCTGCGCTTCGTGCTGCGCCGCGCCCGGGACAAGCGTCGCTACCTCATCACCCCAACTTCGCGCAGATACTTCTGCACGCCCGGATGAATCTTGTCCGCGCTCGGCGCCGCGTTGAACGTGCTCTGCGGCGTGGTCTCCTTCGCCTGGTCGAGCCGCTTCATCAGCGCGCCGTGGCCGCTGTGCAGCGCCTTGGCAAGCCGGTAGGCGACGTCGTCGGGCAGGTCGGCGCGCGCGAGGATGTAGCTCCAGGAGCCGACCGAATTCACCGCCTCCTTCTGCCCCGGATAGGCGCCGGCCGGCACGGTGATGGGCTTCAGGAAATTGTGCTTGGCGGTGACCTTCGCCACCTCGTCCGGCGTGAGCCCGATGAAGCGGCCGCCGGCCTGCATGATCGCGGTAAAACCCGGCCAGCCGATGCCGCCGCCCCAGAGCGCCGCGACGCGGCCGTCGGCGACCATCACCGGCCCGTCGCCGGCCTTCTCCAGATAGTGCGCCTGGAAATCCTTCTCGCGGTCGAGGCCGAGCCCGTCGGTGACGTAGCGGCCCAGCAGCGTCAGCCCCGAGGCGCGCGTGCCCCAGGCGATCGGCTTGCCGACGAGGTCGCGGGGTTGCTTCGCCGGGCTGTCGCCCTTCACCGCGAACATCCCGGGGTTGGAGTAGATCGCCTGGATCACCAGCGCCGTGGTCTTGCCCTGGCCGATGCCCTGGAACGCCTCGTAGGCGGGCTCGCCCGCGACCAGCGCGATGTCGATCTTGCGATCGTTGAGCAGGCCGATGTTCTCGGTGCTGCCCTTGGTGTTCTTGGTCTCGACCAGCAGCGTCTTGTCGGTCTCGTTGATGACGGCGGCGGCGTTGTCGCCGAAAAACGGAAAGCCGCCGCCGGGCGTGGCGGTGGCAAGGGTCACGTGGGTCTGCGCGTTGGCTGGGTTCATGGTGGCCGCACTCACAAGTGCTGCCAGAAACGCAATTCGCACAAGGATCATGGGCAAGCGTCCGGCAAGCTGTAAATGGGTGGATTTCACGGTTTGAATTTACCGAACTGAAGGCAGTTCACAAGCTAATTGCATCCCATGCCCGGCCAATCGACGATCAAGAGTTTTCTGGTTTCCATCGCGTTGCTGGTGCCAACGGCCGAGACGTGGGCGCAGAACGACCCGTGCCAAAACTACTACGTCGCATTGGCATATTCTCGCACCAAGGATTCGACCCCCGTCACGCTTGTTTTGACCGAGCCTAGAACCAGTGCCGAAATCGAAATGAGGTTGCCGCGAAGCTTTACCGGCATACGAGGCAATCTTACCGATGGCATACAATGCAAAATCGCACTGGAGATGCTCTGGCCGCAAATGACGGCGGGCGGACTTGTGGCCGACAACGACAAGCGCGTCCAGGACCGCCCGATCGGCGACGCACTACGATGGCGGTCGTTGACAATTGACGTCGCGATCGAACGGGAGCCGTGGGCACCGTGGACGACGCCGAACCGGTACTGTCGGGAACGAAGGCGATTGGGCGAACTTCCAGATCGGCCGTTCGGATTGCGTGCGTTAGACGACGGGCGTCCTTGGCCGCAGCACCGACAGGCGGATGGCACCTATCAGTCGATGAAGGAGCTGCTGACCTATCCTCGCAACTCAGCCAACCTGTTCTACTTTATCGATGACGACCCCGAGCAGATGGTTCGGATTGATTGTTCCAAAGGTGCACCGCGCTGCCGACTTCATGATCATTTCAATAGTTTTCAGACCACAACGTTGATCGATGGTGATGATCTCGCCAATTGGCGGACCTATCGCGACGCGGTGCGAAGATTTCTAGCTGAGCATACAATGCGCGTCGTACCGCCGCGTGTAACCGTCGACTACAGTCAGCATGTCGGCCCACCAGGCTCGCTGTCTGCGTGCGCGTGGGATATGGAGCAAAGTATTGGCGCGGACACGCTCCGCGCCATGGGCTTCCGTTAGGCGAGCGGATGCGCTGCGCGGGTCAGGCCGCGTTCAGCGCCTGCTCCAGGTCGGCGATGATATCGGTCTTGTCCTCGAGCCCGATCGACAGCCGCACCACGTCGGGGCCGGCGCCGGCCTGCACCTTCTGTGCGTCGGAGAGCTGGCGGTGCGTGGTCGAGGCCGGGTGGATGATCAGCGAGCGCGTGTCGCCGATGTTGGCGAGGTGCGAGAACAGCTTCACGTTCGACACGAGCTTGACGCCGGCGTCGTAGCCGCCCTTCAGCCCGAAGGTGAACACCGCGCCGGCGCCCTTCGGCGAGTATTTCTTGGCGAGGTTGTAGTAGCGGTCGCCGGCGAGGCCGGGATAGCTGACCCAGGCCACGCTCTGATGCTGCGACAGCCATTCGGCGGCGGCCTGGGCGTTGTCGCAGTGGCGCTGCATGCGAAGCGGCAAGGTCTCGACGCCGGTCAGCACCAGGAACGCGTTCATCGGCGACAGCGCAGGCCCGATGTCGCGCAGGCTCAGCACCCGGCAGGCGATGGCGAAGGCGAAGTTGCCGAAGGTCTCGTGCAGCACGATGCCGTTGTACTCGGGGCGCGGCTCCGACAGCATCGGATAGCGGCCTTCGCGCGACCAGTTGAACGTGCCGCCGTCGACGATCATGCCGCCGATCGAGTTGCCGTGGCCGCCGAGAAACTTGGTGAGCGAATGCACGACGATGTCGGCGCCGTGCTCGAACGGCCGGCACAGGTAGGGCGTGGCGAGCGTGTTGTCGACGATCAGCGGCACGCCGGCGCGGCGCGCGATCTGCGACACCGCCTCGATGTCGGTGATGACGCCGCCGGGATTGGCGATCGACTCGATGAAGATCGCCTTGGTCTTCGGCGACACCGCGCGCTCGAACGAGCCGATGTCGTCGGGATCGGCCCACACCACGTTCCAGCCGAAATTCTTGAACGCGTGGTTGAACTGGTTGATCGAGCCGCCATAGAGCTTGCGCGAGGCGACGAACTCGTCGCCGGGCTTGAGCAGGCAATGAAAGATCAGCACCTGCGCGGCATGGCCGGAGGCGACTGCGAGGCCTGCGGTGCCGCCTTCCAGTGCTGCGATGCGCTCCTCCAGCACGGCATTCGTGGGATTGCCGATGCGGGTGTAGATGTTGCCGAACGCTTGAAGCCCGAACAGCGAGGCCGCGTGATCGACGTCGTCGAACACGAACGACGTGGTCTGGTAGATCGGGGTTGCGCGCGCGCCGGTGGTCGGGTCGGGCTGCGCGCCGGCGTGGATTGCGAGCGTGGCGAAGCCTGGAATGCGTTCGGTCATGAGCGATACCTTGAGCCAAATCCTCGGATCAGTTTAACCACGGCCAGAAACGCGGTTCCGCTGGTGTATCGAACCACAGGGGGCCGTCAAGGCAAAGCACGGCGGTTGCGTTAATTCGCAACCGCCGTGCTCCATCAGATGGCTAATTTGGAATGACCGCCTCCGTATCGCGGAGGCGGCGGGCAATTTTAGAAGCGGTCGTTGTAGCGATCGCGCCGGGCCGGTGCCGCGCGGCCGTTGGAGGCGTTGGAGTAGCGCTGCATCACGGCGCGGCACGCGATCGAGATGCGATTGAAATTATCCGACAGGCAGCCCGCCACACGGTCGCGGTCGGGAATGGCATGGCCGCAGAACTGAAAGGCGTCGTTGGCGCAGGCTTGCTGCTCCTCCTGGCTCTGGGCCAGCGACGCAGCCGGGGCCAACGCAATCAATGCCAAGGTGGCCGCAAAGGCGAGCGCAAGGTGAGATTTCATCAAGTCCTCCACCGCCGCACGCGGTGCGGCCCGTCCATTAGACGCACGCCCCCCGGCGCCGGTTCAAACCCTTAAAACGCGGAACTCACACTTTTGTTGCCGGGTCGGGATTGTGCGCCGCCCGCTCGGCGGCGTCGGTGGTACCCCCTGACATTGTGGCGCGATTGAGTGACAGGCGTTGCACGCCCTTGCCCAAAAGCGGGGCCCGTTTCGAGCTGAGCGTGCGCGAATTGACGCCGATCCAGCCGATTTCCGAGGAGAGGCGGCCGTATTCGATCTTAGGACAACGGTCCATGACCACCTTGAGGCCGGCGGCCTCGGCCCTCGCGGCGGCCTCGTCGCTGCGCACCGTGAGCTGCATCCAGATCACGGCAGGCTTCGGCTGCATCTGCAGCGCCTCGTCGACCACGGCCGGCGCGAACTGCGCGGCGCGGAAGATGTCGACCATGTCGACCGGCTCGGGGATGTCGGCGAGCGTGGCGTAGACCTTCTGGCCGAGGATCTCCCGGCCGGCGTGCCCCGGATTGACCGGGATCATGCGGTAGCCGCGCTCGAGCAGATACTTGAACGCGAAGTAGCTCGGCCGGTTGTCTTTCGGCGAGATGCCGACCATGGCGATCGACTTCACCGTGTTGAGAATGCCGCGGATGTAGTTGTCGGGATAGCTGTCGTGGTTCATGCGTCAGCGGCGCCCGCCATATGCGGCGACCGGACCAAGCCCGAGAATTCCGGCTGCGAACGAGAGCACGGCGTTGTCGACCACTTCCGGCAGGCACACGCCGCCGCACTGCCACGCCGCCATCGCGGTGAAGCCCGCGGTGAGAACTGCGCCGAACGTCAGTCCTGCCGCGAGCGCGCGAGCGACTTCGCGCCTCGTCAGCGCCAGCGCGCGCCCAGTGCCTGGCCAAAAAGCGAGCTTCGAGACTCCTGCGGTCATCGGTCTTCCCACGTCGGATCGCGCTTCTCGATGAACGCGCAGATGCCTTCCTCGGCGTCGCGCGCCATCATGTTCTCGGTCATCACCTCGGAGGCATAGCGATAGGCCTCGGCGAGCGGCAGCTCGAGCTGCCGGTAGAACGCGGCCTTGCCGATGCCGATGACGTGCGAGGACTTCGACGCGATCTTGTGCGCGACCTCGATGGCGCGGGCGCGCTCCGTCCCGTGCGGCACCACCTCGTTGACGAGGCCCATGGATGCGGCCTTTTCGGCCGGCACGATATCGCCCGAAAGCAGCATGTCCATCGCATGCTTGCGCGGCACGTTGCGCGACAGCGCCACCATCGGCGTCGAGCAGAACAGGCCGATGTCGACGCCGGGCGTGGCGAAGCCGGCTTTGCTCGAGGCGACCGCGAGATCGCAGCTTGCGACGAGCTGGCAGCCCGCGGCCGACGCCACGCCTTGCACCGCGGCGATCACCGGCTGCGGCAGGTTGACGATCTGCTGCATCATGGTGCTGCAGGTCGTCATGATGTGGCGGAAGTAGGCGCGACCGCCGTCGCCGTCGGTGCGGCGCGCGGTGAGCTCCTTCAGATCATGACCGGCGCAGAACGCAGGCCCCTCGGCGGCGAGCACGACCGCCCGCACGTGGCGGTCCGCGGCCATCTCCTTGAACGCCGCGCCGAGCTCGCCGAGCAGGGCTTCGGACAGGCTGTTGCGCGCCGCGGGGCGGTTGAGCGTCAGCACGGCGACCGGACCGTCGTTCTGCCGGAGCAGCACGGTCTCGGTGGTGGCGCGCGCGGTCTGGATGTTCATTGCAGCCTTTCGGCGGCCTTTACGGCCCGGATTCGGGCATTGTATCCGATCTAGGCAGCCGGGCGAGCACGGCAAGCCCAGCAAAAGCCGTTGAAAGGGCGCGGAATGACGCAAGCGGTCAAAAACCCGGCGATGACCGTGGAGCAGCTGGAGCGCTTCCTCACGAGCGAGTTCCCGCAGGCGTTCCATCCGGGCAGCGGCCTCAGCATCGAGGCGGTGTGGCACGGCGGCGGACGGGTGCGGCAGGCCTACCAGCCGCAGTTCGTCCGGCCGGGCGGCACCATCTCCGGGCCGACCATGATGGCGCTGGCCGACTTCGCCATGTACGTCGGCATCCTCGCCTCGATCGGGCCGGTTCCGCTGGCGGTGACCACCAATCTCAACATCAATTTCCTGCGCAAGCCCGAGACGCGCGACCTCGTCGCCGAATGCCGGCTTCTGAAGCTCGGCAAGCGGCTTGCGGTGGGGGAGGTGGCGATCCGCTCGGATGGGCTGTCCGACCCGGTTGCGCATGTGACGTCGACCTACTCGATCCCCGCAAAATAACAGGACTTTATCGCAGGTATTTTTATACCTATTTCATAAACCATTGAATTGACATGATAAATGAGCGGCGTTGGGCATTGACCGGCCCGGACCCGTCCTATACAAGCCGCGCCAACGCGAAAACGCGCCTCAACGGACATCAAGTGTCATGGCAACAGTTTCAACCAAAACCGCAGATATCCAGAAGAAATGGGTTTTGATCGACGCCTCCGGACTGGTCGTGGGCCGGCTCGCGACGATCATCGCCATGCGGCTGCGCGGCAAGCACAAGGCGAGCTACACGCCGCACATGGATGACGGCGACAGCGTCGTCGTGATCAACGCCGCGAAGTGCGTGCTGACCGGCCGCAAGCGCGAGAAGAAGGTCTACCACCACCACACCGGCTTCATCGGCGGCATCAAGGAGCGCACCGCGCGCTCGATCCTCGAGGGCAAGTTCCCCGAGCGCATCATCGAGAAGGCGGTGGAGCGCATGCTGCCGGAAGGCCCGCTCGGCCGGAAGCAGTTCGGCAACCTCCGCGTCTATCCGGGCGCCGAGCATCCGCACGCGGCGCAGAACCCCGAGAAGCTCGATATCGCAGCCATGAACCGCAAGAACAAGAGGGCCGCCTGATGGCCGAGACCATGCAATCGCTCGACCAGCTTTCGACGCTCAAGCCCGCGGCGCCCGAAGCTCCGAAGTACGTCCAGAAGCTCGACAAGCAGGGCCGCGCCTACGCGACCGGCAAGCGCAAGAACGCCGTCGCGCGCGTCTGGGTGAAGCCCGGCAAGGGGACGATTACGGTCAACACGCGCGCGGTCGAGGTGTTCTTCGCCCGTCCGGTGCTGCGCATGCTGATCCAGCAGCCGCTGGTCGCGGCCAACCGCTCCGGCCAGTACGACGTGATCTGCAAGGTGTCCGGCGGCGGCCTCTCGGGCCAGGCCGGCGCGGTGCGCCACGGCCTGTCGAAGGCGCTGACGCATTTCGAGCCGGAGCTGCGCTCGGTGCTCAAGCGCGGCGGCTTCCTCACCCGCGACAGCCGCGTGGTCGAGCGCAAGAAGTACGGCCGCGCCAAGGCCCGCCGCTCGTTCCAGTTCTCGAAGCGCTAAGCCGCTTCGTTCGCAAGTTCGGAAGAGGGGCGCAGCTTTGCGCCCCTCTTGCTTTTGCGCGTGCATTCTTAGGGTGGGCAAAGCCGCCGTAGGCGGCGTTCCCACGTGCTTTTGCGCTCGTAGAAGATCACGTGGGCACGGCGCGATAGTGCGTCAAAGACGCGCGTCGACGCGCTGGTGGCACCTTTGTCCACCCTGTACGACTGCACGACGAGATCGGAAGAGTTGCGCCCCATTTTCTTTTGCGGCGCAACAGGGAAAAGTAAGCAACCGCTAAGCCTGCGCGGCAACGAGAGCTTTACCCGCGCAGCTTAGCCTGCACGGCATGAGAACGTCGCGCATCCAGCACACTCACGGACAGGCGATGGCGCTTGAGGCCAGCGCCGGCCTTGCGCTCGGTTGCCTTTATTCCTCCTCGCACGAGTTCGAAGCCGAGATCATCCGCGCGCGGCTTGCCGCGAACGACGAGAAGGCCCGTGTGCAGCGCGCCTGCTGCGCGTTCATGGCCGCGGCTGCGGCGGCCATCGTGCTCGGTTATCTCACAGCCTGAATCCGCATAGCCGCACCGGTTGACGGGTCACGCGCGATCCGCAATCGAAGGGCGATGACATCTGAACTGCAGGGCAAGGTCGCGCTCGTCACCGGCGCAAGCCGCGGCATCGGCAAGGCCATCGCGGTCGAGCTGGCAAAAGCCGGCTGCGATCTGATGCTGACCGCCCGCGACCGCGCGGCGCTGGCTTCGACGGCGGAGGCGATCCGCGGGCTCGGCCGCAGGGCGGAAATTCATCTGGCCGACCTCCTGGGCGCGGGCGAGCCTTCGACGCTTGCGGCTGCCACCGAACGCGCCTTCGGCGGCCTCGACATCCTCGTCAACAACGCGGGCGCGGCGCGCCGCGGCGATTTCTTCAAGCTCTCCGACGCCGACTGGGAGCAGGGGTTTGGGCTGAAATTCTTCGCCCAGGTGAAGCTCGCCCGCGCGGTCTGGCCGATGCTGAAGGCGCGCGGCGGCTCGGCCGTCGCCATCGCCGGCATCGGCGGCCGCGCGCCGGTCGCCGACTACATGATCGGCTCCTCGGTGATCGGCGCCCAGCTTGCGTTCATGAAGGCGCTGGCCGACATCGGCAAGCGCGATGGCGTGCAGGTGAACTCGGTCAACCCCGGTTCGGTCGACACCGACCGCTTCCGCCACCGGCTCGGCATCATCATGAAGCGCACCGGGCTCGACGAGGCCGCGGCCGTCGAACATCACCGCAGCGAGCTCGACATCACGCGCTTCGGCAAGCCGGAGGACGTGGCGGGCCTCGTCGCCTTCATCGTCTCGCCGCATGGCCGCTGGCTGCATGGCTCGACGATCGACATGGATGGCGGCCAGGTCGACCCGCTGCGGATGTCGAAATACGATTAGGGCGCGGGCCGCCAATATCCACGCGCGGACCGTCGCAGCTTCGCGGCACGGCCCCCTCACGTGATGCATCCGCTTATGTCGAGCTGCGTACGCTCAGCGCCCAAGCAGTTCGACAAACTGCTCAACGGTGAGGCCGGCGTCGGCGATGACGCGACGGAGGGTACCGGACCGAATCTGCTTGTGGTCGGGAACGACCACCCTCGCATAGGGCTGTTCGCGACGAAGCATCATGTGGCTCCCGGTCTGTCGGCGAAAAACGAAGCCGACTCGTTCCAGCACAGCGCGGACTTCGCGACCAGAGAGATCGGTTGGGAGCTTGGCCACTGAGCGGTGCAGGGAAGCGTCGCTTTACGCCGCCTCGACTTCGACGAACTCTTTGCCTGCCTCGGTGGGGATAGGATCGCCAGCCTCGCGGCAGTCCTCGACGTATAGCTCGATGGCTTCCCGGATATTGTTCAGCGCTTCAGCGCGGGTATCACCCTGGCTGACGCACCCGGGCAACGCCGGGACGCTTACGACGTATCCGCCGTCTTCTTCCTGTTCCAAGACAACCGTGTAGCGCATTGAATGGCTCCTTGACGCATCGCGCTGGTCAAGCCGAAGCTGCTTCAACGTAGTGAATATACATCAGCATGCAAATTTTCCGATACGGCAGTTTGCTGGTCGGTCCGCTTGACGGTTCGATGCCGCGCTGTCATCGAGCGCGAACGGAACCAAGGGAGAAACCATGCGTCGTAAGCTGATCAAGGGCGCGGCCGTCGTCAGCATGGACGCGGCCATCGGCGATCTGCCGAAGGGCGACGTGCTGATCGAGGCGGATCGCATCGCGGCCGTGGCGCCGAGCATCGCCGCCGATGACGCCGAGGTGATCGACGCCTCGCGGATGCTGCTGCTGCCGGGCCTGATCAACGGCCATCTGCACACCTGGCAGACCAGCCTGCGCGGGCTTGCCGCCGACTGGACGGTCGCCGAGTACATGCAGGCGATGCATCGCGGGCTTGCGACGCTGTTCCGCCCGGAGGACATCCACATCGCCAACCTCGTCGGCGCGTTGAACCAGATCAACAACGGCGCGACCACGCTGGTCGACTGGTGCCACAACAACCCGACGCCGGCGCACAGCGACGCCGCCGTGCAGGGCTTGGCCGATGCGGGCATCCGCGCGCTGTTCCTGCACGGCTCGCCGAAGCCGGATCCCAAGCCCGGCCAGAAGCATTTCAGCGAGGTGCCGATGCCGCGCGGCGAGGTGGAGCGCTTCTGCAAGGGGCGCTTCGCCGGCCGCGACGGGCTTCTCAGCTTCGGCCTTGCGATCCTCGGCCCGTACTACTCGACTTACGAGGTGACGAAGCAGGACCTGGCGCTGGCGCGCGATCTCGACCTGTTCGCCAGCATGCATGTGGGCGGCGGCAAGGGGATGGTGCCGGACGGCTTCGAGCGCCTGCTCGACGACGGTCTGGTCGACCGCCACCTCACCATCGTGCATGGCAACGACATCGCGCCCGACACGGTGCGGCGGATCGCCGATCGCGGCGGCACTTTCACGGTCACCGCCGAGATCGAACTGCAGATGGGCTACGGCGATCCGCTCACCGGCATCCTGCACGAACACAAGGCGCCGATCTCGATCGGCACCGACGTCGAGCCCGCGGTCGGCTCCGACCTGTTCACCTGCATGCGACTGACCCTGCAGCACGAACGCAACCGCGGCATCATCGAGACGCTGGGGAAGACCGGCAGCCGGCCGCAGCGCTCGGCGGTGACCTGCCGCGACGCGCTTACGTGGGTGACAACGGATGCCGCCAAGATCGCCGGCCTCGACGACCGCGTCGGCTCGATCACGCCGGGCAAGCAGGCCGACATCGTTCTGCTACGGACCGACGCACTCAACATGACGCCGATGCGCGACCTCGTGGGCTGCGCCGTGATGCAGGCCGCAACCGCGAACGTCGACACCGTGCTGATCGCCGGCCGCATCGTCAAACAGGACGGGAGACTGCTGGTCGACGATCTCGCCTCGAAGCTTGCCAAGCTGCAGAGCTCGGGCGACCGCATCCTCGCCGATTTCAAGGCGCTGCCGTCGCGCGCCGCGTGACGCCAAGTTCTATCCCGAACTCGCCGATCTCTTTTTACGTGTATAGATTATGTATCGCAGCTTAAAGTAGCGGACAGAACAAACAAACCCATTTGTAACTGGGTGCCGCTGTCCGGCGGACGGCGCCGCCCGAGCCCGCATGCACGCAGCAAAAGAAAAAGGGGCGCTCCGTGAAGCGCCCCTTGCAGTTTGTTTGCGCAGACGGTGGTCCGGAGGAAGGACGCCGCCGTTACGCCGAATAGTACATGTCGAACTCGACCGGGTGCGGGGTGTGCTCGAAGCGGATCACCTCGGTCATCTTCAGGTCGATATAGCTGTCGATGAAATCGTCATCGAACACGCCGCCGACCTTGAGGAAGTCGCGGTCCTTGTTGAGGTTGTCGAGCGCCTCGCGCAAGCTTCCGCAGACCGTCGGGATCTTCTTCAGCTCCTTCGGCGGCAGGTCGTAGAGGTCCTTGTCCATGGCCTCGCCGGGGTTGAGCTTGTTCTTGATGCCGTCGAGGCCGGCCATCAGCATCGCGGCAAAGCCGAGATACGGATTGGCGAGCGGATCGGGGAAGCGGACCTCGACGCGCTTGGCCTTCGGGTTGGTCGTCCACGGGATACGGCACGACGCCGAGCGGTTGCGCGCCGAGTAGGCGAGCAGCACCGGGGCCTCGAAGCCCGGCACCAGACGCTTGTAGGAGTTGGTGGTCGGGTTGGTGAACGCGTTGATCGCCTTGGCGTGCTTGATGATGCCGGCGATGTAGGAGAGGCAGGCGTCGGAGAGGTCGGCGTACTTGTTGCCCGCGAACACCGGCTTGCCGCCCTTCCAGATCGACTGGTGGCAGTGCATGCCCGAGCCGTTGTCGCCGTAGATCGGCTTCGGCATGAAGGTCGCGGTCTTGCCGTAGATGTTGGCGACCATCTGGATGCAGTACTTGTAGATCTGCGTGCGGTCCGCCATCACGGTGAGCGGCGCGAACTTCAGGCCCAGCTCGTGCTGTGCCGAGGCCACCTCGTGGTGGTGCTTCTCGACCACGCAGCCCATCCGCGCCATCGCGGCGAGCATCTCCGAGCGCATGTCCTGCACCGAGTCCTGCGGCGGCACCGGGAAGTAGCCCTTCTTGGTGCCGATGCGGTGGCCGAGGTTGCCGCCCTCATAGGAGGTGTCGGAGTTGATCGGCAGCTCGACCTGGTCGAGCTTGAAGCCGGTGTTGTACGGGTCGGCCTTGTACTTGACGTCGTCGAACACGAAGAACTCGGCCTCCGGGCCGAAGAAGATGGTGTCGCCGATGCCCATCGACTTGACCATCGCCTCCGCCTTCTTGGCGATGCCGCGCGGGTCGCGGTTGTAGGGCTCGCCGGTGGTCGGCTCGAGCACGTCGCAGACCAGCACCATGGTGGTCTCGGCAAAGAACGGATCGATCGTCGCGGACGCCGGATCCGGCATCAGGCACATGTCGGACTCGTTGATCGCCTTCCAGCCGGCGATCGAGGAGCCGTCGAACATCTGGCCTTCGGAGAACGTGTCTTCCTCGATCATCGTCACGTCGAACGTGACGTGCTGCCACTTGCCGCGCGGATCCGTGAAGCGGAAATCGACGTATTTCACGTCGTTGTCCTTGATCATTTTCATGACGTTCTTGGCGGTAGTCATGCCACTATTTCCCTTTCGTGACGGGCTCTGAAGTCAAAATTTGAATGGATCGGCGCGTCAGATCAGATCGCGTCCACTCCGGATTCCCCCGTTCTGATCCGGATCGCTTCCTCGATGTTCGAGACGAAGATCTTCCCGTCGCCGATACGCCCGGTCTGGGCGGCGCGGCGGATCGTCTCGATGGCTTTTTCGACCATATCGTCGCCTAGAACAATCTCGATCTTCACCTTGGGGAGAAAATCGACCACGTACTCGGCGCCGCGGTAGAGCTCGGTATGCCCCTTCTGCCGGCCGAAGCCCTTGGCCTCGGTCACGGTTATTCCCTGCAGCCCCACCTCCTGCAGGGCCTCCTTAACCTCGTCGAGTTTGAAAGGCTTGATGATGGCCTCGATCTTCTTCATCGCGTCTCATCTCCCGGGCGATCCGGACACGTCACCGGAAACGCCACGATCTCGATAGCAGGGTCCGTGCCAAGGGCGGAAATGCCCGGAATGACGTGATTTTTCGCCAATCCGCCGAACTTTGCAGCAATCGCGCATTCGGGGGGCGCCCACACGCGCCCATGGATTAGGCAGCGTGCTCATTCCGTGGTCAAGGCCTGACGCGTTGTGGCGACTTGTCCCCGCCGATAGTGTCGCCGGCGATGCTCGAACTCCTGACCACGGCGGAGATGGCCACGGCCGATCGCCTGACGATCGAAGGCGGCACCCCCGGTATCCGGCTGATGGAGCAGGCGGGACGTGCGGTCGCCGACGCGGTGACGCGGCGTTCGCCCGGCTCGGTTTGCGTGGTGGCGGGGCCCGGCAACAACGGCGGCGACGGCTTCGTCTGCGCGCGCATCCTTTTCGAGCGCGGCTATCCGGTCCGGCTGCTGCTGCTTGGCGAGCGCGACAAGCTCAAAGGCGACGCTGCGGAGGCATCGCGAAGCTTCAAAGGCGCGGTCGAGCCGGCGCAGCCGGCAGGCCTCGCCGACGCTGATCTCATCGTCGACGCGCTGTTCGGCGCGGGCCTCGACCGGCCGCTGAGCGGCGCGGCGCGGGCGATGATCGAGGCGATCAACGCCGCGGACGCTGCCGTCGTTGCGGTCGATCTGCCAAGCGGCATCAACGGCACCAGCGGCGCGGTGATGGGCGCGGCGGTGCAGGCGAGCGAGACCGTGACGTTCTTTCGCCGGAAGCCCGGTCACGTGCTGCTGCCGGGACGGCTGCATTGCGGGCCGGTGGAGGTTGCCGACATCGGCATTCCGGACAGCGTGTTGCCCGGCATCGCGCCGCGCATCTGCGCCAACGCGCCGACGCTGTGGTCGGCAAAGTTTCCGGTGCCCGCGCCGGGCGGGCACAAGTACCGGCGCGGCCATGCCGTGGTCGTGTCGGGCGGTCAGTCGCACACCGGAGCCGCGCGGCTGGCCGCGCGCGGCGCGCTGCGGGCCGGAGCCGGCCTCGTCACGCTCGCGAGCCCGCGCGAGGCGCTCGCCGTTAATGCCGCGGCGAGCCTCGCCGTCATGGTGCGGCCCATCGATGGCGCGCCCGAGCTTTCCGCGATGCTCGCGGACCCGCGGCTGAACACGGTCGTGCTCGGGCCCGGCGGCGGCGTCGGCGCACCGATGCGGGACATGGTGCTGGCAGCGCTCGGTGGAGATCAGGCGGTGGTGCTCGATGCCGATGCACTCACGAGCTTCGCCGAGACGCCGAAAACGCTGTTTGCCGCCATCAAGGCGCGCGGCGCCTCGCCGACGGTGCTGACCCCGCACGAGGGAGAATTCGCGCGACTGTTCAAGATAGAGCCACAAGCAGCTGATAATTCGTCAAAATATGACCGGGCCCGGCAAGCCACCGAAGCCTCCGGGGCGGTTGTGCTGCTGAAGGGCTCGGACACCGTGGTGGCAGAGCCGGGCGGGCGGGGCTCGATCACCGAGAACGCGCCGCCCTGGCTTGCGACCGCCGGCTCCGGCGACGTGCTGGCGGGCTTCATCGCCGGCCTGCTGGCGCAAGGGATGCCGGCCTTCGAAGCGGCCAGTGCCGCGACCTGGCTGCACGGCGAGACCGGCAGCGAGGCCGGGCCGGGCCTGATCGCCGAGGACCTGCCGGAGGCGCTGCGCGCCGTCTACCGGCGGTTGTTCGTCGATCTCGGGGTCTGGCCTTAAGCGCTGATCGGCCCCACTTTTAAAGGTGGTGCCCCCGACAAGGCCCATGATATAAGCCGCGCCGCTCAGCCGATTGCGGTGCTGCTCCATCCAACTCCAGGGCGGGCGTGGCGGAACTGGTAGACGCGCGGGATTTAGGTTCCCGTGACGAAAGTCGTGGGGGTTCGAAA
>JAIESI010000210.1 GCA_019746135.1 Xanthobacteraceae bacterium
ACGGTGATGCCCAGCGCCTCGCCGTTCGGCCCCTTCTGCGCCAGCACGGTGTTGCCCTGGTTGATCGCCGCCCGGAGGGTGCCGGTCGGCGCGAATTCCTTGAGGACCTCGGGGGACGCTTTCGTCACGGGACTGCCTTTCGCTCGGGATGTTCGGGCGAGCCATAGCGCATTTGCCGCATGCCCGCACAGCGGCTTCCGGCGATATCTTGGCGCCGATATCTTGGCGCCGATATCTTGGCGCCATAAACCGGAGGGACCGGCATTAACCGCCCGGCAAGGTCCCGTTTACCCGGGGCCGATACATTTCTCTTTCCCGCGCGGCTTTCGCCGGACGCTTCGACGGTGCCCTTCATGAGAGCTGCGACGGTTGCAACCCTGCCGATGGTGCTGCTGCTCGCCGCCTGCGCCGGCAACGCGCTCCCGGGCGCCCAGCCGTCATCGAGCTCGGGCTTCACCCCGTCCGTCACCGCGGCGCCGCGCGGCGAGAGCGCCACCTCGCTCGATCCTCCCGCAGGCTCAGCCGCCGAGCGCGTGCAGCAGGCCCGCTCCGCGTGCTGGATGAAGGTCGAGAGCGAAAAGAACCTTCGCGGCATCGACCAGCGCATCGCCTATGTCGAGAAGTGCGTGAACGAGCAGGCCAAGAACCGACAGTAAGAACCGATAATAAGCGCCGACAATAATCGTTCGCGCTCCCCCGTTCAGGCGACGCGGCCGGCCGGCATTATGGAATAAATGCAATCCGGCGCTTGTTGACGTTACGGGGGCTGCGGCGTAACCCGGCGCAGGGTGTCGCGGGAGGGAGGCTGACCGACAGGTATGATTTCAGGGAGAGGCCCATGACATGCCTCATGACACGCGCCGTGACACGCCCCATGACACGCGCCTTGCAGCCCGCCTCGATCGTCGCTCTCACCGGCTTGCTGATGCTCGCAGGCTTCAGCGCCACGCCCGCCTCGGCCGACCCCTATCGGTGGTGCGCGGTCCTGGGCGGCTCCGCGGATGTCGGAACGAACTGCTATTTCATGACGCTGGAGCAGTGCCAGGTGACGGTGTCCGGCGTCGGCGGCTTCTGCACGCCGAACAACTTCTACACCGGTCCGGCCACGACCGGCGATGGCCCGCGCCGCAGCCGCAATCGCGCCACGCGCTGATGCCATAGAGGGCACGGCTCGCGCCGGTCGGGGTTTGAGCAGGAGTTTGAGCAAAGGAGAGCGCCAAGGAGGGTACCATGCGCCTTGCCATTGCGGTCCTCGTCACGCTGCTTGCCGGCTCGTTGGTCGATAGCGCCAGGGCCGATCCCTATCGCTGGTGCGCCCAGTATTCCGGCCGCGGCGGCGGCACCAACTGCTATTTCATGACCATCGGCCAGTGCCAGGCGGCGGTCTCGGGCGTCGGCGGCTTCTGCCGCCCCAACCCGTTCTACACGGGCAGCGACCAGCCGCGGCGAAAGGCGCGCCGGAGCTATTCGTAGACGGCTTCGCGGGCCCTCGCCCTGGCCCGCGGCATCGGCGCAAGGCTGGATCGGACCCCGGCCAAAATGCATATTGTGGCCGTGAGCCTGTGGTGACAAAGGCACCGCGCCTTTCTGCCGGCCTCGCTCCTTGGGGGAGGGTGTTTACTTGATCGCGTCATCTGCAATTCGCGCCGCGCTCGCGGCGGTGATCTGGACGGCTCTCACCGGAATATCGGCCGCGCAATTCCCCCCGCCGCCCCCGCCCCCCGGCGCAGGCTCCTCGGTGCGGGACCGCTGGCCCGAGCCGCCGAGAAGCCCGCAGAGCAGCTCACCGAGCCGTCCGCCGGCCAATCCGCAGGCCGCGCCTCCCGCCGCTTCTCCGGCGCAGCCGGCCGCACCCCGGCGCCAGGCCGCGCCGGCCGCCGACGACGACGATGCCGCAGCACCGAAACCCGCGGCGCCAAAACCTGCCGCGAACGTGGTCGCGTGCAGCGGCGTGTTCGCGAAGGACTCGACGCATCTCAAGCTCGCGCTCAAGTACGACTCGCGCAACATCGTGTTCGGCGACGTCGACGGTCCGGACGGATCGAAGATCAAGGCGTCGATCCTGTTCCCCAACGATCCGCGGCGCCGCCTCGAGGTGCTGTGGGACAACGAGGGGTCGCGCAGCGACACGTCGATCATCGCCATCAACGGCAAGTCGCAGTGGACCGCGCCCAAGGGATTGAAGCTCGGCCTTCCGCTTGCCGCGGTCGAGAAGCTGAACGGCAAGCCGTTCAAGGTCGGTGGCTTCGGCGCCGACGGCACGGCATCGGTGCTCGGCTGGGAGGGCGGCGCGTTGAGCTCGTTGCCCGGCTCCTGCAAGGTCGGGCTCAGGCTCGCCGTCGACGGCAAGGCACCGCCGGACGCGCGCAACGCGGTGACCGGCGACAAGCAGTTCCTTTCCAATGACGCGAGCCTGCGCGCAGCAAAGCCGTCGGTCGCCGAAATCCTGATCGGCTACTGAGCAGGGCGTTCACGCACGCATCGGTTCCTCCGAGCTCGCGCGTGAAATTCGCGCAAGCAAATCGCTGCACGCAATTTCGCCGGCGAACAGTCGCAAGCGTCACAATGATTCCTCAGGGACGCCGCATTGCGCGTCCATACGGCAAGCATTGATTAACCCGACAATCAACAAACTCCCGCACGGCCGCACCAGCGGCAGGGAATGGTGCCGGGGCTGCCCATGAAACTTCGCGCGACTCTCTCAGTGCTTGGCATCACCGGCATCGCAATGCTGCCGCCCGGCGCCGGTGCGGGCGAAAACGACAGGCCGGCAACGGGGGCGAGCCCGACCGTCAACGGCAATCCAGCCAAGCCGGACTGGTCGTCCTGGGCCGTGGGACCGCAACTGCCGGCCGAATGGCCAGCCGACGCCGGCTTCGATCTCAGTCTCGCGCCGTTCCAGCCGACCGGCTCGGCGTGGGCCAGCGTTGCCGCGCCGGCCATTCGTCCCTCCGGCAAAGCCCCGTTCGAAGCACGGTTCGAGGGCGCCAAGGACGACAGCAGGGTCGGCGCTACGCTGAGCCGCTCCGTGCCGCTCGGCCGCGACTTCTCGGTCACCTGGCAGAATACGTATGCGCTGACCCAGCCGGTGACACCGGCTGCTCCCTCTTCGCCCTACGTGTCGCAGTATGGTTTTATCTCGCCCACCGGCATCGTCGGCCAGTCGACGGAGAATCGCGAGATCGACCAGTCGCTGCGATTCAAGGTCGCGCCTTACGGCACGACATTTTCCGCCGGCACGGCCACATCGGCGACGGACCAGCAGTGGCACAACAGACTCAGCATCGAGCAAAGCCTGCCCGGCTCGTTCAACGTGACGACGTCGATCGATGACGCCGGAAGCACCGAAAGCCGGAAGAGCATCACCGCCGGCTTCAAAAAAGTCTGGTAACCCATTCCCGATGTCGCTTTGCCCGCGCTGACCGCTCGCTTCTTGCCGGGCGCAGGCGGCGTTTTGCGCCGGAATAGCCCCGGAATCGTCACTCTCCCGCCGCACTGCCATGACGCTATGAAATCGCTCAAGGGGAGCGTGACCGCAACACTGCGAAAGGGAGCGAGCATGAGTTCCAGCAATACGGAACGGACGAGCGAAAACGATCAGGCCGCCGCAGCAGCAACGGCCGCTGTCGAGCAGGTCGAGGGCGAGATCCGGGCCTTCGTGCGCCGGGACGTGTCGGCATTCCGCCGGCCGCGGCAGGAGTCGGGCGAGCAGGCCGACAACATCAACTCGGTCATCGAACGCGTCTCGGGGGCCTCGGTCGCCGAGATCGACCGGGTGATCGCCGAGCTGACCCGGGTCCGCGACATGCTGCGCAGCGAAGGCGAGCGGGTGCAGCGCGAGGTGGCGGGCTACGCGTCGCTGAGCCAGGCGGCGATGACGTCGATGAAGATCATCGCCGACAGCGTCGTCCAATGGAAATCGCAGTCGCCGCAGGTCGCGCAAAGCAGCCGGTCCTGACGTCCTTCATCCGACAAAGCCAAGACCAGAAGGCCAAGACCAGAAGGCCAAGACCGCCGCCGGAAAAACCGGCGGCGGTCTGCCTTTAAAGCCTGCCCCGTCACGGCGTTCTCGCCGATTTGTGAATTCCCGCTCCGCGGCTTGTGAATTGCCGGTCCGGTTCCATTGAGTAGTGTTGCCGCGTCGGCTCGGGGCCGACTAAGGGAGCGACACCACCATGACCTTGAGGACATCGATTGCGGCAGCGACGGCATGCGCTGCCCTGGCCACGGCGTTCGCCGCAGTGTCGGCGCGCGCCGGAGGCGATCTCGTTGCGTTTCCGGAAAACTATGCGACCGGCGTGCTCTACACGACCGTCGATCGTGCGGACAACAAGCAGTATCGCGAGCTCTATGTCTCGCCGCGCACCGCGGTCGAAGCCGCGAAGAAAGGCGAGCCCTTGCCGAGCGGCACGGTGCTGACGCTCGTTCAATACGCGGCCAAGCTCGATGCGCAGGGCAATCCGGAGAAGGATGCCAACGGACGTTTCATCAAGACCAACATCATCGCCTACACGGTGATGGAGAAGCGCACCGGCTGGGGCAAGGAATATCCCGACAACATCCGCAACGGCGAATGGGAATACCAGGCGTTCAAGGCCGACAAGACGCCGAACACCGCGGCCAATCTCACGGCGTGCTTCACCTGCCACAAGCCGCTCGACGCGCGGCTGGATTTCGTCTTCAGCTACGACAAGCTGAAAGCCGCGCCGTAAGGCAGCGCGTCGTTTGCAACAACAATGGCCCCGTTCGGGGCCATTGTCGGGTTTGTCGCGGACCGGCGGTCCGCCGCTGAAATCGGCGCTATTGGGCGACGACGTCGGCCGTCACCTGCGCGGACTGTGTTTCGAGCTGGAAGCGCCCGTCGATGTGCCCGAGCACGACGGTGCAGGCCACAAGCATCACCGCCGCGGTCACTCCACCGAAGATCAATCCGAGAAACCCAAGACCGGCGCGGTCGGCAGCCATGATACGCCCCTGCAGTGTCATTCCTGGTCCGTTAGACGCGGCAGGCCGGGTTCGGGTTCAATTCCGCAGCGAATATATTTTTGACCCGCTCGGGAACCGCCGATGCCTTGGGCGGCAAGGCCGATCCGCCGCCCAACAAAGACGGCGGAGGCTTGGTGGCCCCCGCCGCTTTGCCTGCTTCAACTGGTTCCTCCCCCGCGGCCAAGCCGGAGGGTCGTGGTTCTTAGTTTCATTTTCGACGCACGCTCGCGCGGCAAAGCCGCACTACAACGCATAGGCGCTCGAGACCATGCCGCACGGCCGCTGGTCGATGGCGCTCGACAACGACACGCGCCCGAACATGGTGTTGCGGCCGATCCGCACGATACGGGCGTCCGCCAGCACGTCGAAGCTCGCCGGCCGCAGGAAGTGGATGGTCTGATCGACGGCGCTGGCCACGCGCTGGCCGTTCCAGACCGTGGCGCAAGCCAGCGCCATCGCCGTGTCCGCCGCAGCCATCAGCGCCTGCGTGCACAGCACGCCGTCGGGCGCGAGCCGCTTCGAGAACGGTAACCGGATAATCGCACCGGGCTGCCAGTCGGGCGGCGCGCCGGCGGGCCGGCCGGCTTCGACCGCCTCGACCAGCAAGCCTAAGTCCTGCATCCAGGGCGGAAGCGCTTCCACCAGCAGGCGGCTGGCCGCTTCAATGCCAAAAACATCGTCGGCTGTTCCAAGCCGGCGCGCCTCCACGGCCATTCTTCGCCTCCGCCTCCCCGGCGCGTGAGCGCTTACGTGTACGCGCGAATCAGTGGTTCGAGCCTAGGAGGCGGAATCCCGGTTCGCCAGCATTTCCAAGGACTTTTCCGACGCTAAAACTGTGATCAAGTCCCTGCCTCAGCGGAAATCCTGTGTTAGAGTGCTGCCGTGAGGGTCGTGTCGCGGTTGCTTTGCCGCAAGCGTGGTCGGCGTTGGGGAGGGTCAGGTGAGCGTTCGCGCATTCGCACATCGCCTGGGTTATTCAGGTCCGCGCATTTCTCGAATCCTTGGTGTGACAGCCGCCGCTGGCCTGCTTGCGGCCGTGTGGTGCGCGCCCGCGTTCGCCTCCAACTGGCTGGAAAAGACGCTGTATCTTTGGGGCCCGCGCTTCGACTCGCAAATCCCCGGCTGCGACAACTCCTGGGCGCTCGGCACCATCCGGCACCGCTTCGCCACCAAGGAAGGCCGGTTCTGGAATTCGGCCCTGCGGATCGAAGGCTTCGACCAGATCCGGGAGGTTGCGTTCCGCCCCTGGGCCGACGGCACAATCCCGCGCCGCTTCTGCACCGGCCGGGTCCTGATCTCGGACGGCATCTGGCGCACCGTGCGCTACTCGATCGTCGAGGACGGCGGCATGATCGGCGCAAGCTGGGGCGTGAACTGGTGCGTCGTCGGCGTCGACCGCAACTGGGCGTACAATCCGGCCTGCAAGGCCGCTGGTCCCTGACACTCTGACGCTGCCGCAGGACCCTGACACGACCGGCCGCGAAGGGCGTGCCGGCCCGGTCACAATTTATGCTCATTTTGTTCTTGACTTGTTCTCATTTGTCGAACAAGGTTCCCGCGGCGTTTTTTTGTGGAGTGGCGTCTCATGATCGGCATCGGCATTCGCACAGTCGCATTCGCAGTCCTGCTTCTCGCCATCGCGCTGCCATCGGTTCGCGCGCAAGACCGGAATCAGGACCGGAAACATCACCCCGGACAATTCGACTTCTACGTTCTGGCGCTGTCCTGGTCGCCGTCGTTCTGCCAGGACACCGAGGAGCGCGGCCGCGCCGGCGGCGAGCAATGCGCCACCGCGCGCCCCTACTCGTTCGTCGTGCACGGGCTGTGGCCGCAATACGAACGCGGCTTCCCCAGGGACTGCCAGAATCCGGCGCCGCGGCTCAACCGCGCCATCATGACCTCGATGCTCGACCTGATGCCGGCACCGCGCCTCGTGTTCCACGAATGGGATACGCACGGCACCTGCTCGGGGCTCGGCGCGCAGGCCTATTTCGATCTGGTCCGCAAGGCGCGCGAGACGGTGAAAATTCCCGAGGCCTATTCGGCACCCAAGGCGACGATGACGGTGACGCCCGACGACGTCGAGGACGCATTCGTCAAAGCCAATCCTGGAATGTCGCGGGCCGCGATCTCGGTGACCTGCAACAGCCCGCGGCTCGGCGAGGTCCGCATCTGCATGAGCAAGGATCTGAAGTTTCGCGATTGCGCCGAGCTCGAGCGCCGTGCCTGCCGGCGCGACAAGCTGATCATGCCGCCGGTGCGCGGCGGCTGATGCGCCGCTGATGGAGCGTTCGTCGTCATGGCCGGGGATAGCCGTCCGAAGGACGGCGTCGCTTCGCTCGCCTATGTCCCGGCCATTTCGTTAGGCCGTCGCCGTGCTCTCCCCGAGCCGATTTCGTTTCAGTGGAATCAAGACCCTCTCCGTTCGTCCCCGCGCGGGGCACCCCATCGCGCGTGCGCGATGGGGACCCCGTTGCGGGGCCCAGTTCGGCCCAAAGCCAGTGTTGCGGTGGGGCAGAACTGGAGGGAATGAACGGGTGTTGGTGCAACACAGTGCAAACGGAATCCGCTCCCAGCGGCGCTCAGAGCGAGTACCGGTTCAACGCCCGCCGCACCTGATCGAGCGCGTGGTGGCCGCGCAACCGATCAATCGCGGAAAGCACGCGGCCGCCGTCCGAGGGAATCGCATCAACGCTGCGCCTGAACTCGCGCAACGGCCTGTCGAACGCCGCCGGGCGCCGACCGTCGAACGACGCATCGCCGTAAACGTAGAACGCAATCGCCAGAGCCAGGACCCGTCCCATCGCGCCGATACGCCACGCCGCCCCCACCCGATCGGCCCACAGTCTATCCAAGCGCCGCCGCTGCGATTACACGGAACCGGTCTCAACCTTAACGGCCGCGCGATGAACTACCGTCACGCCTACCACGCCGGAAACTTCGCCGACGTCATGAAGCATGCCGTGCTCTGCCGCGTGCTGACGCATCTTCGCGGCAAGCCCGGCGCGTTCCGCGTCATCGACACCCATGCCGGCGCAGGCGTTTACGATCTTGGCGGCGTCGAGGCCGGCAAGACGCTGGAATGGCGCGACGGCATCGGCCGCCTGATCGGGGCCGAGCTCGATGCGCCGGTGCGCGCGCTGCTCGCGCCTTATCTCGATGCAGTCGCCGCGCTCAATCCGTCCGGCGCGCTCGCGACCTATCCCGGCTCGCCGGCGCTGGCGCGGGCGTGGCTCCGATCGCAGGACCGGCTGATCGCCTGCGAGCTCGAACCGCAGGCTCAAGCCGCGCTGTCGCGCGGGCTCGCCGGCGACGCCCGCGCCAAGGCGATCGCCATCGACGGCTGGACCGCGCTGACCGCTTACGTGCCGCCGAAGGAGCGCCGGGGCCTGGTGCTGATCGACCCGCCGTTCGAGCAGGACGGAGAATTTTCCCGCCTTGTGCAAGGGCTCGCGGCCGCGCACCGCAAATGGCCGACCGGTCATTACCTCGTTTGGTATCCGATCAAGGACCCGAATGAAGTAGCCGCGTTCGTGCGCAAGCTCGCCCGCTCAGGCATCGCGAAAATGTTGCGTGTGGAACTGATCGTTGCAAGCTCGCCTGGGGAAACAGGTTTACGCGGCAGCGGTCTCATCGTCGTCAATCCGCCGTGGACCCTGCACGACGAACTTGAAGTCCTGATGCCTGCCCTGGCGCGCATTCTCTGCCGCGGTGCAGCGTCCAAATTCCTATACCAATGGATAGCAGGCGAATCCTCGCGCTGAACCACTTCGCCTCTTTTCACGCAGATCGAAATAGGTCTAGCCTATGCGTGCTGGCTAAGACGTTCCGCCTCCAAGTGGGGGGTCGGCGGAGTGACCGAAGCCTCTCCAAGGGCTGACGCTTTCTTCCGATCGTGAATGTCCGGCCGGGCCGCCGCACCGCGGGGAACGGGTGCGGGGCGTTGGGGGGAAGGAGTCTGCAATGGCCATGAGTGGTACGGTCAAATTCTTCAACGGCGAGCGCGGGTACGGCTTCATCAAGCCGGACGATGGCGGGCGCGATGTGTTCGTGCACATCACCGCGGTCGAGCACGCCGGATTGAAGTCGTTGGCCGAAGGACAGCGTATCCAATTCGAAGTCGAGCCCGACAAGAAGGGCAAAGGCCCGAAGGCTGTGAATCTGGTCATCACGGGTTGATGACCGAACGCTGACTGACTGACGCGGGCGTTGGCACCGCAGCCAACGCGTGGGAAGATGATCTTGCGTGCATATCGCGGCCGCGTGCGGCCGCGCCTCAGGTAAGCTCATCCCCCGCAAGTCCCGTCCCAAACCCAGAGACACGTCCATGATGATCCTGCGTTCGACGCCGCCGTCCCCGTTTGGCCGCAAGGTCAAGCTTGCCGCGAGCCTGCTCGGGCTCTCCGAGCAGATCAAGATCGTGCCGGCCGACACCAACGACGAGAACGAGCCGCTGCGGCAGCAGAACCCGGTCGGCAAGATCCCGACGCTGGTGCTGGAGGACGGCTCGACGCTGTTCGACTCGCGCGTGATCCTCGAATACCTCGATCACCTCGCCGGCGGCGGCAAGATCATTCCGGGCGAGCCCAAGGCGCGCTTTGCAGCGCTGCGGCTGCAGGCGCTGGCCGACGGCATGACCGACGCGCAGATCCTGGTCGTCTACGAGAGCCGCTGGCGGCCGCCGGAAATCCACTTCAAGAAATGGGTCGACTACCAGGCCAACAAGATTTCGCGCGGGCTTGCCGCGCTCGAGGCCGAGCCCCCTGGCCTCGATGCGATCCCGAACGTCGGGCAGATCGCCGTCGCCTGCTTCCTCGGCCATCGCGACCTGCGCTTCGCCGGCGACTGGCGCGCGAACCATCCGAAGCTCGTGGCCTGGCTCGGCCGTTTCGAAGCGCGCGTGCCGGCCTTCGCGGCAACGAAAGTCGCCGCATAGCGACATGTGGTGCAACTCGGGTGACCTCTCGCTCCCTCCCCCTGAAAGGGGGAGGGTGGGGGTGGGGGTCTGCCGCTCATGCTGAGTGGCGCGATGTCGTCTGCGTGCACCGATGTCCCCGCGCTGCACATGTCTTCGATGCGCAGCTAACGCGTTCGCATGCGTCTTCGACACCGAAAGAGACCCCCACCCCGACCCTCCCCCTTTCAGGGGAAGGGAGCGAGAGGTCGTGCCCGCCTCGCATCCTCATATGCGATAGCCCTGCGCCTTCGCGCAGCATGACGCCCATGATGGTGATGAAATTCCACCGCCCTCATCGCCCGCGAAAGTCTCAACCTGTCAGCCGCCACCGCCACGTGCCAACCGATCACCGACGCAGCCCGCGGCCCGCATTGCTTCACGGCTGTGCGACGCTCGAACCGCGCCGTTTTCAGCGATCCACCTAAGGCAAAATTTACCGCCCCCGGCCTAGAACCTAACGATGTCTTACCAGTGTTAGGGAGCCCGCCGTGGATCTGCTTTCAGATCTTCCGCCCGGCGTCGTTTATTTCCTTGGGCAAGTGCACAACCTGTTCCTGCAGGCCGGCTCGCAATATTCGCTGACGTCATTGTTCTGCGCGCTGTTGCTGGCCGCGGGGTTCATCGCCTATCGCCGCTTGCGCAAGCACCGGCGCGTCCGCTGGAAGACGATCACGCGCGCGCTGTTTCCAAAACACATTCTTGCGAGCCGCTCCAACCGCGCCGATTTCGGCTACCTGTATTTCAACACCTTCATCAACAGCCTCGCCTTCGGCTGGGCCGTGCTGTCCTATCAATTCCTGACCAACGGCATCATTTCCGGGCTCGTCGCGCTGTTTGGTCCGACTCAGCCGTCAGCCCTGCCGGAAATCGTTTCGCGCTCGATCATCACCGTGATGCTGTTTCTCGCCTACGAATTCGGCTACTGGCTCAATCACTATCTCAGCCACCGCATTCCCTTCATGTGGGAATTCCACCGCGTGCACCATACGGCGGAGGTGCTGACGCCGGTCACGAGCATCCGGGTGCATCCGGTCTATGCCATGCTCTTTGGCAATATTCTCGCGATCTCGACCGCAACGGTGAATGGCGTGGCCAACTACCTGTTCGGCGACACGTCCTATCAGTACGCGTTGTCGGACACGAACATCATCCTGGTCATCTTCATCCACACTTACGTGCACCTGCAGCATTCGCATCTGTGGATTCCGCTCCGCGGCGTGCTGGGCCGCATTATCATGAGCCCGGCGCACCATCAGGTGCATCATTCGACCGATCCACGGCACCACAACAAGAATATGGGCAGCTGCCTGGCGGTCTGGGACTGGATGTTCGGCACCTTGTATGTGCCGGCCAAGGAGCGGGAGAAGCTGAGCTTCGGCGTCGGGCCCGATCACGCGCATCCGCACACCATTCGCGGCGAATTGATCGTGCCGTTCCTGCGCGCGTTCAATGTCGTGCGCGGCGCGTTCCGCCGCCGGCAAGCTCCGGTTGCGGCGATGCCGACGCATGAAGAAAAGCCGGAGCAGACCTTCGCTCCGACCAAGGCTCCCGCATAACCACCTCGCCTTCCGCTCGCGAACCACCGATACTGGGCGGACATGCCCATGCTTCGCGACATGATGACCGGCGCCTGGATCCGTGGTCCTTGGCGCGCGGTGTCCGTGCTGGGCGTCACGCAGATCATCGCCTGGGGCACGATCTTCTACTCGCCGGTGCTGATCGCACCGCTGGTCGCGGCCGAGCACGGCTGGTCGCTGTCGTTCACCATGGGCGGTTTTTCGCTCGGGCTCCTGATCGCCGGCCTGGTGGCGCCGTTCGTCGGCCGCTCGATCGACCGCTACGGCGGACACGTCGTGATGGCGGCCGGCGCGCTGGTCAGCGCCGCAGGCCTTTTGGGTCTCGCGGCCGTGCAGGGCCGCGCCACCTATCTGCTGGCCTGGACCGTCACCGGCGCGGGGCTCGGCGCCTCGCTCTACGATCCGGCCTTTGCCACGCTGGGGCGCATCTTCGGCGCAGCCGCGCGCCGGCCGATCACCGTGCTGACGCTCGCCGGCGGATTTGCCTCGACCGCAGGCTGGCCGGCGACGCATCTCCTGATCGGCGCGGTCGGCTGGCGCGGCACCTACGTCGTCTATGCGCTGCTGATGGCCGCGGTGTGCGCGCCGCTCTACGCCTTTGCGCTGCCGCGCACCCGCGCCACGGCGAGCGTTCCGAAAGGCGCGGATGGCGCTGCCAAGCCCAGTGCCCCGCTGCTGCCGCCCGCAGGCCTCGCCTTTGCGCTCGTCACCGCCGCGTTCACCGCCTACGCCTTTGTGCCGTCGGCGCTGGCGGCGCATCTGCTGGCCATCTTCGGCCGCACCGGCATCGACGCCGCCACCGTGGTCACGATCGGCGCGCTGTTCGGGCCGGCACAGGTCGCGGCGCGGGTGACCGAGCTCGCGTTCGGCCGCGACATCCATCCGCTGCTGGTCGGACGCGCGGCGGTCACGCTGTTGATCGCAGCCTTCGCGCTGCTGGCGCTGTTCGGGATTTCACCGCTGAGCGCGGCGGCCTTCGCGGTGGCGTTCGGCGCCGCCAACGGTCTCGTCACCATCACCCGCGGCGCGCTGCCGCTCGCGCTGTTCGGCGCCGACGGCTACGGCCGGATGATGGGCCGGATCAGCGGCTTCTGGCTCGGCATGCAGGCCGCGGCGCCGCTGGTGATGGCGTTCGTCGCCGAGCGCGCATCGGACGCAACCGCGCTTGCGCTTGCGGCGGCCTTCACGATGGTGGCGCTGGTCTGCTTTGCGATGATCCGCAGGCCCAAGTCCTAGCAACCAACCTAGGCGACGAACATCTGGTCGATTTCGCTTTGCGTGGAATGGCCGCCGTCGCCGGCGAGCTTGGGGCCGTTGAGGAAGCGCTGATCGTCATCCTCGCTGCGATCGTCCGGCACGACCGGCTTGAAGTGCTCGATCTTCTGCCAGATCTCCAGCATCCGATCGATGTGCTCTTCGATGAAGCGCAAGGTCGTCACGGCCGTGGACACGCGCTGGCCGGTGAGGTCCTGAAAATTGCAGACCTCGAAGATCTGCACGACCCGCTCCTGAATGTCGTGCACGAGCCCGCGCTCGTGGCTCTTCAGTGTCGCGGCCAGCACATGCGCGGACTGGTCGATCTCCTCCGCGGCCTGGAGAATGGCTTGCGTCGCCCGCTCGGTGCCGGTGACGATGGCGGCGAGCTCGCGGCTGATGCGCGAGGCCTGCGCGCCGCTCCTGGCGCCCCCGACCAGCGACGCCATGTCGGCAGCCGTGCGGCCGATCGCGTCGTAGATCGTCGCGAGCTCGGCCCTGTAGGCCTGGGCTTCGGCGATCTGGGCGCGCGCGCGCCTGGCAACGTCGCCTTCGGTGGCAAGCTTCGGCTCGACCAGCGAGCGCAGCGCCTGCAGCTCGGACATGAACTCGCGGTGCTGCTCGCCGCCGACGGGTGCGGCTTGAGCAGAACCGCGCATGCGCGAACGCATGTGCTGCTCGATGCTGAAGACCTTGCGCTGGACCGGCATGGACGCTCCCGATGCCGCGCACTATCGCCGCCGACGCTTAAAATGACGTTCATCGGCTTATGGCTTTTGCAACCAGCCCGAACCGCATCGAAACCTGCGGTTAACCATGCAGCTTGACGCAAAATAAACCGTAATCCGACGAACCGCCCCGCGATGGTACAGGGTGCCGCGCAGCGGGCCGGGTTTTTACCGATCAGTACATTTTTCACCATGTAGTTAACCCTGGCGGGAGCGATCCCGTCCGGCGAAACCAGTGCAGAGTACGTCGATGTATCGTCATGTGTTTGCGGCGCTCGCCCTGAGCGCCACCGGCATCGTTTCGGCAAATGCCGAACCGCTGTCGCTCTCCCCTCAGCGTCACGCCCAATATGTCAGCCGGCCGGCGCCCGGCTATGTCGCGCCAGGCGCGGCCGCGCCCGGCTATGCGGCGCCGCGCCCGGAGGCGGTCATTCCGGCCGAGCGAAGCGCACCGGTGCGCTACGTCTCGACCGAGTCCGACGTCAATCTCGGCGGCGGCTTCATCGAATTCCTGTTCAGCGGCGGCCGCGCGGTCGCGCCGCCACGTCCGCCGGGCAGCGTGATGGGCCGCGGCGAGCCGGTCGCGGCGCTGCCCGAGATGAACGTCGAGCAGACCCGCGAGATCGATCCGAAGTATCACAAGCAGCTGGTGGACTATGCGGGCTCGGAGCCCGCGGGCACCATCATCATCGACACGCCGCAGCGCTTCCTGTTTCTCGTCCAGGGCAACGGCAAGGCGTTGCGCTACGGCATCGGCGTCGGCAAGCCGGGCTTCACCTGGGCCGGCGAGAAGAAGGTCACGGCGAAGAAGGAATGGCCGGATTGGGTGCCGCCGCCCGAGATGCTGCAGCGGCGCCCGGACCTGCCGCACTTCATGGCGGGCGGGCCGGAGAATCCGCTCGGCGCGCGGGCGATGTATCTCGGCACCTCGCTCTACCGCATCCACGGCTCGAACGAACCCTGGACCATCGGCCAGGCGGTATCGTCGGGCTGCATCCGCATGCGCAACGAGGACGTCATCGACCTCTACGACCGCGTCAAGGTCGGCACCAAGGTGGTCGTGATCTGACGCCGCGGGTTTTGCGGAATACAAAGGCCGCCGTGTCCGGCGGCCTTTGCTTTTTCAGGCGTCGATCGCACGATCAGGCGGTGTCGCCGCCGTCGTCGCCGCCAAAATCGCCACCGTCGTCGTAATCACCGTCGTCGAAGTCGGCATCGTTCTGCGCCACGTCGAACAGGCCGGCGCGATCCGAGCCGCCGCGATCGTCATAGGCCGCCGTGCGGCCGCTGCCGCCGATATCGTTG
Source organism: Xanthobacteraceae bacterium (assembly GCA_019746135.1). Lineage (GTDB taxonomy): Bacteria > Pseudomonadota > Alphaproteobacteria > Rhizobiales > Xanthobacteraceae > Z2-YC6860. The sequence continues at coordinate 14,808 of JAIESI010000210.1, forward strand.
ACGCCGGCCTCGCGGGCGAGATCGCTGCCGGAGATATTGCCGCCCCACGGGCTGCCGCCGCCGCTGCCGGCAGCAGAGTCGAAGGCGCTGTGGCTTTGTCCCTGCCCCTGACCGCCGCCACCGCCGAACATGCCGCGGAAGCTGTTGGCAAGCAGCGCGCCGCCGACCACGCCCGCAGCCGTCGCCGCCGCCGTGCCGAGGAACGATCCGCCGCCCATACCTGGTGCCGTGCCTGGTGCCTGCGGCAGCGGTGCGGCCGCATAGCCCGGCTCCTGCCGGTAACCGCCGCCCTGCATGCCGGCGGTGTTGCGCCACGGGCTTTGCGGCGCATCCGGTGCTGCACCGGCGCGCACCGACGGCACCGAGCCGCGCTGCTCCTGCTCGCGCTTGCCCATCAGCGCATCGCGCATGCTGTCGAGGAAGCCGCCCTGTTGCGGCGGTTGCGGCTGGCCGATGCCGAGCTCGGCTTCGAGCTCGCGGATGCGCGCGTCCGCCTGCTTCAACGCCTCGTCCTGCACCAGCGCGGTCTGCACCAGCGGATAGAGCGCGTTGGGTGCGCGCTGCAATCCTTCATTGATGGCGCGCACCGCATCGGCATCGCGCGGCGCGCTTTCCAGCGACGCCAGACGGTCGAACAACTCGTCCAGCAGCTTGAGTTCCTGGGGTGTCATCCTGCTCCTCCTCCGATCCCGCAAGTCCGGCCCTCATGTAGGAGGCGCACGATGGCGGTGGAATGGCCGTTAGATCTTATTTGTGCGGCGGCTTGCCGCCCGGCTAACCCATTGTGAAATCGAAAATTTCACGCCAGCACGACGCCGTTCGCACGCAACACCGCGGGAAAACCCTCGGCGGCGAAATAGGCGTATTCGCTTTCACGCAGCTTGGTCAGCGGATCGAGCCGCTCCAGCTCGGCATCGACGAAGCCCGGATGGCACATCACCACGCTCTGCGGCGGCAGCCCTTTGAGAAAGCCCGGAAACCGTTTCGCGAAATCGTCCGCGGTCGCCGTGCCGAAATCGTAGGTGCCGGCGAACGCCGGATTGGTCCTGATGTCCTGTGCGCCGGCGAGCGCCCGAAACCTCCGGCTCAGCGCGTCGAGCAGGAGCGCCTTGCGGTCCGAAAGGCCGCCTGACCGGACGCGTCCGCACTGGCGCACCCAGGCGTTCGGCGCGGCCTCCTTGACCATCTCGAGCAGCGGCTCGCGCACCTGCGGAAACAGATGCACGTGCTGGTGCCCGTCGACGAAATCCGGCGCGCGTCCGAACGCGGTGACAAAGGCCTTGAGCTGGGTGGCGATCTCGATCGCGAGCCGGTCGCGGTCGAGCAGCCGCAGCGTGCCCCGCACCAGCATTTCCGCGAGCGGCAGAAACGCTCCGCTGCGGGTCGGACGAAATCCCGCGCTCATCGGCTTGAACGGCGCGGTCAGCGTCAGATGCAGGCCGACGCCGAAGCGCCGTGTGCCGGCGCTGAGCATCTTCAGCGAGGCGGCCTCCGCGCGCTGGAAGCTCGGCGCCGCCACCATGACCGACGTGGCGTTGATATGGCCGCGCATCAGAAGATCGCGGATCGCCTTGTCGACGGATTCGGAAATGCCGTAGTCGTCGGCGCAGAGCCAGATCGGCCGCAGCGACGCACCGTCGCCCGTTTTCGCGTCGGCGGCGTTGATCGTTCGATGCTCGGCCAAGCGCCCCACCCCCTGCGGCCGCGACTGCGTCATCCAGCATGCCGGCCCAACGTAACCGGCGGATATCATTCCGCGGCGGCGCCAAAGGCGCGTTCACGCGCGTCTTCGCCGCGCACCGGCGCCTCGACGCGGCCTTGCGACGTGCGCAGCGTGTGCTCGGCGACGAAGTAGACCGGGCGGGCTTTGATCTCCGACAGGATCTTGCCGATGTACTCGCCCATGATGCCGATCATGATGAGCTGCACCCCGCCGAGCACCATCAGGCCGACCACCAGCGACGGATAGCCGGGCACCGATTTGCCCTGGAACAGCGTCTCCCAGAGGATCGACGCGCCGAACAGCAGCGCGATCACGGCGAGCAGCAGGCCGAGCAGGCTCGCGAGCCGCAGCGGCGCGACCGAGAACGACGTGAGCCCCTCGATCGAAAGCCCGATCAGGCTCCAGAGACTCCAGGTGGTCGTGCCATGGGTGCGTGAGGCAGGCTCGTAGTCGACGCGCAACTGCCGGAAGCCGATCCAGCTCGCCAGTCCCTTGAAGAAACGGTTGCGCTCCGGAAGCCTTCGCAGCGCGTCGGTGGCGCGCGGCGACAGCAGGCGGAAATCGCCGGCGTCCTCCGGGATCTGCACCCGCGCGCTGTAGTTGATCAGCCGGTAGAACTGCCGCACCAGGAACCGGCGCGACCACGACTCGTTCGCGCGATGCGCCTTGGCGGTGTAGACGACGTCATAGCCGTCATCGAGCCAGTGCCCGACCAGCTTCGGCACGAGGCTCGCCGGATGCTGGCCGTCGCCGTCCATGAACAGCACCGCACCGAACCGCGCATGGTCGAGGCCCGCGAGCAGCGCCGCCTCCTTGCCGAAGTTGCGCGACAGCGCGACCACCTGCACGTCGAGCGCCTCGGCCGGAAGCCCGCTTGCGACCGCAAAACTGTCGTCGCGGCTGCCGTCGTCGACGTAGACGACCTCGAGCGCGAGGCCGCGCTGCTGGCGCAGCTGCCGCGCGATCTCGACCAGCCGGTCGTGAAAGCGCGCAAGGCCCGCGCCCTCGTTGAACACCGGCACGACGATCGACAGCCCGGCGGCCGTTTGCGGCGCCGGTCCGGAATGTGCCGCGGAGGTCGATGATTGAACCATGTTTTCGGGCGGTACCTATGCTGCGCGATCTATAGCGCAAGCCCGCACTGCTGTCGCCGCCGCCTCTCGTTCCAACGCCGCAGGTTTGCGGGCATTTCGCCGCGTTTTGGCTATTCCGCATCGCGGAAAAGGTCTAAGCGATGCCGATGGAATGGCTGTCCCAATTGGCCCGCCGGGCGCTCGATGCCTGGCACCAACGCGCCATCGCGCTGAAGGCCTTGAGCTTCGCCGTCGTCGGCGTGGTGAATTCGGCGGTCGACTTCGGCGGGTTTTCGTTCGCCTATTACTATCTCGCCTTGCCGATCGTCACCGCCAACGTGCTCGCCTGGATCGTCGCGGTGAGCGGCTCCTACGTGATGAATTCGCTCACCACCTTCGCCCGCGAGTCCGGGCGCGTGCTGACGCTGAGGGCCTATGCCGGCTTTGCCGCGTCGCAGGTCGCAGGGCTTGTGGCCAACACCGCGACGGTCGTGATCGCCTCGTATTTCATGCCGGTCTGGGTCGGCAAGGTGCTCGCCATCGGCGTCAGCTTCCTGGTGAATTTCTCGCTGTCGCATTTCGTGGTGTTCCGCAAACGCCCCGGCGCGCCGCAGCGCGAAGGCTAGACCGCGCGCTTTTCCGCGGGCGCAGCGACAGCCCGAGATGTGCCATTTTGGGTTAGCTTTGTGGCACCGAAATCGAAAATCTTTTCGAAAGATCAGCAAGATATATGGTTAACGACAGGCTGCCGCGGTAAGCTGCGCAAAGATGCGGTGACGGCGGCACAAAGGAATTCGACGTGCGGACATTTGCGTATGCGCTTGTCGCGCTGTCGCTCGGCACCATCGCTTCAAGCCCGGCGGCGGCTCAGTGTCATGGCCCGGAATGCGAAGGGCAACGGCCACCGATGCCGTATTACTTCACCGAACGCGAAGGCGGCGCACGCGGCGGCTTTGAGACGCCGCCCCCGCCGCCACAACAGCAACAGCAACAGCAGCCGTTGCCACCCCAGCAGCGTGAACCCACGCCCGAGAGCGAGCAGCGAAGCGAGCGGTCGGAGGCGGCACCGCCGCCGCCGGCACGGCCGCGGCCGGCCGTGCGCCCGCCCGGCAACCGCTCGGCGGGAGCTCCGCCGGGCCATCGCAGCGCTCCGCATGACGGCGGTCGTCCGCAGTATCGTGTCGAGGGGCCGCCGCCGCGCTACGACGGCCCGCGCTCGGGGCCGTCGCGTCACGAAGCGCCGCGGTACGAGACCTCGCGTTCCGAGCCGCCGCGCTATCAGGGCCCGCGCTACGAGACGTCACGTTCGGAGCCGCCGTCGATGCGCTATGACGGCACCGACCGTTGGCCGCCCGGCTCGTCATACAGCGGGCGTGAATCGATTCCGTCCGCGCCGGACGATGCGCAACGGTACTCGTACAGCCCTGACGGACGCAGCCGGATCACGGTGTATTCGTCGCGCGATCGCTACGACGGGGCGCCGCCGCAGCAGTACTCCGGCCCGCCCACGGCTGCGCCGCGCGGCGGCACGGCTGCAGGTCCCGGACAGGTGGTCATCTCGGTCGAGGAGTATCGGGCGCTGCAAGGTCAGGCGCGTGAGCTGCAGCGCCTGCTCGGCGAACGGGGCGGCGGCACTCGGGTCAGCCGGCCGGGCCCTGGCCCGAACAACGGCTATCCGGGCACGAGCTACCGCTAAAGGCTACCCCGCGAGCCCGGCCGCAAGCCTGGCGTAAAGCGGGTTGTCCGGCGAGAACACGTATTCGATCTCGGCGACGGTGATGCTCTGCGCGCCGCGCTCGCGCATGAAGCAGGCGAGATCGTAGACCGCGCCCGGCGGGCAGTGCAGCGTCAGCATGCCCGACGAGGTCGGTCCGCCGAACGGTGTCACCACGCCGAAGCGGCTGGTGGCTTCCGCCAGCATCGCGTCGTTGCAGCCGGGGAAGCGCGTGCGCACCTCGCGATAGGCGCGCGCGCGCGCCTGCGCCGCGACGCGGTCGAGAATGCGGCGCGCGGTCTCGCGCTCGGCCTCGCCCCAGCTTGCGCCGCGCGAGGCGACGAGATTGGCCTGCGACTTCAGGATCGTGCCGTCGTCGACAATCTTGAGGCCGTTTGCCGCGAGCGTCGCGCCGGTGGTGGTGATGTCGACGATCAGCTCGGCCGAGCCCGCGGCCGGCGCGCCTTCGGTCGCGCCCGAGCTTTCGACGATGCGATAGTCGACGATGCCGAGGTGCGAGAAGAAATCGCGCGTGAGATTGATGTACTTGGTCGCGACCCGCATCTTGCGGTCGTGCTTGAGGCGGAACGCGGTCGCCACATCGTCGAGGTCGGCCATGCTGCGCACGTCGATCCAGGCCTGCGGCACGGCGACCACGACGTTGGCGAAGCCGAAGCCGAGCCCCTCGATGATCACCACGCGCTTGTCCATGTCGGGGATCGACTCGCGCAGCAGATCCTCGCCCGTGACGCCAAGGTGGATCGTGCCCTGCGAAAGCGCGTCGGCGATTTCCGAGGCCGAGAGATACGCCACCTCGACGCCGGCCATGCCGGCGACGGCACCGCGGTAGTCGCGGGCGCCGCGCGGCTTCACCAGCTTCATGCCGGCGCGGGCGAAGAACTCCTCGGCGTTCTCCTGCAGCCGGCCCTTGGCGGGCACGGCGATGATGAGGGGGCCGCTCAGGTTCGCGCTCATGGCGCACCTCCGCCGGCGCGCTCGACCCAGACCGCGAAGCCGACCGCCGGGATCGGCGCTTTGGCGCCAAGCCGCGTCAGCAGCTCGTCGTAGCGGCCGCCGGCCACCAGCGGGCCGTTCGGCGGCGTCGAAGGATCGTGCAGCTCGAACACGCAGCCGGTGTAGTAGTCGAGGCCGCGGCCGAACGCGGTCGAGAAGGCGATGCTGCCGACATCGACGCCGCGGGCGGCGAGGAAGCCGGTGCGGCTTTCAAACAGATCGATCGCAGCGCCAAGGCCGATGCCGGCCGCGGACGTGAGCGCGCGCAGCTCCGCGGCGGCTTCGTCGGGATCGCCGGCGACGGCGAGAAATTTCTCGATCAGCGTCCGGGTCTCCGCCGGCAGCGTGGTCGCAGCACCAAGCGCCGCCTGCTCGAGGAAGCGCTCGGCGATCTCGCCCACGGTGCGCCCGCCGACCGTGGAGATGCCGGCGATCGAGAGAAGGTCGGTGACCAGCGCGTGCGCCGCTTTCGGATCGGAGCTTTCGAGCGCGGCCAGAACGCCCTGATATTCCGGCTTGGTCGCGTTCGAGCTCAGCGTCAGCAGGTCGAGATCGTGCGCGAGCGAGGTCTTGCGGTTGAAGTCCTTCACCAGGCGGCGCTTCCACGCCGGCGCGAGGTCCAGCGCCTTCACCAGCGCCGCGAACAGCCCGACGTCGCCCATGCGGATCTCCGGCTGGTCGATGCCGTAGTGCGCGGTGGCCTCGAGGCCGAGCGCGAGCATCTCGGCGTCGGCCGCGGCCTTGTCGGGCCGGCCGAAGGATTCGATACCGGCCTGGAAGATCTCGGCCGGCAGCGCGCCGCGGTCGCGGTAGACCGGGCCGAGGTAGCAGAAGCCCTGCGGCGTGCCGGCCTGCGGCGAGGCGAGGTAGTCGCAGGACACCGGGATCGTCAGGTCCGGGCGCAGGCAGAGCTCGCGGCCGTCGGCGTCGGCCGTCAGGTACATGCGCTTGCGGATGTCCTCGCCGGACAGGTCGAGGAACGGCTCGGCCGGCTGCAGGATCGGCGGCGCGACCAGGCGATAGCCCGCGCGCTCATAGGCGCTGACGAGCGCCTGCGCCCGCTCGTCGGGCTGTGATGTCGTCGTCCCGGTCTTCATCGAATCAAGCTGTCCCGCCGCGTGTTTTCCGCGATTGGCCGGGCCATAGCACGGCAGGTTTAAGGTTTCGACGCCAAGGCGGCCTTGGGCTTCATCGCGGCGGGCCAAAAGCTTGCAGGGTTAACGGGGCTGGCCGGTCAGCCCTCTTGACGACTGGTTATGTTATAATATTACATTTATCCCGGATGGCAGGCGGTGCCTGGGTTTTCGGGGTTGGATTTCGGCCGTGGGCTGGTTTTGGGTTCAGAGGCGGGTCGGGGCGTGGCTGGCGCTGATCGCGCTGGCGCTCCAGCTCGGGCTCGCATTCGGCCACGTCCACCACGAGGCCCACGAGGCCCACGAGGCCCATGGCCATGCGGCCGGACTGGCTGCCGCCGAGCCGGACGGCGACGACCATGGCAACGCCGACAAGGATGGCTGCCCGTCCTGCGCCATCCTGAACCTTCTGGCCGGGGCACAGCCCGGCACCGCGCCCGTGTCGGTCACGCCGATGGCGATGGGTGCCGGGACCGCAGTCCCGGCCATTGAAACCATCCGGCCCGGGCCAGGCCGGACCGCGTTCCGCTCCCGCGCGCCACCGCCGTCCTGAGGTCGCGACGCTGACACGAGCAGGCCGTGCTCACGCACGCGCTGCACATCGCATTCGCATGCCCGGAAATGATCAGGACTGACCATGTCTCCGTTCACAGCGCGAGCCGCATTGCTCGCAACCGTTGCTTTGCTTCCGCTTCCCGATTTTGCTCAAGCGCAGGACGCCGCGCAGGACCAGGCCGTGCTGCCGCAGATCACCGTGCGCGCGCCGAGCCCGATCGTCCGCCACACCCGGCCGCAGCGGCCGGCGCCCGGCGGCATCGCCCGCGCGCCCGCCCAAGTGACGGTGACGCCGATCCAGGCACCGCTCCTTGGCAACCGGCCGATCGTCAGCGACCAGTTCGCGACCGTGACGGTGGTGCCGCGCGAGGAGATCGCGCGCAGCCCCGGCACCACGCTCGGCGACCTTCTGTTCAGCAAGCCCGGCATCACCGGCTCGAGCTTCGCGCCGGGCGGGTCGAGCCGGCCGATCGTGCGCGGGCTCGACGTCAACCGGGTCGGCATCGTCGACAACGGCATCGGCGGCGGCGGCGCGTCCGATCTCGGCGAGGATCACTTCGTGCCGGTCGATCCGCTCACCACCGACCGTGTCGAGGTGGTCCGGGGACCCGCGACCTTGCGCTACGGCTCGCAGTCGATCGGCGGCGCGGTCGTCAGCAGCAACAACCGCATTCCCGAGGCGATGCCCTGCCCGCCCGCGCTCGCCATGAGCCGCGGCTGCGCGCAGTTCGAGACGCGCGGCGCGTGGTCGAGCGTGGACAGTGGTATCGAAGGGGCGCAGATCGTCGACGTCGGCGCCGGCAATTTCGCGTTCCACGGCGACGTGTTCGGCCGCAAGACCCGCGACTACCGCATCCCGAGCTATCCTTACCTCGGCGAAGTCGAGCCGTTCGCCACAACGCCCGGCAGCTTCAACGGACGCCAGCCCAACTCCGGCACGCGCTCCGACGGCTGGTCGGTCGGCGGCTCGCACTTCTTTCCCGGCGGCTATGCCGGCGTGGCGGTGACGCAGAACAATTCGCTCTACCGCATCCCCGGCCAGGACGGCGAAATCCACGGCACCCGCATCGACGCGCAGCAGACGAAAGTGACCGGCAAGGGCGAGTTCCGGCCGCAATCCGCGGCCATCGACGCCGTCCGCTTCTGGGCCGGCGCGGTCGATTACCGGCACAACGAGATCGGCTTTGCCGCCGCGGGCGATCCCGCGACCGACGGCGTGCGCCAGACCTTCACCAACCGCGAGCAGGAAGGCCGCGTCGAGGTGCAGTTCGCGCCGTTCCGGGCGAACTTCGCCGCGATCACCACCGCGGTCGGCGTGCAGGCCGGCCATCAGGAGCTGGCCGCATCGAGCCCGGACGATCCGGGAAGCCCGCTCAACGGGCTGTTCGATCCGAACAAGAACACCCGGGTTGCCGGTTACATTTTCAACGAGTTCGAGTTCAGCCCGGCAACCAAAGCGCAAATCGCCGGCCGCATCGAGCATGTGAGCTTGAGCGGCTCGATGCCCTCGGTCATTCCCGACACCTTCGCCGACACCACCGCGATCGGCCCATCGCAGTCGCAGGACCTGCGCTTCACGCCGAAGAACGCGAGCGTCGGCCTGATCCAGAACCTGCCCTGGTATGGCCTCGTTGCCAGCGCCACCGCGCAATACGTCGAGCGCGCGCCCCGGCCCGCGGAGCTGTTCTCGCGCGGACCGCATGACGCGACCGCGACCTTCGACATCGGCGACCCCAACCTGAAGATCGAGAAGGCGAAATCGGTGGAGGTGGGCCTGCGCAAGCCCGACGGGCGCTTCCGCTTCGAGGCGACCGCCCACTACACGCGCTTCGACGGCTTCATCTTCCGCCGGCTCACCGGCAACACCTGCGACGAGACGCAATGCGTCGCGCCGACCGACCCCGCCGCGCCGCTGGAACTGGCCGAGGCCCGCTACGCGCAGCAGGACGCCACGTTCCGTGGCGGCGAAATCCAGTTCCAGTGGGACCTGCACGCGATGTGGCGCGGCTTCTTCGGCATCGAGGGCCAGTACGACATCGTGCGCGCGACCTTCAGCGACGGCACCAACGTGCCGCGCATCCCGCCGCAGCGGATCGGCGGCGGCCTGTATTTCCGCAGCGCCGAGTGGCTCGCGCGGGTGAACCTGCTGCACGCGTTCAAGCAGGACGACGTCGCGCCGGTCGGCGAGACGCCGACTGACGGCTACAACCTGCTGCGGGCGGAGCTCTCCCACACCACGGTGCTCAGGGACGATGCGTTCGGAAGGAAGCAGGTCACGGTCGGCGTGGTCGGCAACAACCTGCTCAACGCGGACATCCGCAACGCCGTGTCGTTCACCAAGGACAACGTGCTGCTGCCGGGCGCGGGCGTAAAGATGTTCGCCAATGTGAAGTATTAGCGATCGCTCACGCACACCAACAGAAAGGGCATCCGGCGCGATCCGGATGCGCTTTTGCAAGGCCTCCTGCTGCGCACGCCGTCCGGTCACGCGCTCTTGGCGACAGCGGCGGGATCCACCCACATGATCTCCCAGATATAACCATCGGGATCCTCGGCGCTGCGGCTGAACATGAAGCCGTGATCCTGCGCCAGGTTCGGATCGGCCCGGCCGCCGGCCGCCACGGCGCGTGACAGTGTCGCATTCACCGCGTCGCGGCTGTCGACGCCGAGCGCGATCAGCGCCTGGCTGTCGCGCCGCGCGTCGCCGATCGGCCGCGCCGTGAACTGGCGATAGCGATCATGCGTCAGCAGCATCACGCCGATCGCGTCCGACAGCATCACCGACTTCGCCTGCTCGTCGGAAAACTGCGGGTTCACGGCACCACCCAGCGCCTCGTAGAACGCGGTCGACGCCGCCAGATCACGCACCGGCAGGTTCACAAAAATCATCCGACTCATCTCATTTGCTCCTTCACTGTTGCTATGCGGCACGCTACTTATCTTTCAGATATGTTGCTATTCGCAATGTATCTCTGTGTCAAGATACTTTATGTCGAGGGGCTTGCCGATGGATCGTGCTGAGATGGCTGTCGAACAATGGTCTCGCGAACGCCCCGACCTGCCGGCCCTGCCGATGGCGCTGTTCGGGCGCCTCTCCGACGCGGCCGAACGGATCATGCGCGACCACATGAACCCGCTGTTCGCTGAAGTCGGACTGCAGCCGGGCGAGTTCGATGTCCTCGCCACGCTGCGGCGGTCGGGCGCGCCCTACATGCTGTCGCCGACGCGGCTTTACGAAGCCGCGATGATCTCGTCGGGCGGCATGACCAATCGTCTCGATCGCCTCGAACGCGCCGCGCTGGTCGAGCGCCGCCCCGATCCCAACGACCGCCGCGGCAAGCTGATCGCGCTCACCGATGCCGGCAAGCGCGTCATCGACGAGACGATCGGCCGCCATGTGACGAACGAACAACGACTGCTGTCGGTGCTGACGGAGGCCGAACAGGAAAAGCTCAACGCGCTGCTCAAGAAGCTGATCGCCGGGCTTTAGGTCACGATCCGAGAAAGGGTCTCAATCCGAGGTCTCAGTCCAAGCTCTCATCCGGCCGCGGCGCCTCGGGAACGAGCGGTGCGCCCTGCACCGCCATCGGCTGCTCGCGCGGCGGTGTTGCATCCGGCACGGTCGCGGGCGCCGTCACCTTCGGACGCGAATGGTGGCTGCCGCCATGCCGCTGCATCGCCTGTGCGATCCCAGGGTCCCACGGAGAAGTCATGGCAACCTCCCTGACGTTTCTTATCCGTGCGTGCTCGTGCGTGTCCGTGTGTGCCGACACGACAATGCCCCGCGGATGACGATGTTCCGCAGGGTCGGGGTTTCCCCGTTTTGGTAACGGCGAAGCTTTAAAAAAGTTCAGCGGAAAAATGTCAGTTCCAAGACACACTCAATTCCAAGACACGCCGTGGCGCGTGAGCACCTGACGCACGGCGTCCACAAGCTTGTCCACAGGCGCCGCGAACTGCGCCTCGGCCTGCTTCTTCAGATATTCGTCGCGATCCTTGATGGCGGTGAGACCCGCGCCGAGGATCAGGTCCTTGATCTGGACCTCGTTTTTCGCCTTTTCGTCGCCGCCCTGGATCACCGCGCAGGGCGAGCCGCGCCGGTCGGCGTATTTGAGCTGCTGGCCGACATTGTTCTTCGGATTGCCGAGATAGAGTTCCGCGCGGATGCCGGCGTTGCGCAGCGCGGCGACCATCCTCTGATAATCGGCGACGCGGTCGCGGTCGAACACGGTGACCAGCACCGGACCGGGCGCGGGCTTCGATTCAAGTTTACCGATCATGGTCAGCGCGGCCTGCAGCCGCGACACGCCGATCGAGAAGCCGGTCGCCGGAACCGGTTCACCCCGAAAGCGCGAGACAAGCCCGTCGTAACGGCCGCCGCCGCCGACCGAGCCGAAGCGCACCGGGCGGCCTTTTTCGTCCTTGGTTTCGAGCAGCAGTTCCACCTCGTAGACCGGGCCGGTGTAGTACTCGAGGCCGCGGACGACGCTGGAATCAATCTTGATACGATCTGCACCGTAACCGGATGCACGAACCATTTCCGCAATTTGGGCTAGCTCACTCACTCCAGCTTGTCCGATTTCACTCGTGCCTACGACTCTGCGCCAATCGTCGAAGACGCCTTCCAAGTCGCCTGCCTCTTCATCCATCTGAACTTCGACATAGTCGAGTATGCGCTTTGCGCTCGCGGTATCTAGGCCGGCGCCCTTGGTGAAATCGCCGCTTTCGTCTTTGCGGCCTTCGCCAAGAAGCATTTCCACGCCGTCTCGACCCAAGCGATCAAACTTATCAATGGCGCGCAGGACAGTGAGACGCTTGCCGGCATTGGCTTCGCCGCCGATGCCAATCGCTTCCATCACGCCGTCGAGAACCTTGCGGTTATTCACCTTCACGACGTACTGGCCGCGCGCAATGCCGAGCGCCTCCATCGTGTCCGCCGCCATCATGCAGATCTCGGCATCGGCGGCCATCGTCGCACCGCCGACCGTATCGGCATCGAACTGCATGAACTGCCGAAAACGCCCCGGCCCCGGCTTCTCGTTCCGAAACACCCAGCCGAAGCGATAGCTGCGATACGGCAGCGCCACCTTCTGGAAGTTCTCCGCCACATAGCGCGCAAGCGGCGCGGTGAGGTCGTAGCGCAGCGACAGCCACTGCTCGTCGTCGTCCTGGAACGAGAACACGCCCTCGTTGGGCCGGTCCTGGTCCGGCAGGAACTTGCCGAGCGCATCGGTGTATTCGATCGCCGGCGTCTCCACCGGCTCGAAGCCGTAGCGCTCGTAGACCGCACGGATCGCGTCGGTCATCTGCCGGGTCGCGGCGATTTCGGCCGGCCCGCGGTCGGCGAGCCCGCGCGGCAGCCGCGCCTTCAATTTGTTGGTTTTATCGGCCATGTGTTCAGCGTTCTTTGCTTGGGCGCAATCTATCCGCCGTCATGCCCGAGCCATAGTCGTCCGAAGGACGGCGTCGCTTCGCTCGCCTATGGTGCCGGGCATCCACGCCCTGCTTCGATCAGGAAAGAAAGGCGTGGATGGCCGGGACAAGCCCGGCCATGACGAGCCGAGAGTCCCGCGCTAGGTACCAGCCACCCCCTCTTTTGTCATTATCCGCGAAAGTGGATACTGCTTTGTCAGTCCGGACAACGAGGTGGTTCATGGCTCAGGCGACGCAGAAGACTTCCGCCACCCAGGCGGTGCCCAACGATCTTGCGGCGTTCTTCATGCCGTTTACGGCGAACCGCGCGTTCAAGGCGCGGCCCCGGCTGATCGCCCGTGCCAAGGACATGCATTACTACACCCCGGAGAACCGCCCCGTGCTCGACGCCGCGGCCGGGCTCTGGTGCACCAATGCCGGCCACAACCGCGACCCGATCGTGCAGGCGATCCAGGCGCAGGCCGCCACCCTCGACTTCGCCCCGACCTTCCAGTTCGGCCATCCGCGCGCCTTCGAGCTCGCGAGCCGCATTGCCGCGCTGGCACCTGAGAGCCTCGACCACGTGTTCTTCTGCAACTCCGGCTCGGAGGCCGCCGACACGGCGCTGAAGATCGCGCTCGCCTACTGGGTGGCGAAGGGCCAGGGCCAGCGCACCCGCTTCGTCGGCCGCGAGCGCGGCTATCACGGCGTCGGCTTCGGCGGCATGGCGGTCGGCGGGCTCGGCAACAACAGGAAGGCGTTCGGCGTAATGCTGCCGGGCGTCGACCATCTCGCCTCGACCTACAACCGCGAGCAGCAGGCGTTCTCCAGGGGCGAGCCGGAATGGGGCGCGCATCTCGCCGACGAGCTGGAGCGGATCGTCGCGCTGCACGGCGACACGACCATAGCCGCCGTGATCGTCGAGCCGATGGCCGGCTCGACCGCGGTGCTGCCGGCGCCGAAGGGCTATCTGCAGCGGCTGCGGGCGATCTGCGACAAGTACGGCATCCTTTTGATCTTCGACGAGGTCATCACCGGCTTCGGCCGGCTCGGCCACGCCTTTGCCGCCGAGCGCTACGGCGTGGTGCCGGACATGATCACCTTTGCCAAGGGCGTGACCTCCGGCTCGGTGCCGATGGGCGGCGTGATCGTCAAGGACGAGATCCACGACGCGTTCATGCACGGGCCGGAGCACGTGGTCGAGTTCTTCCACGGCTACACCTATTCGGCGCATCCGCTCGCCTGCGCCGCCGGCCTCGCGGCGCTCGACCTTTATCGCGAGGAAGACCTGTTCGCGCGGGCCAAGAAGATCGAGCCCGCATGGTACGACGCGGCGATGACGCTCAAGGGCGTGCCGAAGGTGCTCGACATCCGCTGCGTGGGTCTGACCGCAGGCATCGACCTGGCATCCAGGCCCGACGGAGTCGGCAAGCGCGGCTACGAGGCGATGGAGCGCGGCTTCCACGACGAAGGCATCATGTTCCGCATCGTCGGCGACTCGATCGCGGTGACGCCGCCGTTGATCGTCAGCGAAAGCCAGATCGGCGAAATCTTCGAGAAGGTGGGCAAGGTCATCAAGGCGCTGGCCTGACCGCTCGTGTCCCGGGCGCGGCGCGGCACGAAGTGCTGCGCCGCTGACCCGGGACCGTTCCAAAGGCGATGTGTGGAACGGTCCCGGACCAGCCATAGCGCGTCGAAGACGCGCGTAAACGCGCTTAAGGCACCGCTAACGCGCTGCACTGCATCCGGGACACGCGGCACCGCCTTATTTGGGCTGGAGCAGCACCGATGCCGCACTATGTTGCGGTCGTCGAGGATGCAGGAGCCGACCGGGCCATCGGCCTGTGGTTTCCGGACCTGCCGGGGTGCTTCTCGGCGGGCGATACCGTCGACGAGGCCATGCTGAACGCGAGCGAGGCGGTTTTGCTCTATGCCGAATCACTTGCGAAAGAAGGCAAGCCGCTGCCGCCGCCCCGCTCTGTGACCGCTCTCCGCGATGACCCGGCAATCGCCGCCGACCTGCGCGATCACATGGTGGCGCTGGTGGCCTATCGAACCGGCACCGCGCACGCGGCGGAATAGCCTGCCTCAGTTTCGAGCCGCCACCACCGGGCGCGGCCGCAGCACCGCCCAGTTCACCGTCACGCTGCCCTTGCCGAGCCGCATCGGCAGCGTGAACGGCGGCTGGATCTCGGCATCCTCGGCGATGGCGCGGAACTGGGGCGGCAATCCGCGCGGACCGTCGCCGCCGGTCCAGACCACCAGCGCGCCCTTGGCGCGCAGGTCGCCCAGGTCGATCCACGGCGCGCGGCCCGGGCGGCCGTCGATCAAGACGCGCGGCCGCTCCGGCGCGTAACGCGAGATGTTGCCGCCGTCCCACATGCTGGCGATCACGTAGTCGAGCCGCTTGCCGGTCATGGCGCGGAAGCGGCGCGACATCTCCGTGCCGAGCCGGTCGCCGGGGTAGAGCGCGGCGATGTAGCGGTCGCGGGTGCGCGGCAGCACCTCGTAGGCGACGACGAAGACGATCGCGGTGAGCGTAAAGACGATGCCCCACACCGCGACGATGCGCGCGACGGTGACGCGGTCGAGCACCCGCGCGTTGAGCACGATGAAGAGCCCGAGGAACAGCCACAGCGGGTAGCCCCACAGCGGGACCGTGTCGCGGCCGGTGAAGAGCGACAGCAGCACGACGGTCGCGACCGGACCAAAGGCGAGCAGCGCGACGATGCGGCGGTCGAAGGCGTCGGCGGCATAGGCCGGTCCCACAAGCGCGTTTGCGCGCGTCCATAGCGCGTCCAAGACGCGCGTAAACGCGCTTGTCGACGCGCCCACAAGCGCGTTTACGCGCGTCTCCGACGCGCCCATAAGCGCGTTTACGCGCGTCTCCGACGCGCTATGCGCGCGCACGTCGCGGCGCAGGTACGGTGCCGCGATCAGCAGCGACGGAATGAGGAAGCCGAGCTGCGAAAGCAGGAGCTTCGGCGGCTTGATCAGGTAGTCGAGCGGTCCCTTGAAATGCAAGGCGCGGGCGTCGGCATAGGCGAAGGGGAGGAAATCGTTGGCGACCAGCCAGAGGAGGTGCGGCGCCATCACCACCAAGGCGACGACGGCTGAGACATAGGGGCCGGGCGTAGCGAACACCTTGCGCGCGTCGCGGTCGAGCAGGGCGAACAGCGCCAGCGGCGCGGCCAGCACCACGACGAAATACTTCGACCACAGCGCCATGCCGATGGCGAAGCCGAGCAGGCACCAGTGCACCATCCGGCCGTGCCGCAACGCCGCCCAGTAGGCGGTACCGGCGAGCGCCCAGAACGGCAGTTGCACCACGTCGTGGTTGAACTTCGGCGCGGTGAAGGTGAAGTAGTGCAGCCCGTCGATGATCAGCACCGCGACCAGCGCGCCGGTCGCGCCGGTGAGGTTCCGCGCCAGCATGAAGACGAAGGCGAAGGCTGTGAGCACCGCGATCTGCGCCAGCAGATAGTAAATCGCATCCGCGCCGAACAGCCGGTACGCCGCCTCGACCAGCCACCACGGCAGCGGCGGCAGCTTGTCGTAGCCCAGTTGCCATTCGCGGCCGTAGACCAGCGCCTCGATCAGATCGAGCGGCAGGTTGCGGAAGAACAGGGCCGGCAGCGCCGTCCACACCACGGCATGGAGAACCGCGAACGCCGCGAAAACCCGGACCGGGTGTTGCTCGATGGCATCAGTGATTTTGGTCATCGGGACTGAAGGCCGGAGAAACCCCGACCGTCATTCCGGGGCGCTGGCGTCAGCGAGCGAACCCGGAATCCAGAGCGAAAACGGAATTGCATGCCGCGTTGCCCTGGATTCCGGGCCCCGCGCTTCGCGCGGTCCCGGAATGACGACGGATGATTCAGTGCGCCCTTATAGGACCAATTGCACCGGACCGCGACACCCGCCGCTTTCGAACAGCCAGGCGGCAAATTTCTTGCGTCCCGGCCAAGCCTCGTGGACATTGAGCGCGGGTTGGGCGAATCATCCGTTGGGCTGGTTCGGGGTCTGGGAACCGTCGATGCAGCGCCTTGGCGCCATATTCGTCGTCGTCTGCATGCTGCTGATAGCAGCCTCTGCCGGCGCGGTCCTCTACCTGCTGGTGGGTCTGCGCGCCCAGGAATCGATGATCATCGCGATCTCGATCTTCACCGGGCTTGCGATCTACAACGCCGCCAGCAACCGGCTGCGCGACCGCGCCAACCTCAGCGCGCAGATCGCCGATCTCTCGCGCGGAACCGGCGACCTTGCGCGCCAGGTCGCCGAGCTCGGCCGGCGCGCCTCGACGCTGGAGGCGCAGGGCGACAAGATCGCCGATGCCGCCGAAGCCAAGGCCCGTGCCGGCGCCGAGGCGGTCGCCACGGAGCTCGGCGAGCTCTCGACGCTGGTCCGGCAGCTCGCCGAAACCGTCTCGGTGCACGAGCTGAAATTCGCCAACCTGCC